>CALHIB010000221.1 GCA_938030595.1 uncultured Rhizobiaceae group bacterium | reverse complement strand
ACCCTGAATGGCGTCACGATCAGCACCGCCATTGATGATATCGTTACCATTACCACCACGGATAATATCAACACCACCAAGACCATTGATCGTATCAGCACCATTATCACCCAGAATACGGTTACTACCATTGTCGCCGGTTAGATTATCATCATGGAATGACCCGCGAATGCGCTCGATGTTAACCAGTGTATCGCCTTCAGCCGTACCGTCAGAGCCGGTACCTGCCAAAAGGTCAACCGTTACACCAGTGCTAGAATCTGTATAAACAGCCCAGTCAATCCCATCGCCACCGTCGAGATCATCAGCACCAATGCCACCAAACAGGAAGTCATTGCCCGTGCCGCCATCCAGCATGTCGTCGCCTCTAAAGCCACGCAGGATATCACCAGCACCCATGCCAAAAATATCATTGTCTTCGCGCGAACCTGTAATATCATCGCCACGCGTTGCAGAACCAATAACATTCTCAATATTCAAGAATGTATCATTATTGGCAAAACCACCGATGTTGATATTTGAAGCAAGGTTGATGGTTTGAGCATTGGTAGCAGCAGACAGATCAAGCGTATCAATCCCGTCACCACCATCAATTATATCAACTCCTGTGCCACCGTTCAAAATATCGTCGCCATCGCCACCAAACAGTTGGTCACTTTGCGCTCCACCATTAAGCGTGTCGTTACCATCGCCACCATATATGATATCAGCACCACCGCCACCATCAATAACATCATTACCACCGAGTCCTTCAAGGTGATTGCCATCAAAGTTGCCCATAATAGTATCATTGCCCGTGCGCGTTCCACGAACCCACTCAAGATTACTTAGTGTATGGGTAAACGCCTGACCGAACCAACTGCCCGTTGCAGTGCCTGCGAGAAGGTCGACATTAACACCACCATCAAGACCAGAGCGATCGTAGCGGATACGGTCAAATCCATCTCCACCATCTATCATATCGTTGCCACCACGACCAATGAAAGACTGATCACCGCTGGCACCTATTAATATATCATTGAAATTGGTTCCGCGAATTTCCCAAACAGCACCATTGATTGTATCAACACCGCCATCACCATCATCGCTGACTATGCCCGTAGACAGATTTACATTAATGCCACTTGCAGCACCTGAATAATCAATTCTAGTTGCCCCAGTACCAGCACGACCGATATTGAATGTATCATTACCAGCGCCACCAGAAACCTGGTTCCACTGTTCGTCACCTGTGGTAATATTGAAAACATCATCAAAAGCAGTACCAACCCATTTAATGCCACCGTTAAACCAGCCAGTATTCAGCGGTGCAACAACATCTGTTATGGTATCTGTACCATTAATGCCTTTATCAACAGACCCGGTGTTCGTTATTCCACTAATTGTTAAAATAATACCAGCGGATAAATTGCTATAGTTTAGTTCATAGTAAGAATTAGCTCCCACGACCCCTGTAAAGACATAAGTATCATTACCCGTTGAACCAAATAATTGGTCGAAACCCAAATTTTCACCAGGTGTTATAGTATCATCGCCATCACCACCATCTATTTGGTCATTGCCAGCACCGCCTGTAATGACGTCATCACCATTACGTCCCTGTAGTCGGTTACCCGAATCATTACCAACAATCGTGTCGTTTAAGTTAGAACCTCGTAACCACTCGATATTACTAATAGTATGAGTAAAAGCCTGACCAAACCAAGTACCAGTTACAATTCCAGTACTTAAGTCGGCATTCACACCACTATCAACCCCACTACGATCATACCGAAGACGGTCAAAACCACCGCCCCCATCAATAGTATCACTTCCGCCACGGCCAATGAATGATTCATCGTTA
Source organism: uncultured Rhizobiaceae group bacterium (assembly GCA_938030595.1). Lineage (GTDB taxonomy): Bacteria > Pseudomonadota > Alphaproteobacteria > Rhizobiales > Rhizobiaceae > JAALLB01. The sequence continues at coordinate 24,621 of CALHIB010000221.1, read as the reverse complement.
TTGCTACCGACAATCGTATCCGTAAAGTTGGAACCTCGAATTTCCCAAACATCACCGTTGATTGTATCAACACCGCCGTCACCGTCATCGCTTACCATACCAGTTGAGAGATCGACATTAATACCAGCAGCAGCACCAGAGTAATCAATTCTGGTTACACCTGATCCAGTACGTGTGATGTTGAACGTATCATTACCAGCGCCGCCTGAAACTTGATTCCACTGTTCGTTGCCAGTTGTTATATTGAAAACATCATCAAATGCAGTACCAACCCATTTGATGCCGCCATTAAACCAACCCGTATTAAGCGGATTTGCAACGTCGGTAAGCGTATCAGTACCATTTACACCTTTGTCTACTGAACCTGTATTAGTTGCTCCATTAGCCGTCAGTATAATACCAGCTGACAAGTTACTATAATTTAATTCGTAATAAGAATTCGCTCCGACAATGCCCGTAAAGATATATTCATCATTGCCAGTTGAGCCGAATAATAAATCTGAACTGTCATTCTCTCCTGGGTTAATAGTATCATCACCATCATTGCCATTAATAATATCGTTGCCTACACCACCATTAATGACATCATTTCCAGAAGTTCCTTGAAGAATGTCATTCTCAGTAGACATTACACCAGGCAAGCCATCAACAGGGATATCCGTATTTGGGGCAAATGGGCCAGTTGTCACACCACCAACGTCAGTTAGATTATTATCTAAGAAATCATTGAATTCACTTACATTGGCAAAAGCAGGCAGAGGATCGCCGCCAAGAACAAACCAATTATCAATATCAGATGAAATCACGTATATGTTCAGTATTGTGGTTGACCGCGAAACACCATTTTCATCAGTCCAATCAACAAAACCAACAAAAGCCTCGTCCTGACCGCCAGGATGTTGAACAACAACGCCACCGATAGAAATACTAAAAGCGGTTGTCGTGATATCCACTTCAGGAAACTGATCACCACCACCAGTTAATGCATATGAGAATACAGGCATGCCATCGGTGAATATTATGTCCATAAAGACGCTTGGAGTAAATGCATCAGCCTGTGGTAGCGCTCCATTAAAATCAATACCAATGCCCTGTAAAGTATATGTAGTCATAGCTTATTTTCCCTGCCATTGTTTTCACTGCTGCCCTAGCCACAGGTTAAAAAACACCAGGATGAAATTCAAGTATCAATTCTGATATATGTTAAAAAATAATTCTACGTTATCGCATAGTTTAGAGGTAAATGCGTTGTGTCTTTAATCCGTTCCATAGCAAAGGCAGACGACACGTTTTCAATATCAATGTCACTCACCAACCGCTTATAAAAGAGATCGTAGGCATTGATGTCCGGCACGACAACTTTAAGCAGATAATCAACATCGCCGCTCATGCGATAAAATCCTACAACCTCAGGAAATTTCACAATCACTTCTGCAAAGCGTTTGAGCCATTCTTCATTGTGCTTGTCGGTTTTGATGGAAACAAAAACAGTTACGCCAGCGTTTACTTTTTCAGGATCCAAAATGGCAACGCGTTTTTTGATTATCTTGTCTTCTTCAAGCTTTTGAATGCGTCGCCAGCATGGCGTTGTTGAAAGACCTACTTTTCGAGCAATATCTGCCACGGGAAGCGTCGAATCTTCCTGCAGAATTGCCAAAATCGCCCTATCTGTCTTATCCATGAATATCTCCCTTGCTAAGAATACCATTCCACAAAACGGAAATTTTTGGAACCATATTCTTTCAAAAGCTATATTATATTAAAAGACAAAATATATTCAGACTAAACGAGCAACCTCTTTTCGCAACTCCGGAAGCAGCTGCTCGGAAAACCATGGATTTTTCTTAATCCAGCCACTGTTCCTCCAGGACGGATGCGGCAAAGGCAACAACTTCGGATTAGTGGATGAATTATAAACACTTCGCCAATTTTTAACGGTCTCGGTTAAAGTCTTTGCAGCATTGTCTTTCATATGAAACTTTTGTGCATACATCCCGATTAACAAGATTAATTCAACTTGCGGCATGGCGTCTAGAACTTCAGCTTGCCAAAGTGGAGAACATTCCTTTCTAGGGGGCAAGTCGCCTCCCTTTGCATCAAGACCGGGAAAGCAAAAACCCATAGGTGCGATTGCCAGTTTGTCTGCATCATAAAAAACTGCTTCATCTATCCCCATCCAATCACGTAATCGATCACCAGATGGGTCGGTAAAAGGTTTACCAGAAGCATGCACTCTTGTGCCAGGCGCCTGCCCTATTATCATGAGTTTTGCTTTTTCAGACAATACCGCAACAGGCCTTGGTTCATGTGGCAAGGGCGTTCCTATTGGTTCATCAATACAAACACGACACTTTTTGATTCTCTTGTGGAGAGTTTCAATTTTCATACAGTAAGTTCCATGGAAGGCCTGGCAGAAACTGTATCAATCCATCTTCTGAGATGAGGTAATCCTTCTTCTGGCAATTGAATACGTGCCGGTTTGAAAAATTGAATGGTAACAATGGTCGTAATATCTGCAACACTAAATCGGGCTCCTGCGATAAACGCATGCGAAGCCAGCTGCTGATCCAGAATATCAAGATATTCAACGGCAAGTTTCTGGTTTTTACGTCCCCAGTCAGCAATTTGTTCGCCTTCCAAAATTTCCGCGGCTGGGTGCAAATGGCGAAATGAATGTGCGACCCGCAGGAAAAATCCAAATTCAATACGACGGCTCCACATCTCGGTCATGGCTCGTTCAAGTGGCGATGCACCAAACAGATTAGGCTGCGGATACAACTCTTCCAGATATCTACAAATGGCTAGAGTTTCCGAAATAACGGTTCCATCATCCAATTCGAGAAACGGAACCGTTGCCAAAGGATTTTTCGCAAGCATTTCTGATGAGCGATGCTCATGTGCATTTAAATCCAATTGTTGCGCTTCAATTTCAATTCCTTTTTCCTTAAGAAATATTTGAACGCGCCTTGGGTTGGGTGCTCTACCCCCATCATATATCTTCAAAAGTCGAACCCTTTCAGAAATTTCATATACAAAACAAGCATCTACCAAAAAGAAAATTGAGATAACCAGCTGACCGAATGTGCATCCCTTTGTTGCTCTCTCCAAGTTGACGGGCTTTCAAATCCACCCTGCCAAACTCCTAGTTGTTTTTCTTGAGCCTCACCTTCTTCACGCTCATAATCACCAAAGGCAACCGCCCATCCATCATGCACCATCTTTTGGTTTATTTCCAATTCACCCACACTGCATATCGCAAGCAATCTTTGGTATTTGTCTTTTTCCGATCCCGTACACTCCAGGCTTCCGCGTTGTACCAATTTTGACAGATAAGTGCGTGATTGCTTGCCACAGGGGTAAGTTTCTTGATTTTTTAGCGTACAGTTTTGTTGATACTCAGGCGCATCAATGCCAAGCAAGCGAATTTCCTGACCATTCACGATAAGACTGTCGCCATCAATGACTCTGTAAGCGCCATTCAAGGTCACTTCATTCTGCTTGGCTAGCCATGCTGACCCAAGCGCCATAATGCCCAGTAGCAGTAATGTTTTGAAAAAGTCCCAAATTTTATGACGTCTACGCAAAAAAGAATCGCTCCAAACCATATCCACCAACCACAAACACTAACATCATGTTAACCATTTTCAGATACTTTTGGTTAGGGTTTAGCCCAAAATTGGGTTTTTAGTATTGAGTTTGGCCAGTTTGATGAAGCACTTTCCAACATCCGTTGATAAAAACATCGTCGATGTATCTAAAAGAAGCACTGCTTCTAGCAGTGCTGTGCGCGATTTTCGCTCTCGAATGGCATCAATCGGTGACGGCCCTATTGCTTATGAGGAAGATCTTCTGAAAAGCTTTGCCCGCCATCAGGCAAATGCAGCATTTGTTATGCCTGTCATGATTATTATGATCGCTTTGGTCAGCTCTTATTGGCAGGGTTGGTACATTGCAAGCTTATGGGCAATTCTGACTATTCTGGCGCATGGCATGTTAAGTTACGCTTCGGTTAAATATCTGAAAGCAGAGAATGGTAAAAAAAGCACAGCGCGATGGCAAAAAATATTCTTTGCTATTCAGGCTTTCATAGCCATTGCCTGGGCGATTTACACCACAATGGACTGCACCCACTGCGCCGACAATCAATATTCAATCGTTCAATTCTCGGCAATTTTAGTATTTCAGGCCGTCACTTGCATGCTGACCTATGCATTTCGACACGCAGCACTCATGATGATTGCACCAGCAAGTGTAATTCTGGCGTCAAGATTTATCATGACCTATGAGCCAGCAATGATCTTGATGGGGGGGATTACTATTGCAGCCGTTGGGTTCTTTTATATGATTGCTGACCGCTTCAAAAAAGCGGTTATAACCATGCTTGAGCATACAACAACCAAAGAGATTTTGATTGCAGAATTGGAAACTGAAAAATCAATTTCTGAAGCTGCAAGAAGTCGTGCAGAAGAAGCAAACATGGCAAAGTCACGCTTCCTGGCAACGATGAGTCATGAACTCAGAACGCCTCTCAATGCGATTTTGGGTTTCTCGGAAATCATGCGCGATGAAATAATGGGGCCAATTGAGAACAGTAACTACAAGGAATATGTTGGAGACATCCACAATTCTGGTTCTCATCTTCTGAAACTCATTAATGAAATTCTGGATATTTCACGCATTGAAGCTGGAAAGCACGAGTTAAAAGAAGAAAAGGTAAAATTGATTTCAGTCGTTGATGAAGCTTGCCACATGATCAACATCAAGGCCAAGCAAAAGAATGTTGAGTTGAACACCAAATACGAAGAAGACATGCCAACCATTTGGGTAGATGAGCGCGCCATTCGTCAAATTACGTTAAATCTAGTATCAAATGCATTGAAATTCACACCGCCTGGTGGTGAAATCACAGTTAAAGTTGGCTGGACCGCAAAAGGTGGTCAGTACATCTCAATCAAGGATACTGGCCCTGGAATTCCGGAAGATGAAATTCCAATCGTGTTATCATCTTTCGGACAAGGCACCATCGCAATTAACAATGCAGAACAGGGAACTGGGCTTGGCCTAACAATCGTTCAAGCATTATTACAAATGCATCAAGGTTCCTTCGACTTGAAGTCCAAATTACGAGAAGGCACCGAAGCAATTGCTTACCTTCCTAAAGATCGTGTGACACGCTCTATAGAAAAAGCACAAAAACAACAATACGAAGAAGTCGCTTAATCCCTTAGTTCAATGAAGGCTTGCCCTGCAGCAACAAACAGGCAGACTTTAAAACACCACTGGCGAGCAAAAGCCCCTCCTCAGCTACCTTACTGATACTTGTATGCAAAATGCTATCCATACCGATATCAGACAAGATATTTATAAAAGCAATCGCTTCTGGTAACTGTGCAAACTTGACATGATCCAAAGAACTTGGCTCTAGTTTGTATAATACAAGCGCAGCAGCCAATGCTGTGTAACCATCGATGATTACCGGGATATGCTGTGAACGCGCTGCTAATATAGCACCACATATGGCAGCTGTTTCACGTCCCCCTAGCCTGCGCAAAACTTCAAGACTATTATTTGATTGCCCCTCCGCCACTTTGATTGCTTTCAGAAGCGGGCCATTATCGTCGTCTTCTCTAATCAAAGCCAGGTCTTCAAGCGGAACATTACCCAGCACTTGAAGAATGGAAAGTGCCGAGATTGTTGGTTTAACCTCGAGTGCAGCGACACATAATAAATCTGCCCCACCTGCAATAGCCTCCATACCAAAGGCTATGGTACCTGCACAAGATTTCTCATCAAGCGCTGCCTCAGAAGAGATATCATCAACCGGTATTTGCAAAGCCAAATCAAAAACTTTCAAACCAACATCGTGCTGATGACATAGGCGATTGATAAATGCAGACCCTTCAGATATTTCTGTGACCTTATCCAAAAGCTCATTGCTGGACGCACCACCATCAAGTGAATTTTCCAAGGCATGGGTACCGGCAAAGAGTGTAACAGCAGGACGGTGAATAGCTGGCGACCTTCCGGTGCAAGCCGAATACCATTTGCAAAGCTGTGCAAAACGACTTTCACCATCATCCAGTTGAGCAGCAGTATGATTTAAAGCATCCCCATCTAACTCAGGTAAATTCTTCGCTAAATTACGAATATCATCAAACGGCAATCCGCTTTCACGCTGCTTCATTACATTTCCTTGTTAATACGACGTCACAATGCCGAATTTGTTATATCTTTACTATTGCAATTGCATATTGTGGTTCAGTATCGATTGTCCACAAAAATAGAGTCTTTTCATAAGGAAAATTTCTACAATGCAATCTCCATGCGTCCTCATCTGCTCAATGGATATGAAAACCGGTCTTTGTTTTGGCTGTGGTAGAACCCGTGATGAAATTTCTGGCTGGATGACTTATTCAAACGACGAGCGCACAGAAATTATGAGTGAGCTTGACGCACGCATGGCAACGATTGAACAAAAGCCTCGCCGCGAAACACGCCGAAAACGGATGGCACGTGAACGTGTAGAAAGCAGTTCTTAATCATACCAAGCTTGCAAAAAATCTTGCAGCAACCAAAATCAGGAAAACTCCAAACCCAATTTCAAGCTTACGCTTACTCCATGAATGCGCTAGCTTAACACCTATTGGCGCAACCATCAGCGTCACTGGTATAATAATCAGCACCATCAAGATGTTTACAAAGCCGATCGAGAATGGTGGCAAGTTAGCAGCGCCCCACCCTGCCCAGATATAACCAATCATCCCTGGAATAGAAATTAGAACACCAACCCCCGATGAGGTTGCAACAGCCTGATGAATGGGACGGCCATAAAGCGTCATGAAAGTATTGTTAAACACACCTCCGCCGATACCCATAAAATTTGAGAAAAAACCAATTACGCCACCCGCCACATGTTTACCAATACCACGCGGTACATCACTGGCTATTTTCCAATCTTCTTTGCCAAATAATAATTTCAAGGCAATGATGAAAGAAAAGAAGGCAAAGATTGCACGCAATGCGCCACTTGATAATCCTGCTACTAATAATGTTGCCAAAAGCACTCCAAGAGGAACAGCAATTGTAAAGGACTTCAGCAAGCCCATATCAACAGCTCCCTTGGCCTTATGCCCCATAAATGAACGGATGGATGTGGGAACAATAATTGCCAAAGATGTACCAACAGACAAATGCATTCGGATTGCTTCATCGACTTCGAGCACCCCAAGCATCTGGTAGAAGACCGGAACCAATACAGCCCCACCACCTATACCAAACAAGCCAGCAAGCACGCCTGCCACGCCACCTGCAATCAATAGAGCGCCAATAAAGGGTAAAAGTTCAGAAAGAGGAGGAAGAGCTTCCAAGGGTTAGATCCTTATATAATCTTTCTCTGCTTATGAAATGCAAGACAGCCAACGTCAAGCAAACAAAAAACCCGCCACAGTTTCCTGTAACGGGTTTTGAAACCTTAGTGAAAGCGCTCTATTAAAGAACGACGACACTTGCACCAATTGGCACGCGATCATAAAGATCTGCCACGTGATCATTGATCATGCGAATACAACCATTTGAAGAAGCTGTTCCGATCGTCCAAGGTGCTGTAGTACCGTGAATACGATAATATGTATCGCGGTTACCTTTATAAAGATAAAGCGCGCGAGACCCTAGCGGATTATTCGGGCCACCAGGTACACCACCAGCATATTTTGCATATTTCTCAGGCTCACGCTTGATCATGTTCTGTGTTGGCGTCCAGCTAGGCCATTTTGCCTTACGTTTAATCTTGGCTGTCCCCGACCATGCAAGTGCCTGTTTGCCAACACCTACACCATAACGGCGTGCCTTCGTGCGGCTTTCAATCAAATATAAAAAACGACTTCTTGCATCTACAACAACTGTTCCTCGCTTGTAACGACTTCTGTAAGTTACAGTTTGCGGCAAATGCTTAGGGTTAACTCTAAATTTTTTCTTTTTCTTGTGATGCGCAAGTGCGTCACCGATTGGCATAGCAACAAAAGCAGAAAGTGCCGTTACACCTGATAAAAAACTACGTCTATTCAACATGTCACCTACTCCAGACATTGGTAAACTCGGATATTTTGATGTTCCCCAGAATAAAAGAAACTACTGGCTTGTAGTAAATATGGCAATAAGAAGTCGCTCACGAACGCGTTATGACAATCCTCAAAAATAAAACATAGTTAATTCTCCAATAAATTAACAAGGATTACACCATGTGCATTCTGACACATTCATTAATGGAAAGTGAAAATATAGTCGGAACATAATCACATTTGGCTCATTTAATATTTGAGCCAGCAACAAGAAAGGCTATTGAAATGTTAAACTTCGGAAAGACAGTCAAGCAAGTAAGCCTTGCAATCCTTCTATCAACTTTGGTTGCAACGCCGAGTGCATTTGCAACAGATGCAAGCGAAACGCAAGCTCGTATGGAAGCTCTTTCTTACGCGCCAGAAGGCAGCAATCTTGATGAACGCTTTTCTCAATTTCAATTTGAAACAGATGAGTATGCAGAGCATGAATTAAATGATGCATGGCTTGGTATGCCAGCCTATTCCAATGAGGGAACAATCATTGGTTACATCGAAGATGCGTTTATTGATGATGAAGGTTATGTAACAGAAATTATCGTCGGCCTTAATGAAAATCAAGGTATCGTTGAAATCAATGGCGAGTATGCAGAACTGACTGACGAAAAAGTTCAGTTTGAGCTTTCCAATACACAGATTGCAGCACTCGCTGGTAAAAACAAACTTGCCTCACTGGAAGAATAATCAGGCTGCTTCCATCTTATCTTCAACAGCTGCAAATGCCTGCACAAGAACTTCCGCACCAGCCCCCACTCTGGTCGATTGTGTACTAAGGATTTGTCGGTAAGCCCTTGCTCCCTTCATTCCTTGAAAAAGGCCTATCATGTGGCGAGTGATGTGATTTAATTTACCACCTTTGGATAGATGAACTTCAATATAGTTACACATAGTATCCAAAATTTCATCGTAAGATACAAATTCTGACCCATCATCAAATAATTGATGATCTACGTACCTTAAAATCGAAGGGTCATGATAAGCGACACGTCCAAGCATCACACCATCACAATTTTCAAGATGCGACTTGGATTGAATCAAATCTTCAACTCCACCATTTATACCTATGAAATGACTCGTATTTTTCGCTTTCAAATCATAAACACGACCATAATCAAGTGGTGGAATATCGCGGTTTTCCTTGGGGCTTAATCCTTCAAGCCAGGCTTTGCGCGCATGTACCCAAAGTGCGTCAGCGCCCTTCCCCCATACTTCATGGGCAAGATTATCAAGTGCAACCTGAGTGTCTTGCTCATCAACACCAATACGGCATTTAACGGTTACTGGCACGTCTACAACATCTTTCATGGCTGCCACACATCGCCCAACCAACTCAGGTTCACGCATCAGGCAAGCACCAAAAGTTCCCGATTGAACGCGATCAGATGGACACCCGACATTGAGATTAATTTCGTCGTAACCGTATTCAATTGCAATATTAGCAGCTTTGGCAAGCTTTTCCGGATCGCTCCCGCCAAGCTGCAGTGCAAGTGGGTGTTCTTCTTCATTATATTCAAGCAGATAATCACGTTTGCCATGAATGATAGCATCCGCAACAACCATTTCTGTATAAAGAAGCGCACGTTTCGTCATCAATCGATGAAAGAACCGACAATGACGATCCGTCCAATCCATCATTGGCGCAACAGCAAAGATTTTTTCTTTATTCGCAAGATACATAATTTGGCTTTACAAGATAATAGTTTCAGCTCTCATGCCATAGAAACTGCAATCAGGTAAAGAGTTTCATCCAACCAAGCGTTTCATCTGTAGCTAGTTCTGATTTGTATTCAGCTCCAAGTGGCGTCTTATACCCCATGTCTGTAATTGCTTTGAAGACATGATAGTAATCCAACTCGCCATGATCTGGCGTTCCACGATCAGGAACAGAAGCAAATTGAATATGTCCGATGATAGGTTGCAAGTTCTGGAGACGCTTCACAACCTCACCTTCCATAATGTGTACATGATAACAATCAAACATCAGCTTAAGATTAACAGCTTTAACGGTTTGAATAATTTCTTTTGCCTGCTCGGTATTGGACAAAAAATACCCAGATGCATTAAAGTGGTTTAAAGGCTCTATTAAAATAGTTAGGCCATAATTTTTCGCTTTTTCACAGGCATATTCAAGGTTTTCAATGAAAGTTATACGCGCCTCATCGCCCGATGTATTTCCCGCCATAACATGAATATTACAAGCGTTGATTGCGGCCGCATAGTCGATTGATTGATCAATCGCTGCCCTAGCCTCACTCTCTCGACCAGACAACGCAGTCAGCCCATTCTCACCTGCTTCAACATCACCTCGCACAGTGTTTATTCCAAGCATTTTAAGCTCAGTTTCTTGTAGTGCAGATCTCACCTCATTTGCATCAAACTCATAAGGCCAATGGCATTCTACTGCGTGAAAGCCTGCATGCTTCGCAGCTCTAATTGCATCAGGTAGAGGTAAATCATTCCAAAGAAAACCAAGATTAGCTGAGAATTTAGTCAACGGCTCACCTATCTAATGAACATCTCGCAGCTCTTTTGGCTTTTCACCACCATAAGCCCAATTCAAAAGCTTAACTGTATGAACAACCGGAATGCCCGTACCGCTGCCAATCTGGGTCAGACAGCCAATATTACCAGCAGCAATGGCCTGCGGTTTGGTACTTTCAATGTTCTTGACTTTGCGGTCACGCAACTGCTGGGCAATCTCTGGCTGCATGATGTTATAGGTACCAGCAGACCCACAGCAAAGATGGGACTCTGGTGCTTCTTTCACCGTAAAGCCAGCCCCTTTGAGCAAGTCTTTTGGCGGTGATTTAATCTGCTGACCATGCTGTAGCGAACAAGCTGCATGATAAGCGATAGTAAGATTTGCCTCAGCAATCGGCTCAGGCAATTCACGCATGACGAGGTATTCTGTCACATCCATGGCAATCGATGAAACCTTCGCTGCACGCTCTGCCCAGTCAGGATCATTGCGCAACATGTAGCCATAATCCTTGATGGTTGTGCCGCAACCAGATGTTGTTACTATAATCGCGTCCAGACCTTTGCGCTCAATTTCATCATGCCAGACACGCACGTTGTTCTTGGCAGCATCCAGCGCCTGATGCTCTTTGCCCATGTGATGAACCAGAGACCCACAACACGCTTCTCCTTCTGGGAGGACAACTTCAACACCAACGCGGTTTAAAAGTTCAATCGTTGCTTTGTTGATACCAGCATCTAATGCAGGCTGCGCGCACCCTGTCAAAAGCGTAACGCGTCCACCCGTAGGTTTTGGTGCCTCAAACAAACCTGGAGAAGTAAACTTGGTCTTGCCATCTACTTTGGAAGGCGCAAGGCGCAACATCGCAGCAATAGGTTTCAAAGGCGTTATCGCATCAAACAGGGAAGCAAACGGCTTACCCAACACTGACATCTTGGTTGCAAACGCAAAACGCTCACGATATGGCAAAATCTTTGTCAACATATTGCGCGTCATACGATTGATAAACGGACGCTTGTAAGTTTCTTCAATATGAACCCGCGCATGATCGACCAAGTGCATATAATGCACACCTGAAGGACATGTCGTCATGCAAGACAAGCAAGAAAGACAACGATCAATATGCTTGACGGTTTTCTCATCTGCTGGACGGTCGTTTTCCAACATATCCTTCATCAGATAAATCCGCCCGCGCGGTGAATCCAATTCATTGCCAAGCGTTACATAGGTCGGACAAGTCGCCGTGCAAAAACCACAATGCACACAAGAGCGAAGGATCTTTTCAGCCTCAGCAACACCAGGATCAGCCAATTGGGCAAGAGAAAAATTAGTTTGCATAATGTTATCCCATCCGTCCTGTATAATACTTACCCATCGGATCAAACTGTTCGCGGATGCGTTTTGAGATTACTGTTACAGCTGCGTTTTCTGGCTGAAAAACTTGTGCTGATTGACGTTGCTCATCAGTAGCGCGAATAAGCGTCGCATGACCACCGCCCAGTTTCGCAATTGCAGAACGCACCTTGTCGGCTTCAGGCGCCTCATCCATTTGCAACCAAACCAAACCACCTTGCCAATCGAAAAATGCATTCTCTGCACCTAGCTCTGATACAAGATGATGACCTGCCATCGGTGCAACGGAAGCTCGCCAAACAGGTTTGTCCTTAGAACTGGAGAACGGCTTCACATCACGGACATCAGCCCAAACAGCTGTGGTTTGTTTGTTATTTAAAACCGATTGTTCTCCAAAAGCAGAAAGTATTGTTTGCAGTTTTTCAATCCGAATTTTTACAGAATTCTCAAAACCCTCAAGCCTGAGTAGCGTCGCCGATTTGCCAGCAACATCTTTAAAGCCCGCAGCAATATTTTCGGGCAAATGCGCAGCACCTGTTACTTCACACGATGTTGCCATCGCGGCCGCCATTGCTTGTGCTGCTTTTTCATTGGAGAGACCATGCAAGACAAGCGTTGCTTCCGTTTCAACCTGCGGCACGACCTTGAAGGTCACTTCCGTCATCAGCGCAAGCGTGCCCCATGAGCCAGCCAGCAATTTGATTAAATCAAGTCCAGTTACGTTTTTCATAACACGTCCACCCGCCTTGATGGCATCACCCTTGCCGTTGACAAATCGAGCACCCAAGAATGAGTCACGACAAGCACCCGCCACAAATCTGCGAGGCCCGGAAGCATTGGAGGCGATCAACCCGCCAATCGTTGGCTTACCCTTTGTGCCAAGTAGCGTTCGATAATCAAGCGGTTCAAAAATCATCCGTTGCTTGCCTTTGGCAAGAGCCTTTTCAATATCAGCAATAGGCGTTCCAGCCTTTGCAATCATGACCATTTCGGCTGGCTCGTAATCAATAATGCCTGACATTGCAGAAGTAGATAGAATATTACACTCTATTCCATCGAGCTTGCCAATTGCGCGGGTTCCGCCACCCAGAATTTCAAAGCCTGAACCCTCCAGTATAATAGAAGCGCACTCTTCTTCTGACTTGGGTTTAAAAGTTTTGATTGAACTCATGATAATTTACTCAGCTGCAACAGGTGGGCGTTCGTTGCCACGCGCTTCAAACGGGAAAACCTTTGACGGGTTTAATATCCATTCAGGGTCAAACGCCGCACGAACCGCCATCTGCTGATCGAGGTCCTCTTGTGTATATTGATAAAGCATCAGATCACGCTTCTCGATGCCAACACCATGCTCACCAGTTAAGCACCCACCCGCATCCACGCAGAGCCTGAGCAAGTCCATCCCGCAATCTTCTGCTTTTTGTGCTTCAATAGGGTCGTTAATGTTATAAAGAATGAGCGGGTGCATATTGCCATCACCTGCATGGAAAACATTGGCAACGCGAAGGCCATACTCATCAACGATACGTGCTGTTTCCTTCAAAACATATGGCAATTGCCCAAGTGGTACTGTGCCATCCATACAGATATAATCTGCAATCCGTCCTGTCGCACCGAAGGCAGACTTGCGCCCTTTCCAGATGAGTGCTGCTTCTGTAGCCGACTGGCTTTCCTTGACAACCTTCACCTTGTGACGTTTTGCAATGGTAACTATACGCGCAAGCATATCGTCCATTTCTTCGTCAGAGCCTTCAACCTCAACAATTAAAAGCGCGTTCACATCCATGGGGTATCCAGCCTTGGCAAAGGCTTCACAAATATCAATTGCGGGCTTGTCCATAAATTCAATCGCAACTGGAACAATACCCGTGCCAATGATATCAGCCACACATGCGCCTGCATCTTCTGACGTATCAAAGCCAAACATAACAGGACGAGCGCCTTCAGGCTTGGCAATCAGTCGAACCGTAGCTTCCGTTACGATGCCAAGTTGCCCTTCCGAGCCACAAATAACACCTAACAAATCAAGACCTGCCGCATCCAGATGTTCACCACCCAAGTCTACAACAGTGCCATCAATCAATACCATTTTGACACCCAGTAGATTATTCGTCGTCACACCATATTTCAGGCAATGCGCACCACCAGAGTTCATCCCGATATTACCACCAATTGAACAAGCCAATTGCGAAGAAGGATCAGGCGCATAGAAAAAGCCATCGGCTGAAACCGCATCTGAAATTGAAAGGTTTGTAGCTCCCGCCTGAACAACCAGACTACGATTGTCATAATCAACATCCAGAATTTTAATCATGCGTGAAAGACCAACAATCACGGCATCTTCCTGGGGAATGGCACCACCTGAGAGCGAAGTACCAGCTCCTCGAGGAATTACCGGAACGCCTTCCCGTGATAAATATTTTAATACCGCAGAAATCTGTTCTGTCGTCTCGGGCAAGACAACGGCCAGAGGCATAAAGCGGTAAGCAAGGAATCCATCTGTCTCAAACGGTCTCATCTGCGTTGGATCATCAACAACTCCCTCACCAGATACAATCTCTTTTAAGGCAGAAACGATTTTATCTCGCTTTAAAAGTATAGCTGGATCAGGCTTCGGCATTTGAATGCCTGTAGAAACGATTTCTGACATTTGAGCGTTAGACATTGACATCTCCATAAATTGGTAAAATATTATTACCAATTTATTCAACCAATGAAAAGGCCATATTGGAAAATGACTTTCAACAAAGTGGAAAAGATATTTTATCCGATTGAGCAAAGCCGTGCCTCCAATGAAGTGGAGGTTCAAATTGAAACGCTTATTCTGGAAGGTGTACTTCGCGTGGGCGATAAACTTCCAAGCGAGCGCGAGCTTTCCAAGTCCATGGAAGTCTCTCGCCCGATCCTGAGAACAGCCCTTGCCTCATTGGAAGAAAGAGGTCTCATAATTATTCGCCATGGTGGCGGTGCTTATGTTGCAGATATTATCGGCACAATCTTTGCAAAACCTGTTGTAGAGCTTGTAGGGCGCAATGCAAAAGCCAAGGCTGATTATCTTGAATATCGCAGAGAAATTGAAGGCCTTAGCGCAGGCATGGCAGCAAAACGTGCAACGCCTGCTGACAAAACCTTGCTTGAAAAAATCATGAACGAAATGCTCGCAGCGCATGACGCAAAAGATGCAGAACGTGAGGCGAAAGTAGACGTCGAATTTCATTCTGCCATTGGTGAGTGCACCCATAATGTCATCCTTATTCACACACTAAGATCGTGTTATGCGCTTTTCTCTGATGATGTATTTTTCAACCGCAAGATAATTTATCAGGAAGCAGGCAGTCGCAAAGCATTATTGGATCAACACAAATCGATCTACGAAGCAATTATGGCTGGCGATAGCGCAAAAGCTTCTGCGGCTGCTCAAGCTCACATATCGTTTATAGAAACGATTACACGAGACATTAAACAAAAAAACATCTGGCAGGAAGTAAGTCAGCAAAGGTTGGCACTTCGTGAGACTTAATATACTTGTCGCCCCTATAGAAACCTTGTTATGATGAGTTTCTGTCTTAAGGGGAAGTGCGTAAATGTCTGATATTGTCGAAGGAATGCTTTCTGCATTCAGGCTTATCTTTTCGCTCGACCGTGACCTGTTTGAGATTATCTTTCTATCACTAAGAGTGACACTTACAGCCGTTATCATCGCCTCAATTATTGGGATGCCGATGGGCGCCTGGCTTGCAATAAATCGTTTTCGTTACAGAAGGCTAACCATTGCCATTCTCAATGCCTTGATGGGTTTACCCCCTGTTGTTGTAGGCTTAATCGTCTACATCATACTATCGCGGTCAGGCCCATTAGGCGTTTTAAACCTACTCTTTACACCCACAGCAATGATCATTGCACAGGTCATCATCATCACACCTTTGATCGCCTCCATATCCCATCAGGCGATAAGAGACCTTTGGGCGGAATATCATGATCTTTTAATCTCGCTAAATACCACAAAAAGACAACGTATCTTTACCTTAATCAAAGATGCCAAGCGCTCTCTACTCACCGCATCTCTCGCAGGTTTTGGTCGTGCAATTGGCGAAGTTGGAGCGATAATGATTGTGGGCGGAAACATTGATCACCTAACCCGCGTTTTAACAACTGCGATTGCGCTAGAAACCGGCAAAGGAGACTTTGCATTTGCTTTGGCTCTCGGTTTCATTCTCATCGCACTTGCAATCATCGTAAACTTGGCAATTCACTCCATTTCGAAAACCGAGAGAGGAAGCACATGGTAGAGCGCATCCTCCCTCTTTCAATTAAACACTCAACAGTCAAAAAACACGGAAAACGTATCATTGGCCCCATTGATATTGATATTTCTGAAGATGGATTCACTATTATTATGGGGCCAAACGGTTCTGGAAAAACGACATTACTCAGATTGCTTCACGGTCTTGAAAGGTCAAGAGGTGGGGAAATCAACTGGAATACAGACCTTGAAACAGCGCGCCTAAACCAATCCTATGTATTCCAAACACCTATCTTATTGCGGCGTACAGCAGTTGAAAACATCATGTACCCCCTACTACTGCGCGGCATTACAAAGGAAGAAGCAAGTCAAAACGCCAAAGAATGGATAGCCAGGATAAAGCTCGACACATCCGCAAATCTAAACGCCAAGCTTCTTTCTGGTGGAGAAAAACAAAAACTGGCACTAGCCCGTGCTTTAGCAACCAAACCGCAACTATTAATTCTTGATGAACCAACAGCAAACCTTGATGGTACAGCAACAAAAGAAATTGAAAGTTTGCTTCAAGAGACAAGAAGGTCAGGAACAAGAATTATCATGACCACCCACGACCTTGGGCAAGCAAAACGCCTTGCTGAAGATGTCGTGTTTTTATATCAAGGGAATATCCATGAACGTGGAGAAGCAAAAAACTTCTTTAAGTCACCAACCACTAATGAAGCAAAGGTCTTCACAGCAGGCGAGATTTTAGAATGATCTACATCATCCGTACATGTTTATTTTTAGCAGCATTTCTGGTTTACAACATTGCCAATGCAGCGGAAATTAAGCTTGCAGTTACCACTTCATTTAACAACTCTGGCCTATCAGACATTCTATTGCCGGAAATCAAAAAAGACCTGAACATTGAAGTACAACTTTTGGTCGTGGGCACGGGGCAAGCACTCAAACTTGGCCGCGCTGGTGATGTCGATGCAATTCTTGTTCACTCAAAAAAAGCAGAAGAAAAATTTATATCACTAGGCTTTGGCACACATCGTCGTGAAATCATGTATAATGATTTCGTCATTATTGGTCCAAAATCAGACCCTGCCAAAATTGAAAGCGCAAAAAATATCACTGAGGCACTTGCAAAAATTGCTGACACCAAAGCCATCTTCACCAGTCGTGGCGATGATAGTGGAACACACCGCAAAGAAATTTCGCTTTGGAAAAGTGCAGGTAAAAACCCAGACACTTTTAATGCATCATGGTATCGTGCGGTAGGCGCAGGCATGGGCGCAACGCTCAACACGGCAAGCGGCATGAACGCCTATGTCATGTCTGACCGTGCAAGCTGGTTAAAATTTGGAAACAAAGGCGAGTTAAAGCTTTTGTTTTCAGGCGATCCTATCCTGTTCAACCAATATGCGCTTTTGCCACTCAATCCAGAAAAACACCCGCACGTAAAAACCGATTTGGCGAACAAACTTGAAACCTGGTTAGCCAGTGAAAAAGCACAAACTCTAATTGGTCAATACACCATCAAAGGCGAAAGACTTTTCATCCCAAATGCACAACCGAAAGTAAATTAACTTGGGAAATATGGCTCTCCTGGCTTAAATATCACGCCATAAACAATAACTAAAAAACCAAACAAGCTATCACGCTCCCAAATAGCTATATTCCTGATGTTTAAGAATCCTGCTTATTGATAACGTCAGCAAACTTTTCAAAAAACTGGCCTGCCAGTTTCTTCGAAGTGCTTACCACAAGCCGGCTGCCGAGCTGTGCGATTTTACCACCTACATCTGCTTTCGCAGTATAGCGCAAAATAGTTTCATCACCCTCTTCAATAAGTTCAACTTCCGCGCCACCCTTGGCAAAGCCTGCAATACCGCCATTACCTTCACCAGATAATGCAAATTTTTCAGGTGGGTTAATCGGGTCCAAAGTTACATTACCGCCGAATTTGGCTTTCACAGGTCCTATTTTCAAAACAACTTTAGCTTCAAGCTCGGTATCTGAATGTTTGATCAGTTCTTCACAACCAGGAATACACTCTTTCAATACCTCAGGGTCGTTCAACCCTTCATATACCTTTGCACGCGATGCTGAAATTCGGATTTCGTCTTCTAGTTCCATAACTTACACCTTTTCAGTGAATCAAAATAGCAAGTGCTATTTTCAGCGTCTATAATTTTAACCGTTACACATAGGCTAGCAACCACACAAGAAAGCGCAACCAGAAAGATGCATTCATATCAATTTTTTAGTCGAATTTTTATTTCTTTGGGCTATGTACAATGTAACAAAATTTATCTGGCTAAAACCTTTATGACATTACAAGAAAATACAGAATCTGATCTTCGCGAAGATTTCCTGGCAGGTATGCGATTTGTAGCTAATAGCGTTACTGTTGTCACAACCGATGGTAAGGCGGGAATATCAGGCGCAACTGTCAGCGCTTTTTCATCTGTGTCAGCAGACCCACCCATGGTTCTGGTTTGCTTAAACGCAGACAGTAGTACGTTAGACAAAATTAAAGAAAACAAGGATTTCTGCGTAAACGTTCTTCCCGAAGGCGCGAAGCATATCGCAGAACGCTTTGCAGGATTTCACGATGCGGAATTTCCAAACCGTTTCGATGGCATAGATTTCACAGATTCCAAAGGCCCCTCTCCAGTTATTTCTGGCGCAACAGCCTTTATATGTCAGCTCGATGAGTCTGTAGTATCAGGAAGTCATGTCATTTGCTTAGGCAAAGTCATTGAAACACATGCAGGAAACTTCATGCCTTTAATTTACATGGATCGTAAGTTCAAACGAATTTCAGACGTTGAAGGTTAAGGGCGTTTAAATTCCCCGCCAAATAAAAACACAGCCAATCACTAAAAGCGCGTAAAGTATCATCTTTCTAAAAAGCTCATTGGGAATTTGGTCGCCGATCCTATTGCCAATCCACATGCCTAGAAAGCATGGAATAAGCACCAGCACGCCAATTATAATATTATTTTGATTGAGCAGGCCTGCAAACCAAAATCCGGAATTAATCAAAACACCTGAAACAATAAACAACAACGCAATTGCCGCGCGAAATGCTTTTCTATCTGCACCAATGCCAACCAGATACATAATAAAGAACATGCCATTGATCGATGTAAGTACCCCAACAAGACCAGCAACAAACCCGGTAAAAACACCCATTGCATTTTGACGTTCTTTTGTAATCGAAAATACAAATCCAGAAATGCTATAAATTGAAAATGCAATCAGCGTTAGACCGAGGATTAGCAGATGCGAATTTCCTTCAAGCGCGCTTAAGAACCAGGCACCAATGGCAACACTCGGCACAAGCGCCAATAGGATTGTCCAAGTCGATTTAAAAGCTTGCTTCGCGCCTCCAGTGGAAATCAATTGCCCGATATTCGTTGCAGGTTGAACCAGCGCCGATAATACAATTGCAAGTTCAACTGGAACGATAAATGGCAACAGCGACATGGTGATTAAGGGCAAACCAAAGCCCAAAACGCCCTTGACTGAACCAGCAATAAAGAAAATTACAAAAACACTAGTAAGCGCAAAAAGATCAACACCAAACATCACTTGGTCTGGTCCCCATTTCGCTTACGGCGTCTCACAATATCGGCAATATAAAGCGTGGTTCGAGGCATATAATTGTATGGACGTTGCTTTGCTCCAGCACGACCAACAACATAGCGCCATACGGTGTAAACAAGTAACGCAATATGAGCTACCATAATCAAGGTAAACATGGCGCCAGGACCATACTCTTGTATTAAATAACCAGCAAAGGATGGCGCCATGATAGAGCCAACCGCATAAAAGAAAATCAGAGATGCACTCATCGCCAGCATATCTTCCTGCTTGGCAAAATCACTCGCATGCGACGCACATATTGAATAAATCGGAAGCGTCGCAAAGCCAAACAAAAAGCTACCAATGTAAACAAAAGGAATGCTGGCAATTTCATCAAATAACTCAACCGAAATCGCCCCACAAACAATAATGGAAAAAATGCTAAATCCGATCAGAGTAATCCGCCGACTAATCCGATCAGCTATAATACCGGCAGGCAACTGCGCAACAAGACCACCAATAATCGCCAACGCCAAGAATATAGCAATGCCATCTTGAGACAAACCAGACTGCGAAGCATAAACAGGAGCGACCATCCTGAAAGAAGAATTAGTAACCCCAACCACAATCACCCCAAGTGCGGCTAACGGCGAAAGTGTGTAAACAAAAAACGGCTTGAATTTCTGCGCTTTTGGCAAGGATGGAACAGAAGTTTGGGTAAGAGCCAAAGGCACCAAGGCCATACAAGCCACAACGGCAATCAAATTATATGATACGTAATGTGCAGGCGTAAGCCCAGCAATGATAAGTTGTGAAGCAAGCGTTCCACCCATATCAACCATTCTATAAATTGAAAATACAGTACCGCGATTTTCATTATTAAGTTTGGACTGTAACCAGCTCTCAATCACCGTATAAGCACCAGCAACAGCAAAACCGGTCAGAACTCTCAACAACATCCAAAACCAAGGCTCCTGGTATACTGGATGTAAAATAATCGAAATTGTTGAAACAGCCGCCATTACCGCAAAAGCGCGCGCATGACCCGAGCGAATAACAATGTATGGACTAAGCACACAGCCGATAAAAAACCCAAAGAAATGCGCAGACCCCAGATACCCAATTTCAGTAGGTGAAAACCCAAGCTTGAGACCCGACAAAGCATCGAGTGGTCCGAGTGACCCTGTTCCGATTTGAACAAAAATAACGGAGATCAGCAAAGCTGAAAGAGAAATAATAAGCCGCACTTGTATAGCTTCTTAAAAATTGACGACTCTTAAGAGCTTAATACGATAAAGCCGCCATGCAAGCTTTAACATGACGGCTTTTGAATTTTTATTGATACTAAGCTTTAGCCAGGCATACCCGGGAACTGCTTTAATTCTGCATCCATTGCCGTTGAAGGAATAGCGCTGTCACAATAGATATTGGCCCCAGGCTTGATCAGGTCTTTTTGATCAATACACCCTGCCCGCAAGCCAAGCATCCCAGCGCGTCCAGTATTTTTGCCCGCAACTTGCGAACCACAATTCCCACAAAATATTTTTGAAAGCGTATTACCACTGTCTGCAGGATGATCATAAATCGAAGTATCACCAGAAAACTCAATCGCATCTTCTGCAACAAATACCATTGTACCATGAACAGATCCGGTCGCCTGCTGACAATCTGTACAATGACAATTGATCATCATCTTGATTTCAGTATCGCCTTTATATGATACATTTCCACAAAGACATGAGCCTGTAATTTCAGTCATAAGATATCCCTCATTTAGATTAAATCGTTGATTAAGATTCTATCAAACAAAAAGCTTGTTTGAAAGCTGAAATCACTAGCAAATTAATCATTCCTGAATGAATGTAAGCTATTCTTGCAATATAGTTGAAATACCATAAGCCTGATTTTTTATATGACTTTAACAGACAAAACACTTGGAGCTGGGATCATTAAAATTGCCAACTTAACTGTTGAAGGCGATTCATTTGAGCTTGTTTGCTATGAAACCGTTACAGCCATAAAATCGTTAAAAGAAAATTGGCAGTTTTTAGAAAACAGTTGTTTGGAAGATTTTACTTATTTCCAAAGCTACAATTGGTGCATTGAATATTACAGACAATTTGCAGATGATTTAAGCAATAAGCACTGCCCAATACCGCAGGTTTTTGTATTAACGAAAGACCAAAAACCAATTATGATTTGGCCGTTAATGCGAATTCAGTCTCGTACAACTTTAAAAATTTTAACGACGGCAACGGAGCCACTCGGGCAATACTGCAATCTGATATTTGACAGCTCACTTTTCACAATTCAAATTGGGCAATCCGTTCTAGGATTAATCCTTGAACACTCAAAATCTGATTCAGTCTCATTTAACAACTATCCCGCCAACTGTATGATTGATAAAATCCTCGCAAATAAAGGCATAAAAGAGAATTCAGAACTAGAATCTTCAATTCTCGATATGGAACAATACAACTCCTGGGAAAATTATACTCAAAGCCTTTCCAAAGGTCAGCGTAAGGAACGCAGGAGAAATAAAAACAAGCTGGAAGCGAAAGGCAAACTTTCCTATCAAATTCATAACTCAGGAACAGATGAATATAAAAAACTCATTTCACTCGCTTTGGAAATGAAAACACAATGGCTACTTGAAACAGGGCGCAAGCCTGGCATTCTCGCCGATGAGTGCACAAAGGCAATGTTTGTTAATTTGCAGAGTTGCGAAAAAGAAAAAAGCAGGGCAATTGTCCAGGCACTTTATTTGGATGAAAATCCAATTGCGATTGAGTTTGGGATGATCAAAGACCAAACATACTACTCTTACTTGGGTGCAATTGACTGGGCTTTTAAAGACTTTGGGCCAGGTAAAGTTCAAATGGCGATGGCGCAAGAATGGTGCATGGAAAACGGTATTAAAAACTTCGACCTGATGCATGACCCTTCAGAATACAAGTCTTCATGGTCTAATCATACGCATAAGGTTATCAGCAGAAACATTCCAATCACCAAGAAAGGCTATATCTATAGCAAACTATGGAAGACACATATTCGGCCAAGATTGAAAAAAATCTATCATTTTGCAGGTTCGCAAAATCGTGAGAGACTGAATAAGGCTGCTGATGTTTTAAGAAAGCTTCGTCCAAAAAAATATTAAGTAAACAATACACTGCTAAGTTTTTTTGCTCCCTCAAGCAAAAAACCTTTCCGTGTAATGGCAGTTTCTAGTGAAAGGCGCTGGTCTGGAGCATGAAAAGCGATGGATGCACAATAACGGGAATTTTCATCTTTGATTGGCACGGCAATTGCCACCATACCTTCCATAAACTCTTCATTATCAACCGCATATCCCTGTTTAGAAATTATCGCTAATTCTTCTAACAATAATTCGCTATCAACAAATGTATTTGGCGTCATGGGTGTCAAACTCATATTGCGGATAAATGACTTGCGAGCCGAGGGTGACAAGCTGGCAAGAAAGGTTTTCCCACTTGCAGTACAATGAAATGGCACATGTGTACCAACTGGAAGCTGAATTCTGAACGGCCAGTCCGTTTCAATACGCTCAAGATACATCATGCCAGCCTCTTCAGGCACGACAAGGTTGATCGTCTCTTTTACGTTCTCGGCGACTTCTTGCAACACTTGCATAACAGCGATCTGATTTCTTGAGTTGTACAGGATACCAGAAGCAAGATCCTTTAATCGCGAGGAAGGCTGCAAGCGTTTGCCGTTAGTTTCACGAACCAGATATCCCTCCTCCTCTAATGTTTTACAAAGGCGATGAACGGTTTGTTTGGGCAGATTAAGCTCGTTATTGATTTCTGTAGGTGTCATTGGGCGGTCATGATGTCCAAAAACCTCTAAGATTCTTAATGTCCTTAGATTGGTAGGAATACGCCCCTCAGTCTTACTCATTTTAAGCCTCCCAACTTAAATACTAATGCTAATGTTAAACAAACGCTTCACAGAAACTTTATTCACACACTTGTAACCAAGGCGAATCCATGATTTGATGTATTAGCGAGACAAAAAGTCTCATTTTTTGAGTATTTTGTCTAGTAGCTGGAGAAAATAAAATTGAATTTTGATTTTATAGTTGTAGGCGCTGGCTCCGCTGGATGTCCATTAGCAAATCGTCTGTCTGAGAACGGACGTTATAAAGTTGCGCTCATAGAAGCTGGTGGCAAAGACAACAATCCTTGGATACACGTTCCTGTAGGTTATTTTAAAACCATGGGAAATCCAAAAACTGACTGGTGTTACAAAACAGAAGCTGATCCTGGAATAAACGGGCGATCAATTCCTTGGCCTCGCGGCAAAGTACTTGGCGGCTCTAGTTCAATCAATGGTCTCTTATATGTTCGTGGTCAGGCTGAAGATTTCGAAGGCTGGCGCCAAATGGGCAATGCCGGCTGGGGTTGGGACGATGTTCTACCGTTTTTTAAAAAAGCAGAAAATTGGGAAGAAGGAAAAGGCGAAGACCGCGGCACTGGCGGCCCGCTCAATGTTTCCCCTACCCGATTGAAACGCGATATCGTAGATGCATGGATTAAATCTGCTGTTGATGCAGGGTATGAAGAAAACGAAGATTACAATAATGGTAGCCAGGAAGGTGTTGGATATTTTCAACTTACTGCTAAAAACGGTCAACGTTGCTCATCCGCAGTTGCTTATCTAAAGCCCATTAGAGGTCGTGCAAACCTTACTATTTTCACAAACTCTCAGGCAGAAAAACTGATCCTGGATGGCAAACGCGTTACGGGTGTAAAAATTCGCAAAGGCGGCCCAAAGGGTGAATTGGTTGAACTAACCGCAAATAAAGAGGTAGTGCTAGCATCAGGCGCTATTGG
>CALHIB010000220.1 GCA_938030595.1 uncultured Rhizobiaceae group bacterium | reverse complement strand
GAGCTTGTTTCCGTCAAGAAATTGAAGATGTCATCGGTTACCGGAACCTTGAAAGGATGGTCACTTTCTTCTTTCCAATCTGGAATAAGACGATCAACTGCAATCGGATCGATTACTGCACCAGAAAGAATATGGGCACCAACTTCCGGGCCTTTTTCAAGAACCACAACTTCTAAATCTGCATTTAGTTGTTTTAATTTAATCGCAGCTGACAAACCAGCAGGGCCAGCGCCAACAATTACAACATCAAACTCCATGCTTTCGCGTGGCTCAAGGACGGTTTCTTCTGACATTTAATTCTCCATATACATTTGCTGTGTTCAGCATTTTTCTCTTTTTATCACGATGTTGACCAGAAGCTAGATAAATATTGCCGCAGATGATTGTGAATCCACGACAGTTTTGCTTACAAAGCAGAAAATAGAAGGCTAAACTAGTTTGATGGATAGCATCAGAGAAATCATGGAATGGTATGTTGAGGCAGGCGTTGACGTTTTGCTGGAAGACGAGCCAATAGACCGTTTTCTCGAAAAACCACCCGTGCCCAGAAAAAAGGCTACACAAGTAGCTTCATCGTCTACTGCGGAGAGATTAGCACAAAAAGCTGATAACTCTCCACGTCCTACCGCAACCATCAGACCTCAAGCCACCATGCCGGATGGTGCCGCTGTTGAAATGGCAAAGTCAATCGCTTCAAAAGCCACAACAATTGAAGCTTTAAAGCAGGCATTGAATGAATTTGATGGATGTAACTTGAAGCGGACAGCAAAATCGCTTGTCTTCGCAGATGGTAATCCAAGTGCAAAAATCATGTTGATTGGTGAAGCGCCTGACAAAGATGAAGATATTCATGGAATACCTTTTGCAGGTCGGGCTGGACAATTACTTGATAAACAACTTGCTGCAATTGGGCTTAGTCGTGAAACTGTATACATAACAAATGTTATACCTTGGCGTCCACCAGGCAACCGAACACCAACCCCACAGGAAACTGAGATTTGTCGTCCATTTATTGAACGTCATATCGAACTTATCAATCCGGATATCATTTTGATGCTGGGCGGCACTTCAGCAAAGACACTCATGAAAACCAACAATGGTATAATGCAATTGCGTGGCAAATGGAGTGAAATTCGAACAGAAAATCTGACTATTAAAGCCCTCTCGACGCTGCATCCTACATATCTGTTAAGACAGCCTTTGCACAAAAAACTGGTTTGGCAGGATTTGCTAAAATTAAAGCAACACCTAGAAAGTTGAGCACTGCGACGCAATCCAGTCAAATAGCAAATTAGGCCCAGATAATCCTGTAAGATGCGAACGCGACATTACATATGCAGATTGGCTGGTCACACTATCGGTTGTTGCCTGTACCAAGGTGCCATCTGATATCAAATCATCCACAAGGCCTATCCAGCCAAGTGCCACACCCTGCCCTGCAATAGCGGCTTGTGTCACCATGTCATAATTATTGAAACTGTTATAACTTCGCGAACGTTCACCTTTGATCTCAAGCGCATCGAACCATTCATACCAAGTAAGCCAAACAGCTGAAGAAGGTCTTGATAAACTTAAGAGTGGCATATCCAGTAAACCTTCTGAAGATTTGAACGGCCCATTCTCATTCATAAAATCGGGACTGCAAACAGCAACAACTTTTTCTTCCATCAACATCACATCCCCCTCATTAATCTGATCAATTGGACTTACGTGAATATTCACATCGCAATCATCGACATAAGGATCTGGTGGTACTTGTGAAGCCAGAATCTGGATTTCGATTTCTTCCCCAAGCTCTGAACGCAGAAGTGGTAAGCGGGGCAAAAGCCAAAAAGTTGCAAAAGCGAAATCCACAGATAAACGCACCCTGGGTTTGGATTTACGTTCAAATAGTAAACTCATGGAATTTCCCATTTGTTTCATGGCGGGCCTGACCACGTTTAACAAACGCATTCCATCATTTGTAAGCGTTACGCCGCGATGCTCGCGTTTAAACAGGGCAATACCCAATTCCAACTCAAGTGCTTTAATACGTTGCGAAATTGCGGATTGCGTAATCCCCAATGCATCGGCAGCGCCTGTAAAGTTGCCATGTTGTGCAACCAGGTCAAAAGCGCACAACCCAACTAGGTTATGGCTTAGCTTTCTATAAGTTGTACTAATGTCAGCCATTAAAAATCACCCACTGTTCACCACCCGTAAAATATTACTAATATATTAATACTAGCCAAACTCATGACTCAGGTTTAGCATGAAAGATAGTTTGGGGAAGAGAAATCTATTTTTGAACTGCCAACTGGGGGCAAAATGGAATTTTCCATTTTATAAAAATATTATCTAAGGAGGATAGGTACAAAAAATGTCAATTAAACCACCGCTTATGGATTTGCCGATTAAGACGGCAGATACAGGGTTTTATCGAGGTTTCAGCGTTAACGTCGCTGTTATCAGTAAAATTATCATCAGTATTCTCGTCGTCTGGTGTATTGTCTGGCCAAAAGAGGCTGGAACAGTATTGGGCGAGTGGAACTCAGCCATTTTGGCGCAATTTGCTGCGTGGTACATTTGGGTTGTTGCCTTGTTCATTATTGTATGTATCGGTCTTGCTTTGTGGCCAGCTGCGGGCCGGCTTAATCTGGGCAGAGACGGTGAGAAACCTGAGTTTTCCAATTTCTCTTGGTTCTCCATGATGTTTGGTGCAGGTATTGGTGTAGGCATGCTCACGTGGGCAGTTGCAGAACCCGTTGCACACTTCAAAAACAACCCGGCTGTTATTCAAGGAGTTACTAATTCATTGAGTGCAGACAACGTCCGTGAGGCATACGTATGGTCATTCCTGCACTGGGGATTTGGTGCATGGGCATGCTATGCAATTGCAGGTCTAGGTTTGGCGTTCTTTTGTTATAGACGCGGTTTACCTCTTACAATTCGTTCTTCGCTGACACCACTTTTCGGCAAATCACTTTCGGGCCCTCTTGGTCACCTGATCGATATTGTTGCTGTTGTGGCGACCATTCTTGGCGTTGCTCAAACTCTTGGATTTGGTGTTGATCAGTTTGTTGCAGGGCTGACACGCATTGGCATCGGTGGACTTGTTCACGCAGAGGGTGCCGTCAACGACGGTGGCGATTCCATTGCCGGTACAGTGAATACATTTGGTATTGTTGTAGCTCTACTATTCATCATGGGTGCATCGACGCTGTCGGCGCTTTCAGGTGTTGGTAAAGGCATTAAGTGGCTATCAAACATCAACATGGTTTTGTCGATCATTTTGCTTGGCTTCTTTATTATCTTTGGAGCCACATGGTTTGGCGCAACTGCGTTCTTCGTTGGTATTTGGGATTATCTCATCGCACTACCATACCTGAGCTTTAACGTATTCTCATCAGATGGCGTTGAGGGAAGTGAATCATTCTTGCTGACACAGTGGCAAGGTTGGTGGCCTGTATTCTACTGGGCTTGGTGGATTGCGTTTGCTCCATTCGTAGGTTTGTTCCTGGCGCGTATTTCTCGCGGTCGCACGATCCGAGAATTCGTACTGGGTGCAATGATTGTTCCTGCTTTGATGTGTTTCGTCTGGTTCGCATGGGCTGGTGGCACTGCGATTGATCTGGAACTGAATGGTGCTGCAAACGGTATCATTCTTGAAGCTGGTAACGGCGACAAGATCTTTGCAATGACCGAGTTCATGCTCGCGCCAATCGCGGAAGCACTGGCTTGGGGCATGGCGCTTCTTATCGTGGTCTTGTTGATGACGTTCCTTGTGACATCAGCTGACTCTGCCGTATTGATTGTGAATACAATCAACGCAGCGGGTGACGAAGGGCCAAAAGCACGTCCACATATTCTCTTCTGGGGTGCAGCCCTTGCCTTCGTGGTTGGTGGATTGCTGATCTCCGGCGGGACTGGAGCCATTCAGACTGCGATGGTTATCGGCGCGCTACCGTTCTCACTCGTTATGGTTTTGATGTGTATTGCACTTGTCAAAGCAATCTATAACGATACGCGTCGTGAAGCGGCTGGTATAGCAACGATCAATGAAGACATGGAAGCTGCTCCTGCGGAGTAAGCTAACTAATATAAGCTAAATTAAGCCCCTTCTTTTACAGCAGGGGCTTTTTTTTCGCTTAATGTTAGTTAGAGATTAGCCAGTTTTCATTTCCCGGATAGCATCCAGCAGGCCTTGCGTTGAACTGTTTTGTGCTTTGTGTGAAGTACCCTCAACCAACATAGGCTCAATCGTGCTGAGAAGCTCTTTGCCTAGCTCTACACCCCATTGGTCAAATGAATTAATTCCCCAAAGTACGCCTTGAACAAAAACCTTATGTTCATAAAATGCCATCATCATACCCAACACATGCGGCGTTACTTCTCTGTATAGGAAGGTGTTGCTTGGTCTATTGCCCTCAAAAACACGGTGCGGATTACCACCTGCTTCTTCAAGCGTACGCCCTGTCATTAGAGCCTGAGTTTGTGCAAGGCAGTTTGAAATCAACATGTTGCGGTTTTCCTGTCCGCCATAGCCTGTCGTTGCAAGCAGGAAGTCGCAAGGGATTATGGTCGTTCCCTGATGGATGAGCTGGTAAAATGCGTGCTGGCCGTTAGTGCCCACTTCACCAAAGATAATGGGCCCAGTATCAAGCTCGGTTTGGTCATTAGATTTCAAGACAGACTTGCCGTTTGATTCCATGTCCAATTGCTGCAACCAGGCTGGGAACCTCGACATGCGACTGTCATAGGGCATAACGGCCTGAACCGGGAAGCCCCAAATATTTCGATACCAGACGCCCAGAAGCCCCATGATTACAGGGATATTTTTCTCCATGGGCGCATTCAGAAAATGTTGGTCAGCAGAATATGCACCGCCTAAAAATTCATCGAAATCTTCTGGTCCGATTGAAATCATCAAGGACAGGCCTACTGCTGACCATATCGAGTATCGCCCTCCGACCCAGTCCCAAAATCCGAAGGTACGATCATCATCAATGCCAAAAGCCTTCGTTGCTTTTAGATTGGTTGATAAGGCACAGAAGTGTTTGCCAGCGTTTTCACCGACTGCATTCTCAGCCCATACTTTTGCATTGCGAGCATTCAACATGGTCTCAGCGGTTGTAAAAGACTTCGATGCAACGATGAAAAGCGTTGTTTGAGGATTTAGATACTCAAGAATATCATCCAGATCTGTCGCATCTGAATTAGCTACGTAGTGCAAGCGGGGCCCATCATTGAATTCCCTAAGTGACTGGGTAGCCATGCGAGGTCCCAGATCTGATCCGCCAATGCCGATGTTAACGACATCCGTAATTTGTCCACCCGTTACCTGATACGCTCCACTGCGTACAGCATTTGCAAATGTAGCCATTTTTGCCAGTTCAGCTTGCACATCAGGCATGACATCCTTGCCATCAACCATTACAGGCTTGCCAGACTTGTTTCTCAAGGCCGTGTGCAAAACGGCGCGGTCTTCTGTTGTGTTGATCTTTTCGCCAGAAAACATGGCATCACGCAACTCAAACAGCTTGCTTGCCTTGGCCATATCAATCAGCACTGACAATGATTGCTCATCCAGTCTGTTTTTTGAATAATCGAATAAAACACCATCATTACTGATTGAAAACTGTTCAAACCGATCAGGATTGCTCGCGAACATATCGCGCACTTGTATTGTAGAAAGCCTGTGCTTTTCAGCATTCAGCTTATCCATATAATCTAAGAGTGCAGGTTTGTTCATAAAGCTATTAATCATTTGGCTGATATAAATTGGAAAAAATTCTAAATTGCATTAAACCATACTAAACTTAACGAATTCAGAATCAGCGAGATAACTTATGCGGACGACCCAAGGCCAAGCTATTCATCTAAAAAACTACAAAACTCCAGATTACCGCATCGTAACTGTTGATCTCGATATTAACCTGCACCCAACGCAAACAATTGTAACTTCAACAATATCCGTTGAACGTCAAAAGAACGTGAGTACAGATACCCCTCTTGTATTGGATGGAGATGAACTGAAGCTGAATTCGATTTTCCTAAACGACAAACCGCTTTCTGAAGCTGATTATATTGAAACTCCGACAACCCTTTCGGTTCACAAGTTGCCAAAGGCAAAAAAGTTCCAAATCCGAATTGAGACCGAAATTAATCCAACGGAAAACACCAAACTCATGGGATTATACCGCTCAAGTGGCAATTACTGCACACAATGTGAGGCGGAAGGCTTTCGACGTATTACATATTTTCTGGATCGTCCTGATGTTTTGGCCGTTTACACCACTCGCCTTGAAGCGAATAAAAAAGAAGCGCCTATCCTGCTGGGCAACGGCAATCCAGTCAAAAAAGGTGCTGCGGGCAAAGGTCGCCATTATGCAATTTGGCATGATCCACATCCTAAACCATCTTATCTTTTCGCACTTGTTGGCGGCGATTTGGGAGCCGTTCACAAGCCGTTCAAAACCGCATCTGGACGAAAAGTAAAACTGGGTATTTATGTCGAAAAAGGGAAAGAAAGCAGCACAGACTATGCCATGGACAGTCTTATTCGTTCAATGAAATGGGATGAAGAAGTTTTTGGGTGCGAATATGATCTTGATGTTTTCAACATCGTTGCCGTTTCGGATTTTAATATGGGGGCAATGGAAAACAAGGGGCTAAATATCTTCAACGACAAATACGTGCTCGGAGATTCAGACACCGCGACCGATGCAGATTATGCCAATATTGAAGGCATTATTGCGCATGAATACTTCCATAACTGGACTGGCAACCGAATTACCTGTCGTGACTGGTTCCAGCTCTGCTTGAAAGAAGGTCTAACAGTTTACCGTGATCAAGAGTTTTCTTCTGATGAGAGGTCGCGTCCTGTTAAGCGTATTGCAGATGTTCGCGGGTTGAAGGCAGGTCAGTTCCCTGAAGATGCAGGCCCATTGGCTCATCCTGTTCGCCCTGAAACCTACCGTGAGATCAACAATTTCTATACCGCTACGGTCTACCAAAAAGGTGCAGAGCTTATTCGCATGTTGGCTACCATT
>CALHIB010000219.1 GCA_938030595.1 uncultured Rhizobiaceae group bacterium | reverse complement strand
GTTAAATGGCGCAGGTAACTTTCAACGTGATGTGTACCTGCCTTACTTGGGAGCGTATTTTCATCCAAAAGATAGTTTGAATATCGCTCAAGCGTATTGGAATAATTTGCCAATGTGTTTTTTGCAGCGCCGCGCTCTGCACTCATCATTTCCAGAAACGATTCTACAAGGTGGAATTCTTTCAAGAGAAATCCTTATTGCCTATTGTTGCTGTGGGTTCAATTTTTTCGCAGGGATTTTAACGCTCATTTCGCGCTCATTAGGTTCTACAAAAACAGTAAGCGCAAACATGCTGCCGTAGACAATGCCTGCGATAATTCCAACGAATACCAAAAATCTAAATAAACTTGGCATGATTCCCCGCTGCCATTTCTATATCCACCTCCTTTATGGGAAAACAGAATGCAAATGGCAAGTCTCTAGTTTTATTGTTAGGCTTGACCTTGGGGCGCTAATGGTATCGAAAGGGCAAAACAAACCATTTTTAGATTCATGCATTAATTTCATGGCAAACCGAAGACAATCTCGAGTAAACAGAATTCTATCACAACTGGATGGCCGCAGCATTGTGTTTCTTGGCATGATGGGGTGTGGCAAGTCGGCAATCGGTAAAATGGTTGCGCGAAAACTTGGACTTGAATTTGTCGATGCAGATACGGAAATAGAGCTTGCTGCGGGACGTTCTGTTCCTGATATTTTCGAAGAATATGGTGAGGAAGAATTTCGTCGTCTGGAAGAAAAAGTTATTGAGCGGGTTTTACAAGATGGCCCTGTGCTTTTGGCGCTGGGTGGAGGTGCGTTCATGGCTGAACCAACGCGAGAAATCGTTGCTAAATACGGTCTATCAGTTTGGCTCAAAGCAGATTTGGAACTTCTTTTGGAGCGGGTTGGACGTAAGCCAAACAAGCGCCCATTGTTGAAGAAGGGTAATCCTCGAGAGATTTTGCAAAATTTGCTTGAAGTGAGAAATCCCATTTACTCAAAGGCAGAATTACATATTCAGTCTCAAGGTGGTACAAAAGCCGACATGCGCAATATTGTGATGGATGCGTTGGAAAAACATTTAAAGGTTTCAGCATGAGTGGTGCGGTTGAAAATTTGGTCAAGGTTGAGTTGGGTCAACGCTCTTATGACATTAAGATTGGCAAGGGCGTCTTGTCACAAATTGCTCACTCCATTCAAAAAGCATCGCCTAATGCACGCTGCGTGATTGTAACTGATAGCAATGTAAATCAAGCGCATGGTGATGTGCTGAAACGCTTTCTTGATGAAGGCGGTATCGAACATTCTACAATTGAAGTTTCACCTGGTGAAAAATCAAAATCCTGGCCCACCTTCCAGCAAGTTGTAGATGATATTTTGGCAACCAGGCTTGAGCGTAATGATCTGGTCATTGCTTTTGGCGGTGGTGTCGTGGGTGATCTTGCAGGCTTTGCGGCTTCTGTTGTGCGCCGGGGTATGGGCTTTATTCAAGTCCCGACCTCGCTTTTGGCGCAAGTAGATTCATCGGTGGGTGGTAAAACAGGGATTAATTCATCGCATGGTAAAAACCTTATAGGTGCCTTTTATCAGCCGGAAGAAGTTTTAATTGATCTGGATGTCTTGAAAACACTTGAGCCCCGAGAATTTCGCGCTGGTTACGCTGAAGTTGCCAAATATGGTCTGATTAAATATCCGGATTTTTTCGCCTGGCTAGAAAACAATCATCAAGATGTTTTTGCACATGGTGAAAGTTTGGCAAAAGCCATTAAAACGTCTTGTCAAGCCAAGGCTGAAATTGTTGCGGCCGATGAAACCGAGGCGGGACAACGTGCCTTGCTTAATTTGGGTCACACATTTGGACATGCGCTCGAAGGCTATACGGACTATGATGGTTCAAGGCTCGTGCATGGTGAGGGTGTTGCGATTGGCATGGTACTGGCGCATCGCTTCTCCAACCGATTGAACCATTGTTCGATGGATGATGTGAGCCGTGTAGAAGCGCATTTAAAAGCGGTTGGGCTTCCAACCGAGATTTCTGAAATTCCCGGTGATTTACCTTCTGTTGAAACTTTAATGGGCTTTATAGCGCAGGATAAGAAGGTAAAACGAGGAGCGCTTACGTTTATCCTTACAAAAGGTGTTGGAAAGTCCTATATTGCGGATGACATTCCTCCATCGGAGGTTTCTGGATTTTTAACGGATCAGCTTTCTAAATGACGACTGCATATCTTCTAACCTTTCTCGTAATTTTATTATTGATTGTTCTATCTGGATTTTTTTCAGGCTCTGAAACAGCGCTTACGGCTGCTTCAAGGGCGCGAATGCATCAACTTGAAAAAAACGGTGATACGCGTGCAGGTCAGGTGACTGAACTGATTGAGCACAAAGAACAGCTCATCGGCACATTGCTGATTGGCAATAATATCGTTAATATTCTAGCATCAGCTTTGGCAACCAGCTTTTTCCTTGGATTGTTTGGTGAAGCAGGAGTTGCCATCGCAACACTCGTGATGACGGTACTCGTTGTTATTTTTGCCGAAGTGATGCCCAAATCTGTAGCGCTTGCAAATGCTGACAAGTTTGCCGTTACGGTTGCTCCTCCCATTCGTATTCTTGTGAAAGTATTTGCTCCCCTTGCCAAGGCTGTCGGTTGGCTGGTGCGCAGAATTTTGAAAATGGTAGGCGCGCCGATTGGCAATGATGATCTATTAACAGCTCACGAAGAATTGCGTGGTGCGGTGGAGTTATTGCACCGCGATGGATCGGTGATTAAAGATGATCGCGACCGTTTGGGCGGTATTTTGGACTTGCATGAGCTGGAAATTTCCGACGTTATGATCCACCGTACCAATATGGAAAGCATCAACGCTGACGATCCTCCAGAGCAAATTATAAAGCAGATTTTGGCCAGCCCCTATACCCGTATTCCGGTTTGGCAGGGGGATAATGATAACATCATCGGTGTTGTGCATTCCAAAGATATTTTGCGTTCGCTTATAGGCAAGCGCAAGGATCCGAAAAAACTTGATATCAAACGGATTTCGTCGAAACCCTGGTTTGTCCCAGAGACAACAACCTT
This sequence comes from uncultured Rhizobiaceae group bacterium, assembly GCA_938030595.1. Taxonomy (GTDB): domain Bacteria; phylum Pseudomonadota; class Alphaproteobacteria; order Rhizobiales; family Rhizobiaceae; genus JAALLB01. The sequence goes on along the minus strand of CALHIB010000219.1, from coordinate 3,409 downwards.
GAAAGATCAGTTAAACGCTTTCTTGCGTGAAAAAGCCCATATTGCATTAGTCGTTGATGAATATGGTGAAGTTGAAGGGGTTGTCACGCTTGAAGATATTCTTGAAGAGATTGTTGGCGAGATCGCTGATGAACATGATGAAGAAGTTTCAGGTGTCAAAGCACAAGCAGATGGCTCGTGGATTGTTGAAGGGGGAGTACCTCTTCGCGATTTAAACCGGGCGCTAGATTGGAATTTGCCAGATGAAGAGGCAAATACTGTGGCTGGTTTGGTGATTCACTCAGCGCAGATGATACCCGAAGAAAAGCAGACATTTACGTTTTATGATAAGAGATTTGTTGTCTTAAAGCGTGAAAAGAACAGAATTACGAGCATACGCATAAGGAATTTGTGAGGATTTGTTGCCAATCGCTTTTGCATCTGGTTTATGGATGTAAAATCATCAACTCTCCCATAAGTGTGGATTTTCATGGTAAGTTATTTAGAATTCGAGAAGCCTGTCGCAGACCTAGAGGGGCAAATTAGAGAGTTCCGCAGCCTTGCGGAACAAGATTCAACTGTTGATCTAAGTGATGATATCAAAAGACTGGAAGTCAAGTCGGCCGATATCCTTGAAGGATTGTATTCAAAGCTTACTCCTTGGGATAAGACACAAGTGGCACGTCACCCTGACAGACCACATTTTGTTGATTATCAAAAGGCAATGATTGAGGATTTTACACCTTTGGCGGGTGACCGTTATTTTGGTGAAGATCATGCGATATTTGCCGGACTTGGCCGCTTTGACGGGCGCTCGGTTGCTATCATCGGTCAGGAAAAAGGCTCTGATACACAAACACGCCTGAAACATAACTTCGGTATGGCAAGGCCAGAAGGCTATCGCAAGGCCATTCGTATTATGGAAATGGCTGAGCGTTATAATTTACCTGTTATCTCCCTGGTTGATACGGCCGGTGCTTATCCGGGGCTTGGTGCTGAGGCACGTGGACAGGCTGAGGCAATTGCCCGCTCAACGGAAAAATGCTTAACGCTTGAAGTGCCTATGGTCTCGGTAATCATCGGCGAGGGTGGTTCTGGTGGTGCAATCGCAATTGCGTCTGCAAACCGCGTTTATATGCTTGAACATTCCATTTACAGCGTGATTTCACCGGAAGCAGGTGCTTCGATTTTGTGGCGTGATCCGGCCAGGGCAAAAGATATTGCAACCTCGATGAAGATTACAGCACAAGACTTGCTTGATATGGGAATTGTTGATGGCATTATTCCTGAACCACTGGGTGGGGCGCATCGCGGGCACGAAGCTGTTTTTGATGCTGCCAAATCTCAAATATCAAATGCATTAAAAGAATTTGAAAATATGAATGGTGCGGATATCAAACGTGAACGCCAAGACAAGTTTTTGGCAATGGGTCGCAATTTATCCTAATTTTAGTGTTTGTTGCGCCATGCTGACAATATTGTGAGCTTTGTTTGGTAACGGCTTGTCAATTGATATGGCTTATACCATTTTATACACAATGTTATTTTGATGGTATTTCATGAAACGCATAGCTTCAAAAAAAGTTTTGGTTTTAGTCGCAGGCATGTTGCTTGCTTCTTGTAATGGTGTTTTGGACAGTTCCATTCCCAAGCACGAACTTCCTGTGCCAGCTCATCTAACAAAAATCATGAAAACCAAAGGCATGAGCCTTGGTGCGCCTATCATGTTGCGAATTTATAAAGAAGAAAACGTGATGGAGGTCTGGAAGCAGGATCACAGAAAACGTTATGCGCTTTTAAATTCTTATGAGATTTGTAAGTGGTCGGGTAAGCTTGGGCCAAAATACAAAGAGGGTGACCGTCAGGCGCCTGAAGGGTTTTACCATGTGACCAAAGGTTTGATGAACCCTAATTCCAGCTATCATCTATCGTTTAATTTAGGTTTTCCAAATACTTATGACCGCGTGAACGGACGGACTGGTTCTTACTTAATGGTGCATGGTGATTGTTCTTCTGCTGGTTGTTATTCTATGACAGATGAATACATCGAAGAAATATATGCGCTTGCACGTGAAGCTTTTAAAGGTGGTCAAAAGGCATTTCAGGTTCAGGCCTTTCCGTTCCGCATGACGGCTGAAAACATGGCCAAGAAGGTCAACCACCCCAAATTTGAGTTCTGGAAAATGCTTAAAGAGGGTAGCGATCATTTTGAGGTTACCAACAAGCAACCAAAAGTTGATGTTTGTGAAAAGCGCTATGTATTCAACCGCATTGCCGATGAAGGAAGCAAGTTTAATTCGAGGCTTGAATGTCCACCTGCAAAAACCTCGAAAAGTCTAGCGCTTGCTTTTAACGCAAAGCAGTCAAAAGATCAGGAAATTTTTGATAAAATTTTGAAACGAAATGCTGCAAGTCCATTTGTTAAGCCTGAAGACAAACCTTTAACAACAACGCTTTCTATCAAGGCTGAGCCAACAATTGGAACATTGACGATTTTAGAGCCGCCTAAACCGCAGCCTGTTGCCATACCAGTCGCGGCACCACAGACTACTGATGAAACTTTAAATGCGGCTGAACAACCTGTTGTGTCACAAGAGCTTAATCCTATCAGTGGTAAAGTTTCTACATCTGAAGCAGTAGTATCGGCTCCCGTTTTGCAACCGGAATCAGTAGTCATACCTCAACAAGCACAAAGAGTTGAACCACAATCTTAAAAATTTAATTTTAGTTTTATGCAAAACGCCCGTGGCAATGTTTGAACTTATTGCCTGAGCCACAAGGGCATTGTGTATTGCGGCCAACATTGCCCCAGCTAGCAATAGTTTCTTCGTCTACTTCAGGAATATCAGATGCCATATCTGCGTTTTGCTGTTCAATAAAGGCTGCCTGTTCTGCGGCCGTTTGCTCTTCCTGGCTCACAAGTTGAACGCGCATCATTTGCGATGTCACAGCACGGCGCAAGTTTACCAGCATGCTTTGGAAAAGTTCAAAGCTTTCTGATTTATATTCTTGAAGCGGGTCTCTTTGTGCGTATCCACGAAAGCCGACAACAGAACGAAGGTGGTCCAATGCAACCAGGTGCTCACGCCATAGGTGGTCAAGTGTCTGAAGCATAACTGATTTTTCTACGTATTCGCTGACATCTTCTCCAAACTCTTCAAATTTTGCCTTGGCAAATTCATCCGATGCATCTGTGATGCGGTCGATAATGACTTCTTCGTCGATGCCGTCTTCATTGGCCCACTGCACGATTGGTAAATCAAGATTGAGAATTTCCTGCACTTCGTGCTGCAGATTAATTGTATCCCATTGTTCTGGATAAGCTTTTTCAGGAATGTGTTTTGCAACAATATCTTCAATCACTTCGTGGCGCATGTCTTCAACGGTTTCGCTTAAGTCTTCGCCTTTCATCAAATCCTTACGCTGGTCG
>CALHIB010000218.1 GCA_938030595.1 uncultured Rhizobiaceae group bacterium | reverse complement strand
ACCAAGCACTTCGCGCAGGGCTTCGTGTATTAAATGCGTTGCAGAGTGATGAGAGCGAGAACCGGCACGACTTGCATGATCCACTTCCAGTTCTACTGCATCGCCTTTGGTTAGCCCACCTTCTACGACTGTTCCCATATGTACAAACAGGCCTTCACCGCGTTTTTTAACGTCGTTCACTTCAATAGAGCCACCTTCAAAACGGATAGTACCTTTGTCACCCATCTGGCCACCGCTTTCGCCGTAGAAAGGCGTTTGATTGACTACGATTGAGACGGTGTCGCCTTTTGAGGCTTTTTCTTTTGCATCTCCGTCAACCACGATTGCCTGCACGACGCCTTCGGCAATTTCTGTATCATAGCCCAGGAATTCTGTTGAACCGTGTTCTTCACGAATTTGGAACCAAATACGATCATCAGCTGCCTCACCAGAACCTGCCCATGCAGCGCGTGCGTCCGCCTTTTGCTTGTCCATAGCAGCGTTAAAGCCATCGACATCAACACCAATATCGCGGCGGCGCAGTGCATCTTGTGTTAAATCAAGCGGAAAACCAAAGGTATCGTAAAGCTTGAACGCTGTGTTGCCATCAAGTTCATCGCCCTCACCCATGGATGCTGTTGCATTGTCCAACAAACCTAAACCACGCTCCAATGTTTTGCGGAAGCGGGTTTCTTCCAACAGAAGCGTTTCTGTAATCAACGCTTCTGCACGGCCAAGCTCAGGATATGCTGCGCCCATTTCATTTTTCAATGCAGGGAATAAGCGGTGCATGAGTGGATCACGCGCACCAAGCAGACTTGCATGGCGCATGGCGCGACGCATGATGCGACGAAGCACATAGCCTCGCCCTTCATTAGAAGGCAGAACACCATCTGCGATTAAGAATGAAGATGCGCGTAAATGGTCCGCAATGACGCGGTGACTTGCCTGATTGTCGCCTTCTGCTTTTGTGCTGGTCAGTTCTTCACTTGCAGAGATAAGCGCTTTGAACAAATCAATATCATAATTGTCATGTTGGCCTTGCATGACAGCTGCAATGCGCTCAAGCCCCATGCCTGTATCAATCGATGGTTTAGGAAGATCAACACGTTCATCGACCGAGATTTGCTCGTATTGCATGAAGACGAGGTTCCATATCTCAATGAATCTGTCACCATCTTCTTCAGGAGAACCTGGAGGGCCACCCCAAATGTGGTCGCCATGATCAAAGAAAATTTCCGAGCAAGGTCCGCACGGCCCGACATCGCCCATCGACCAGAAGTTGTCATCCGTTGGAATGCGAATGATGCGGTCATCCTTTAAACCTGCAATTTTCTTCCATAAGTCAGCCGCTTGATCATCGGTATGATAAACGGTTACCAGTAGTTTCTCTTCTGGAAGTCCGAATTCTTTTGTGAGCAAGTTCCAGGCATTGGTAATGGCCTCTTCCTTGAAATAATCACCAAAGGAGAAATTTCCCAGCATTTCAAAGAAAGTATGGTGACGTGCTGTATAGCCGACGTTGTCCAAGTCGTTATGCTTACCACCTGCTCTAACGCATTTTTGTGAGGTTGCAGCACGGGTGTAATCACGTTTCTCAAGACCTGTAAAAACATTCTTGAATTGCACCATGCCTGCGTTTGTAAACATCAAGGTTGGATCATTGCGTGGAACGAGTGGACTTGAGTCCACTTTTGCGTGTTCTTTGCTTGCAAAAAAATCAAGAAATTTAGATCGAATTTCGTTTACACCGCTCATGTCAAACCTGTTTATTTTTCTACTATTAGCTTTTACAAGGATACTCATTTCGCAAGCAGACCTGTAAGTCAAATCATTGGTACACCTATCGTTTACGACGATGGTATACGAGTGTCCAGTATATGAATCCTATAGATTGAAAAACAGGTAAATAAAAAAGGCCGCAGCGGGGAACTGCGGCCAAAAGTACATAATCCAGAGACGGGGATCATGCATTGGGGGCAAGGCTCATGGAGCCTTGAGGGGTATGTAGTGTTTAAATGGAAACCTAGCTTTCAGCTGCCTTGCCCAAACCATCTTCAAGAGATGTATCCAATGTTTCCTGAGCAGGATCTGGCTTTTCAATCTCTCCATCAAGAAGTGTTTCAGCAATCAGGCCAGCATTTTGACGAAGTGTTAGCTCAATCTCATCGGCAATGGCTGGATTTTCTGCCAGGAAGTTTTTCGAGTTTTCCCGGCCCTGACCCAAACGCTCTGAATTATAAGAGAACCATGCGCCTGATTTTTCAACGATTCCAGCTTTTACGCCCAAGTCAATCAGTTCGCCACGTTTGGAAACCCCTTCGCCATACATGATATCAAACTCAACTTGTTTGAATGGTGGTGCAAGTTTGTTTTTGACGACTTTGATACGAGTTTGGTTACCAACAACCTCATCACGATCCTTAATTGCACCAATGCGGCGAATATCAAGACGAACAGATGAATAGAATTTAAGCGCATTGCCGCCTGTTGTGGTTTCAGGTGAACCAAACATCACACCAATCTTCATACGAATTTGGTTGATGAAGATAACCATTGTATTTGAACGTGAGATAGAGGCAGTCAACTTACGAAGCGCCTGGCTCATCAAACGTGCCTGAAGACCTGGAAGTGAAGCGCCCATTTCGCCTTCGATTTCTGCACGTGGTGTCAGTGCTGCAACAGAATCAACGACCAAAACATCAACCGCACCAGAGCGCACCAATGTATCAGCAATTTCCAAAGCCTGCTCACCTGTATCTGGCTGAGATATTAAAAGCTCTTCCAAATTTACACCCAGCTTACGTGCATAGACCGGATCAAGCGCATGTTCCGCATCGACGAAGGCACAAATGCCACCTGATTTCTGTGCTTCAGCAATTGTGTGTAATGTCATGGTTGTTTTGCCTGATGATTCAGGACCATAAATTTCAATCACACGACCTTTTGGCAAACCGCCGATACCCAGCGCAATATCAAGACCAAGGCACCCTGTAGAAATTGTCTCGATTTCTACAACCTGCTCATTCTTGCCAAGCTTCATGATTGAACCCTTGCCGAATGCACGTTCGATCTGCCCTAATGCTGCTTCCAGTGCTTTGGTTTTATCCACGTTCTTGTCGCCTTCAACCAGTCTCAATGAATTCTGTGCCATGATTATCACCCTTCGTTGTATAGAGGTATCCCCGAATGTCGCTATCCACTGTTGGCTTACTGCGATAACAACCGATAATCATTTGTACTATTTTTGTTCTCTTTCTGTCAATACGAGCAAGTCATTGAAATATATGAGAATTTCAACTTTGTTCCTCTCTTGTTCTAAAAAATCAACAAAGTAATGACATAGATTCCTTGAAAACATTTATAGCACCATCGAAAAAAGAAAAAAGTTTACGCTCCAAGATATGGGCGATTTAGCGCAGACAAATGTGAACGGAGCACGTGCTCCGTCCAACTGAAAAATGCGTTAACCTTAAAACTTACCGACTACGTTGAGGAATACACCTTCGTCATCATATGTAAGGTCGGTGATATCGTCCGAGAACTTGCCAAAGTTATAACCAACACCAACTTTAAGGTTGTTCCCGACGTGGCGGTAGAGAGCTGTAACAGCACCGAAGTCTGTCGTATCAATTTCCGGTGTATGCAGTACACGACCTTCTAGCAATAGATCCCAATTTTTAACAACGTGCCAGTCAAAACGAACAATCCCAAGGTGTGCTGAAGATTTCACAAAATCATCTGCTGCTCTGGTGTTGGACACTTCGCCTATACGGAAACCGTATTTTGCGCCAACAGTCCATTGCTGGTTAAGATCATAAATAAAATCAGCAGAAAGAATATGGCTGCGTTGCGCAGGCCCTAATGTCGTTCCTTGCTGCGTCACCTGATCCGGACCAGGTAAGTCATAAAGGAAATTATATTTAAATAGCGCATTAAACTTATCGTTATCAACTGGTCGATAAGCATAACCGATGCTTGCCTCAATGTAATCACCGTCAAGGAACGCAGCTTGATCAGACTCAGATATAGCTGCATCAATATTTAATAATAGCCGCCAGTCATCACTTTGCTTCTGAATAAGCCCTGCACTTAGCAAGAAAGTATTTCGGTCAAGACCTACTGTTGAAGATTCTTCAAATCTAGCTTCACCTTTCAGGTGCCAAGTCAGCGTGTCTTTTTCGTTGTAACCAACACTTGCTGATAATGCGACACGTTCAAGGCTGCCAGCGACAGGATCACTCACATCCCCATATTCAATGGCACCGCTGACTGACCATAGTGCATTTGGTGTATAAGTGACACCGTAAGCTGAAGTGAGAGAACGGCTCTGCCCGGTCAGATCGTAGGAGTTTTCAAGGAAAACACTCCAAAGATCACTATATTTATGACGTGCACCTGCAACAATGGCGCTTGTGTCAGTTCCGTTAAGGGGTGTTGTTGAATATCGTGCAACATCAGGGTTTACACGGTAGCCAACATAATAATGGTCATCAGCTGTTGGATCATATGTGATGCCTGCTTCACCACCCCAGCCACTTGTACCCCAGGAAACTTCACCCGTTAGCGCAACTTTTTCTGTAACACGAACCTCTGCACCCACTCCTACCCTGTCGTTACGGTCTACATCGCCTGATCGAGCAACAGTAGTTTGACCAAATATCCAGCCTTTACGGTCTTCATCTGGTTGGTGAGTTAGTCGTGCTGCAACATCCGTACGGCTGCCGTTGGAATTAGCAACGCCTGGATTTTTCAGTTCAAAATGCTTGCCACCAATAGCAAGCTGCCAATGCGGATCAAGAGCAAATTCTACTTCTGCATCCGCTTCACGGTTTACACGCCCACTCGCATCTGAATAATCTTCATATCCAAAACGGTAACGAAGATCTTGTGTCATCTCTACTTCTGCAAAAACGCCCCAGATTGTTTGATCAACTGATGTTTCATAATCCAGGGAAGAGAAACCTGCTTCACGGCGCTCATAGTAAGCGCCAATCTTACCTTTTTTATCAGGATCAATGTCGGATAGATCTACATGTAATTCACCGCGATAAGCGCGCGCTTCACGATTTGCAACACCTGTTGTTGCCACATCATCAAGCGTTAAACCACCATTGATAGAATTTGAGGTTCCAAAGCCTGGCCCTTTACTCTGGGCAACTTCACCACGAATATAAGATTTTTCACCCAGTCGAACTTTAATATCCGCTTCCAGTATCTCTTGATCTGCAACGCCTGTTTCTTCGACTAAAGCACTCGCACCGATTTGTACGTTATCATTAATCCATGCCTGCGCACGTCCACCATAAGAGTAACCATCTACATCGCCCAAAGCTGGTGTAAATTCATATTGTGCGACAAGATTAACAACATCATCGCCAAGCGCACCTTCGCTAACCAGTGACGTACCATTAGCTGTAGAAGAAAGAGGTTGCTTCAGAATGATGACACCCTGGATGTAATCAATTTCGTAATCTTCGCCGTAACGCAGTGTTTTACGCGAACGTACTATGCCAGAAACCGGATCGCGAACTTCTATTGAAATCGTCTCTGAACCACGTGTGAGGTCCTGACGTGTAAGGAAGTAAACAGAACCACCTGTACCACGCAAAATATCGCGTTGAGGAAGCGTATCAGGTTGTGCCGCATAGGCTTCAACTTGTGCAACTGGCTCACCAAATGAAGTGACTTCTTCTGACTTTAGAACTGCACTTGCACCGTAAAGACCGCGCTCCATGCGCGCAAATTCTGTACCAGTGATTTCTGTCTTGAAGTTACCCCACATGACATGGCTTTCGCCTTTTTCAAGGCGTACATAAAACTTACCTTGTGTTGGCGCATCCTCTGTGATGGTGGAATCATCACCATATACTGGATAATAGTCATCCGGATCGATACGACGCAGCAAGGATCTTGGGTCTTTTTCGTCAAGATTTGAGAAAAGGCTTCTTAATTCCTCTTCGCCAGTGTCGGCAGCGGCGGTAAGAATGTACTCACCTTTAATTTTACCTTTAAGATAAAATGCCAATCTACCCTTGGTGTAGGTACTGTCATACTCCCCCGGTGCTGATTCAATAAGGGCACTATCACCAGAGCGCTTGCCAATGGTCAAATCAGCAAGACCAACATAAAACCATTCATCGCGCGGAATGTTGATCTCACGGTCGAATGAAAGAGCCCCATCTTTTGTGCCACTCACATCGACTTCAACAATATGATCTCCAGGTGGAAGAATGCGTTGAATAACGAATTGATTATCATTATCAATAGCAACACGCTCGCCTAGCGTATCAACAGTGTAACCTGGTGGAATATTACGCCCAAAGACTGTTACTGCACCACCATATATTGGGATATTCCTAATATATGTTCGATCATCCCCTTCACCAGCTGCAATTGGTGTCTCTTGCGGTGAGGTCTCATGCGTTGCAAATTCTTGACCTGTACGTGACAAGCCTAAGGGAAGTGTTTCGTCGTAACGGCCAGCCTGGTCATAAACACGAAGTACATAAGAATAATCACCCTCACCTGTCTCAGGCATTACCCAAGTAGCATGATTGCCGGTAACGTTAATAACATCAAGAGGCTTGCCAAGTTTTTCATTGCCGCGTTCAAATATCCGTAATTCTGATTTCGCTATCCAGTCAGGATAATTAGATGAGGCATTGAAGTTGATTTGTTGGCCAGCAATATAAGAATGACGCAAATCATCTGTTGTTACGTTCAAGATAGGTGTAACGCCAAGTCCATCATACTTAACTTGAATATCCACAGACTCAAGATCGATATCGGTTTGGCGCTGAACATCAACAGCTTGCGTCTCTAAAGGCGCTTCACCTCCGCTTGAAACTCGTTCTCCGTCAACGCTGATTGAGAAGCCGGGACCGTCCAAGGCAAATGTATCATCAGCAAGTTCTGTATTCGGTGGCGCATCAACAACAGAAACCTGATTTGTTCCTGTTATCTCATCCGCAACTGCAGAAGATGTAAGTACTTCAGCCTGAAACATCAGCAAACAGCAAGCTATCGCAGTTGTAGATACTAATGAAGATTTTGATCTGATCAAAATGTTTTTGTTTAACGTATTCATTTTTCGCCCTCGTATCACTTGCCTGCCACCACTCGAGTTTCAATCTCGAGATCATAGCTTGCGCCGCCACGCTTCCATTGTTTCTTAATCAGTCTGGAGAGTTTCCGCATTCTCTCACGACCAAGCTTTTTACCTTCACCATTTGCTAGATATGTAAGCCTCAAAACAGATGGTTCTTTTTCCAGATTACTGATGAGCTTAGGCAAAGCCTTTTCTAGTGCTGAGCTTGGTTCACTGCCCGCAAAAGCAGCGCCACTTAAGTCAATACGCACAACACGACTGATGGAAACACCAAAGTTCATCTTTGAAAGCTTGCCTCGTGTTAATCGAATAACACGTGGGTTCTCTGTTGTTACACGATAGCCGGTTGGCAAGGTACGCTCATCGAGTTTCAGAATGAAATTCGAACCAATATCAGCATCAGGGATCATCGCACATGGCACATGGAAACGACCATGTTTGTCGGTAGTGATTAGCTCACCCTTAACAGTGGCAAGACGCACACCAGGCATTCCACCCTCACCTTCGTCCTGATATCCATTGCGGTTGCGATCGTCATAAACCTTGCCAATGATATCACCGCAATCAAATACGTGTTCAATCTCGCGGCGGACAGTTGCAATACCAACGTTGGATATTCTGTTACCAGTTGCAGGATCTTCTACCCATGCGCGGTTCTCAAACTCTGTTGCGCTCGCTGCAGCACTCACCGCTACATTAAATGTAATGGTTACACTTGCGTTTGCAGGAATGGTTTGCCCTGCAAAGACCATGCGTCGCCCACGTACCGTTGGTTCTGTAGCAACACCTTCGACAAGAGCTGTACCAGGACGATAAATTAGACCAGCAGGCAAGAAGTCGACGATATCAACACCAACTCGATCAGCTGCAAGCGTATTATTCACAGTTACCGTGTAAGGAATAATATCGCCAATTCGTGCCACCTGTAGACCTGCTGTTTTATCAACAACCAAACCATCCGGGGCTACTGGTACCAACCTAGTAATGGTCGGATCGTTTGTTGGATCACCATCATCATCTGATGTACCATTTGTGTCACCAGTTTCACCTAAATCAGGGTCCGAAGAGCTTTCTGAACCATCCCCTGTATCAGAGATGTCTGTTACACCATTGATAGACAAAAGTGATGACGCAGTAACTGTTGCAGAGTTTTCGACGCCGCCAGCATCCATATCGCTTTGTTGTATTGTATAGACAGCTGTAAAGGTTGTGCTGTCCTCGGCGCCAATTGCAAGAGATGTCAGAGGCCCACCAACAACGGCAGCAATATTATCAGCAATTGTAATGTCTGTTAGCTCAACATTACCTACGTTTGCTACTCTAAATGTGTATGTAATCGTGTCCCCTGCATCGGTTACTGTGGAATCTGCTCCAAGATTACGTGTTGGAACTGAAGCAAACTTAGTCAACATGATTTCCGGTTGTGCATCAGGAATTGTAAGCACTGTCGGTTCATCCCCATCGTTACCAGGGGTGCCATCTGTATCAGTTCCTGCAGGATCCGCGACAGGTGTGGATGTACCATTTGTACCGTCAATATCAGGCTGGCTGCCTGTGTCTGATGTATCTGTTACAGGTGGAATACCTGTCAAAGGGGTTCCTGCATCAGGATTGCCTGAAGCATCGGTTGCAACTGCTGTTGATGTAGCTGATGCCGTGTTTGATACACTGCCTGCAGTCACATCGTCCGGGTGAATCACATAAGTAGCTGTTGAGGCCGTTATGGGCCCCTCGCCAACTTCCAATGTACCATCAAAACCTGCATCCACTGTTGGGCCTGTTGCAGCACCAGAAAGAGCCGCAAGACCAGCATCAGCAACCGAAATTCCCGCAAGCGCAGTATTACCTGTATTCTCCACAGTAAATGTGAAGTTTACAGTATCGCCTGCATCTCCAAACAATCCATTGCCATTGGTATCATCAACACTGGCAATTGACTTTACAAGTTCAAGCGCAGGTGAAGGCGTCGGGATAGTAAGAACCGTAGGTTCATCCCCATCATTACCAGGTGTACCATCTGTATCGGTTACCGAAGGATCAGCAATAGGTGTTGTTGTACCATCTGTCGCGTCAACATCTGGCTGCGTGCCTGTGTCTGATGTGTCAGTAACAGGTGGAATACCTGTTAAAGGTGTGCCTGCATCAGGATTACCAGAAGCATCCGTTGCTACTGCAGTTGACGTACCTGTCGCTGTATTGGTGACAGAACCTGCAGCCACATCGGTTGTATCCAGAATATAAGTTGCAGTAGCTGCGGTTAGAGGGCCTTCACCAATCTCAAGTGTGCCATCAAAACCTGCATCAACCGTTGGACCTGTAGCTGTACCAGACAATGCTGCAAGACCAGCATCTGAAATTGATACACCTGCAAGCGCCGTGTTGCCTGTGTTCTCAACCGTAAACGTGAAGTTCACCGTATCGCCTGCGTCACCAAAGATGCCATTGCCGTTTGTATCAAGAACAGAAGAAACTGACTTAACAACTTCCAACTCAGGAGACGGCGTTGGGATTGTTAGAACTGTCGGTTCATCACCATCGTTACCAGCCGTGCCATCAGAGTTCGTACCTGCAGGATCAGGATTGCCAGAAGCATCCGTTGCAACCGGAGTGGACGTACCGGTAGCAGAGTTAGAGACCGTTCCCGCCGCAACATCAGCTGGCGCAAGGATGTACGTAGCCGTTGCTGCTGTCAGAGGACCTTCACCAATCTCC
>CALHIB010000217.1 GCA_938030595.1 uncultured Rhizobiaceae group bacterium | reverse complement strand
TGAGCCAGCAAAGCTGTTAGAGTCTGATCAAAATGAGAGTTTAAGTATTCGTGCTTATGATCCAAAGTAAGCAGAATGTTATGCGCATCATAAGAAAATCCATTTACACCAATTCTGGGTATGACATTCCAAGCGACATTCATGATAACAACATCAACATCACCAAGCTTGATTTTCTCACTACAAACCTGGACAGTTTCTTCCAAGACAGTTTCAATTCTTGCGCAAAGCTCTTTCGATAATACGCCACTTGATTGTAAAAAATGAAATTGAACCGACATAGTTTAAATGTACCTGCAAAAATTTCATCATACTCAAAACGATACAAAAAATTCAAACAAGTATCACTAACCCTGCTTTAGAAATCACCCCTCCACCCAAAATTTAACCAACGCAGAAGATATCGCTTTATTCGGCGGACATATCAAACCATCGGGGTGTGTTTCGCTCATCATGAGCTTTACTTCGTCACGGTGGAACCAGCGGCAATCTTCAAGTTCGCTCTCGTCCATGGCGATGTCTTCCGAGATTGCTTCTCCGTAAAGTCCTAACATTAGGGAATGCGGGAATGGCCAGGGTTGGCTAGCATGATATTTTACGCGCCCTACTTTGATGCCGCTCTCTTCATAGGTTTCGCGGCGCATGGCATCTTCCATGGTTTCGCCTGGTTCTACAAACCCTGCAAGCGTTGAGAACCATCCTTCCGGAAAATGTGGACTACGCCCCATCAGGCATTTATCATCTTTGACTGTAAGCATAATAACAACCGGATCAGTACGCGGAAAAAGTCTGCCATCGCACGATGGACAATCCCGACGATAGCCGCCGATGGCACTTTTGGATTTTGCACCACACTTGCCACAATATTGATTTTGCGCGTTCCAAAACAACAACCCACCAGCCTGCGCAATCGCACCTGCGTCTTCTTCACTGACAGAACCCGAATATAAAAGCGAACGAAGATCATAGGCGACCCAAGGTTCTTGCAAGGTTTCCAAATCAACCTTGCAAGGAAGCGCGATGCGCATCCCGTCCCTGGCTTCACCTAGTAAAACTGCCTTGTCTTTATTGACATTAAACTGCTCAGCTTCTTCGCGCGAGAAAACCACTTGAACAGTATCTGCCTTATGCAAGATGACCTTGCCTTGGGCAAAAAGATAATAGCGTGTTTTATCATCTGCCAGCGCATCAACGATACTTTGTTCATTACGATTTTCGGCATCACGATTGAGCGTATTGTTGGAAAAGCCAACCAGAGAACTAGGCTCTGGTTGGGGTAGATCATTAAAATCAATTGCCATGGAAAATTAGCTATAAAGGCTCGGAGTACCAACATGGTTATGAATGGCATTTACCTCATCACGACCAACGCCAAGTTCTGTTGCCAAATCATGTAGATATTGTGCTTCTGCACGTTTGTCCAAATCAATCGCCATCAACGACATCATATAAACCTGTTGCTCAAGACCATTTGGAACATTGTTAGCCAAGGCTGCAATATCAACAGGCTTTTGTAATTCCTGATTAACAAACTGGCGTTCTTCATGAGAAACATCACCCAGGTGTTCCATCAGTTTTGCTTCTTCTTGCGGGTCAAGTTCCTTGTCTGATTTCATGGCCTGTATCATCGCACTTAACATCAAGGCAGCAACAGCTTCCTGATCAGCAGAGGGTTGAACCGAAGGCTCATCTTGTTTTGCAATCGCATCATTAAACATATCACCGAAGCTCTCATTATTTTGCGTTTGCCTTGCACCTTCACCAATGAAATCACCAAAAATGTCACCAAGCGCGCCACCTTGCCCTGACCCTGTTTGGCCACGAGTTTGTTGTCCACCAAGCTGACCTAACAGATCACCCAGTCCGCCACCGCCTTGTCCGCCTGCACCTTGGCCAAGTCTACCCAACAAATCACCTAGACCACCGCCAGCCTGTCCGCCAGCAGCACCGCCACCAAGTTGACCAAGCAAGTCCCCCAAACCACCGCCAGAGCCTGTTGGCGCTTGTTGACCACCAGCACCTTTTTTCATCATGCCACCAACGCCTTTTGCGACTGCTATGCCAACGGCTACTTTTGCTAATGTTTTTAATAGGCTCATGAATTCACTCCCTTAGCGATGCTTGTTTGCTCGCATGTTATTGATATATTATTCGTATCATTTAAAGGCTGTTGGCATCAAATTCAAAATAAAATTCATGCGCACATTAAGATGGACTTAACCCTGCGGCACCGGTTTTGTTTGTAATATCTCAATAAAATACCCATATAAGTAACATGAAATTGAAGTTATTTATTGGAGGGAAAGAATTTGTTCGGATTTGATATTGCACTCGCGGTACTCGCGTTTCTCGTTATTTTGGTTATATTTGCAGGTGTCAAACAAGTACCGCAGGGATTTAATTACACAGTAGAGCGCTTTGGACGTTACACAAAAACCCTAAAACCGGGCCTTAATATTATTGTCCCATTCATCGATCGTATTGGCGCAAAGCTAAACATGATGGAACAAGTGTTGGATGTTCCAACGCAAGAAGTGATTACAAAAGATAACGCAACCATTAGCGCTGATGGCGTTACTTTCTTCCAAATTCTGGATGCGGCACGTGCAGCCTATGAAGTGCGCGATCTTGAGCGTGCGGTTCTAAACCTGACCATGACAAATATTCGTACGGTGATGGGCTCAATGGATTTGGACGAACTTTTGTCTAAGCGTGACGAAATCAATGATCGTCTTCTGCGTGTGGTTGATGAAGCCGTATCACCTTGGGGCATGAAGATTACTCGTATTGAGATCAAGGATATTAATCCTCCAACAGATCTTGTTGATGCGATGGGTCGCCAGATGAAGGCAGAGCGTGACAAGCGCGCCAACATTCTTGAAGCAGAAGGTTTCCGTCAGGCTGAAATCCTGAAAGCGGAAGGTGAAAAGCAATCTCAAATTCTGCAAGCGGAAGGCGAAAAAGAAGCTGCATTCCGTGAGGCTGAAGCACGCGAGCGTCTTGCTCAAGCGGAAGCGGAAGCTACCCGCATGGTATCTGATGCAATCACGTCAGGTGATTCACAAGCAATTAATTACTTCGTCGCACAAAAATATACCGAAGCTTTGACACAAATTGCGAGTGCGCCGAACCAGAAAATTATCATGATGCCATTGGAAGCTTCATCCTTGATCGGTTCTTTGGGCGGCATTGGCTCTATTGCCAAAGATGTATTTGGCAACGATGACAACGGAGGCACAAACAGCACGCCAAAAAAGTCTAGAAAGACTACACCACCAAAATCTGGTGTTCCGTTTTTTGGCAAGTCAGACGATAAATA
>CALHIB010000216.1 GCA_938030595.1 uncultured Rhizobiaceae group bacterium | reverse complement strand
GGCGTTCAGGTTTCTGAAACCAAGCAGGACAAATCCGGCATTTACGACAGCTATATGAAGCTTGTTATTACGACAAAGAACAGCCAGCGCTCAATTGCGGGTACAGTGTTCTCGGATGGCAAGCCCCGCTTTATCCAGATCAAGGGCATTAACATGGACGCAGATGTGGGCCGCCATATGCTTTATACAACCAACCACGATGAACCCGGCATTATTGGTGTCCTAGGTTTGGCAATGGCGCAGGCTGGATTAAATATCGCGAACTTCCACCTTGGTCGTAATGAAGCTGGCGGTGATGCAATTGCCTTACTTTACTTGGATGAACAACCGAGCAATGCTGTGATTAAAGCATTAATGGATACGGGCAAGTTCCAGCAGGTCAAAACACTTGAGTTTGATCTGGATTAATTTGAGACAAAAAATAACCCCGTGCCAAAAAGGAACGGGGTTAAAAATTTCATGACTGATAAAATATCTATCGTGCGCTTTGTTGTAATGCGCGCAAATCGGCACCTTTTACAGTTGTTGTCGCCAAAGTCTGCTGTGCTTCTGCGATTGCGCGATCAAAGGCTTGTGTTAGCTGTGAGTTACCACCGCCTACTGCTCCGCCTGCAATACCGCCATTTGTTGCCGGGGTTGGTGTTGTGCTTACTTCCATTGTATTTTCCTGTTTTAACGAGTTGATTACGTAACGTAATATATATGGATTTCGAGTTAGAATAATATGCGCAATGGTTACTTACGTAGCCAATATATTGACTATGCTTTAAAATCCTTGTCTGTATTTCCAATCAACAGGTTGCAACATTCGTGCCAATCTTTTACTTTAGAATTATTCGAAAGAGGCTTATTATGATTTCAAGATTTATACCCACTGGCAAACGTTCCTTTAAATCTCTAAGCGAGCAAGAAATACTGGCGCTTGCAATTTCATCGGAAGAAGATGATGCACGCATCTATGCAAGTTATGCAGAAGGACTGCGCGAGGATTTTCCTGACAGCGCAAAGCTTTTTGATGAAATGGTGGCAGAAGAAAATCAGCACCGCCAATGGCTGATTGAACTGCATCAGGAAAAATTTGGTGAAGTCATTCCGCTGATTAGACGTGAACATGTGTCAGGCTTTTACAATCGCAAGCCTGACTGGCTGGTAAAACCATTTGGCGTTGAAGAAGTGCGTAATCAAGCAGCCGAAATGGAAGCGCAAGCCTACCGCTTTTATAATGCAGCGGTGAAACAAACCACAGATGCCTCCATTCGCAAACTGCTGGGTGATCTGGCTGCAGCGGAAGCTGGCCATATGGCTGCCGCCCAGGATGCGGAAGCAACGAATGTTCCCCAAGACATCAAGGACGAAGAAGCGGCAAACGAGCATAAGCAATTTGTGCTGACTTATGTGCAACCGGGTCTGGCTGGCTTGATTGATGGTTCGATTTCAACGCTCGCCCCCATCTTCGCCACCGCCTTCGCCACGCAAGACACTTGGACAACGCTGCTGGTCGGCCTCGCCGCCTCCATCGGCGCTGGCATCTCTATGGGCTTCACAGAAGTAGCATCAGACGACGGCGTCATCTCTGGCCGTGGCTCGCCAATTAAACGTGGCCTTGCAACCGGTATTATGACCACTGTCGGCGGGCTGGGTCACGCACTACCATACCTCATCCCGGACTTCTGGATCGCAACCTACGTTGCCTTTGCGATTGTCTTTGTGGAACTGTTTGTCATTACCTGGATACAGAACAAATACATGGAAACGCCATGGCTAAAAGCGGTCGTGCAGATCATGCTGGGTGGAGTTTTGGTCTTGGGGACCGGGATTTGGATTGGGCAGTGGTGAGGTGGGTGGTGATAAGCCTAAGTGGCCATTCAGATTAAATAATATCAATCAAAAAAATTGGATATATAAACTTTGTAATAATATACATGGCTATCCTAGATATTCCTTTATATCTTTTTGACAATTCAAACATACTTTCAAGAGGCTTGCGTGGAAGATAAATTACTATTCTCAATTATTGTAGCTTTTCTAATACTCGCAACGACTTATGTGGCAAGTTTTATGCAGTTGAAAAAAAGAGTTTTATCAATTTTCATAATCTTCATTCTTATCCAGTTATTTTTATTTTTTATGATTACCTATTACTCATTTTTGAACGGCTACTTCCTTTGGATTGCTTTCTTTTTAAGCCTAATAGTTTATCCAGTTTGGCTAATTATTAATCAGCGCAATGTTTAATGTTTAGGCTAAAAATCAGTATCTGCTTCTGGCACACACCCTGCATTGAGAAAAATAATTATTTTTCAAAAACTTTTCCCCACCCCAAAAACCTCAAGCATAATCCTTTCATCAGCGAGATGCACAACCGTAGGACGCGTCTATTGTTATATGTCTCGCTGAATGCGGAGCGGCGGTGGTGCTGTCCTTCGAGACGTCGCCTTTGGCTCCTCCTCAGGATGGGGGGTTGAGATTTTGCCGCAAGTCTTCGCCCCCCCTTGAGGGGGAATGGAAAATCTTGGAATTGGCTTTAGCCAAACCTTAGATTTTTCAAGAGGGGGGATCGCGGTGTTGATTTTAGGTGATGTATTTGAGGCTGGGTATGTGTTCCCCCCTCTTCCAATTTCTAATGACTTAGCAAGCTAAGCCAAAGAAATTGCATTCTCCCCCTCAAGGGGGAGAAAAACTTTTCCCCACCCCAAAAACCTCAAGCATAATCCTTTCATGAGCAAGATGCACAACCATAGGACGCGTCTATTGTTTTATGTCTTGTTGAATGCGGAGCGGCGGTGGCCATGGATGTTCTCGGCGGAATGAGCGAAGTTCATTGCAGAGACATCAATGGGCGGCTTACGGATGCGAAATCATCCAAGAGGCTTTGTCGGAACAGTGTGCATGAAGAGTTCGACACTGACATCAAATCTCTGCGTGAGGGCTGGACGCCCAGCACATAGGGCATTTATTATTCAGCCCTCACAGTTGTGCTTGATTTGTTTTTCGCTAGGGCATCCGCCCTAGCGTCCGTTCACGCACTGGCGTTTTGGCTAGTCGCCAAAGCCTTGTGCTGCCACGGAGGGGAGGAATTCTTATGTACCACCGTTCGAAATTCGGGCGAGTGAACGTAAATACACGTCTTTCCCGCTCCCCTTGTGGGGTTCGTAGTACGGGGAGCGACACGCGGCGCGAGCCTTGGTGGGGCTACCTGCGCAAAGCGGAGAAGCTCGGGTGAGGGGTGAATGTTAGCCAAATATTTACTTGTGTCGACATTACCCCTCATCCGACGCATATCGCTGGCGCTCAAGTGCGCCACCTTCTCCCACAAGGGGAGAAGGGAAGAACAGCAACCCGCCTCCCCACAATGAGGAGGCAAGTTATTAGAATTGTCGTGAAAGCCTTTACCCCATAAAACCTTGCATTGCCTATATTCAATGGCTTAAAAGCCTGTTATATGTTCGCCAAATTGAACGATTAACGAAATAAGACAGCCTGTCTGAAACCAAAGAGGTCTAATGGCTAAAGAAGAAGTTCTTGAATT
>CALHIB010000215.1 GCA_938030595.1 uncultured Rhizobiaceae group bacterium | reverse complement strand
TAATCCGGAAGATATGCTTGGCACTGCTGTGGGTACAGGCCCATACAAGCCGGAAAGCCTGGAAGTGGGTGTAAAAGGCGTCATCGTTCGTAACGAAGGTTTCGATTGGTGGGGTTATAAAGCAGGTAAAGGCGCTTATCTCGATCGTATCGAGTTTATCGATTACGGCACAGATGCATCAGCATTCGTAGCAGCGTTTGAAGCTGACGAAATCGACATGAACTGGGAATCAACTGGTGAGTTTATCGAGATCATGACCGGTCTTGGTCTAACTCAATCAGACGTGGTTTCTGGTGCGACCATCGTTATTCGTCCAAACCAGACTTCTGATCTTTATAAAGATAAGCGTGTACGTCAGGCGATTTCTATGGCTGTTGATAATGCGGTTTGTCTTGAGCTTGGCATCAATGGTGCTGGTATTCCGGCAGACAACTGTCACGTTGGTCCGGTACACCCTGAGCATGACGCATCTGTTGGCCGTATTCCACATGACCCAGCAAAAGCTAAGGCGCTTATGGAAGAAGCTGGCATGCTTGATACAGAGCTTGAGCTGCACTCAATTGATGATGACTGGCGTAAACCAACAACTGACGCGGTTGCTGACCAACTTCGCCAGGCAGGCATGAAGGTGAAGCGTACAGTGCTTCCAGGTTCAACATTCTGGAATGACTGGGCGAAATACCCGTTCTCATCAACAAATTGGAACCACCGTCCATTGGGCACTCAGGTTCTGGGTCTTGCTTACCGTTCAGGTGAGGCATGGAACGAATCTGGTTTTGCAAATGCAGAATTCGATACACTTCTTGCAGAGGCAAACTCAATTGCTGATGCAGGCAAGCGTAAAGTTGTTATGGCAAAAATCCAGAAAATCATGATCGACGAAGGTGTAACAATTCAGCCATACTGGCGCACACTAACACGTCACCATAAGCCTGAGATGACTGGCGTAGATATGCACATTGCGTATTTGCCACAAATCTACAAGTGGGGCTTTAAAGCTTAATCCTTTTATACCGAGAAGGCCGCCAAATCATTTGGCGGCCTTTTTATTTCCATTTCAAATGATGAGTGCGTTCGAATACAACCCATTATTTGAAATAGAAATACTATAAGAATAATCAAAACGCATAAGCGTAAGAGACGGGGACTGCATGTTACAGTTTATAGGACGAAGAGTGGGCATTATGCTTTTAACAGCATTTTGTCTAACATTTGTCGTTTTCTTTCTGACTAATCTTTATCCAAATCTTGAAAAAGTCGCCAAAACACAAGGCAACTTCCGCATGTCGGAGGAGCAGGTGGATAGCTGGCTGAGTAACCGAGGTTATAAACGTAATGTGTTTGTAAAATACGGCGAATGGCTGGGCGTGGTTCCAGGCTACGTAATAGAGGGTAGCGATGGAAAAACACGGGCAAGATGTGCAAGAAAAGGCACAGCAGTTGAGGACGCACCTAATTATTGCGGTATTTTGCAAGGCGATTGGGGATACTCCACCGTTTCCAAAGATAATGTCGCTGGCATTGTTTTAAAGAGGCTTGGCTTAACGGGTTTCCTTATGATGTGGGCCTTGATTGTAACGATCCCGATTGCACTTTTAATTGGAATTTTTGCTGGGATGCGCGAAGGTTCAAAAACAGACCGCACGCTTTCGACATTTTCAATCGCAACATCTGCAACACCTGAATATGTTTCTGGTGTGGTGTTAATTGCTATTTTCGCCTCAAGTGCTGTCGGGCTAAAATGGTTTAAGGGCTCTGCTGCTCAAGCCATGACTGCTCCGGGGTTTGAAAACTTCACTTTACCTGTTTTAACAATTGCACTTTTTAACATCGGTTACATTGCTCGAATGACACGTGCGTCCATGGCTGAAGTCATGACCGCGCAATACATTAGAACGGCAAGACTTAAAGGCGTTTCATTCGCAGGTATCGTGATTAAGCACGCACTGCGCAATGCACTCATTGCGCCGTTCACAATCATCGCGCTGCAAATACCGTATTTGCTAACTGGTGTGGTGATTACAGAAACGTTGTTCAACTATAAGGGGATCGGTTGGCAATTGGTGCAAGCGGCAGGCAATAACGACATCGAAATGCTTCTGGGCGTTTCCGTTGTGTCGGTTGTGATTGTACTTATAAGTCAGTTAATTTCAGACATCGGCTACGTGTTCTTGAACCCACGTATCAGATTGTCATAGGGGGCGTTTGAGATGGATCCGTTATCTTGGGGTGAAATTATCATCCGCATTCTGGGGCAATTTACGCCAGTTTGGATTGCACTAATTCTTACTTTTGTAATTTCAATTTATTTCAAGCGTTCGCTTGGGCTTTATGGTCGTTTGTTTGACAGTATCATTGGTATGGTGGGTTTTGCGCTTGTCATGTTCTGGGCATACACTGCGTTATTCACGGGGCTGTTTGACTGGATTTCAACACATGATCCGTTGACACAAATTTCCGGTATGAAAAATAAAGTGCCAGGAACACCCGTTAAAAATGTTGCTGAAGGCATGTATGAATATTATCTCTTGGGTGGCGATAATCTTGCTCGTGATGTTTTCAGTCGCGTCGTAAAAGGTTCCACAATTGTAATAGCGATTGCACCTTTCGCCACACTCTTTGCCTATATGGTGGGGATTACGCTTGGTCTGCCTGCAGGATATTATGGTGGCAAGCTAGATACGATTTTATCCTTTGCAGCAAACCTGATCTTGGCTTTCCCGGTTATCTTATTATTCTATCTGCTGGTAACACCCGAAATCGCCCTGGTAGGTATTCCAGCCTATATGGCTGCAGCGCTGTTTATATTCCCGCTGATATTCCTAGGCATGTTACTGAATTCCAAATATGAAACACGCCCATCTCTTAGAACACCAATTTTGATTGCTGTTTTGGGTATCGGTTTCATAATTTACATGTCAGCAATATCAGATACCAATCGCAATACACTGGTCGATTTTTGGCCTAGCTTCCTGGATTTATATGATGTTAATCCTGAAATCCTTATTGTGTTTGTATCCGTTGTATTTGTGAACTCGCCAACCATTTTCCGTATTGTGCGCGGTCTAACACTGGATGTGAAATCTCGTGACTATGTAGCGGCAGCGCAAACGCGTGGTGAAAGCCCGTGGTACATCATGCTTTGGGAAATTCTGCCAAACGTACGTGGCCCGCTCATCGTCGATTTCTGTCTGCGTATTGGTTACACAACAATCCTGCTTGGTACACTTGGATTCTTTGGTCTTGGCCTACCCCCAGAAAGCCCTGATTGGGGAACCACCATTAATGATGGCAGAAGATTGCTTTCAATCTATCTGCACCCGCCACTCGTACCAGCGTTAAGTCTCTTGTCCTTGGTGCTTGGTTTAAACCTGCTTGCAGACGGTCTGCGTGAAGAATCGTTGAAAGATTAAAGGAGAGAAAACATGGCTAAAACTGACGTGCAACCGATCCTTGAAATTGAAAACCTGGATATTTCATTCTTTGTCCGTGCTGGTGAAATTCCTGCGGTGATGGACTTTTCCTGCAAGATTATGCCGGGTGAGACCATGGGGCTTGTAGGCGAATCTGGTTGTGGCAAGTCTACCGTAGCACTTGGCATTATGCGTGACATGGGTAATCGCGGCAAAATCGTTGGCGGTACAATCAAGTACAAAGGTCGTGACATGGGTGACATGTCGCCAGAAGAGCTGCGTGATATTCGTGGTTCAAAAATTGCCATGATTTACCAGGAGCCCATGGCATCGCTAAACCCTGCGATGAAGGTGGGCAAACAGTTGATGGAAGTACTTTTGCTGCACGAAGATGTATCA
>CALHIB010000214.1 GCA_938030595.1 uncultured Rhizobiaceae group bacterium | reverse complement strand
GATATGCAAACCGAAGATGTTTTAGAAATTTTCCGTGAATGTGGTGCGATGCTTGAAGGTCACTTCATCCTGACTTCAGGCTTGCATAGCCCTGTGTTTTTGCAGAAAGCACGTGTTTTTATGCATGCTGATAAAACTGAGATCCTTTGCAAGGCACTAGCAGAACGTGTGTCCAAGGCATGCCCGGATGGTGTTGATTATGTTGTGGGGCCTGCGGTTGGGGGCATTATCCCTGCCTATGAAACATCAAGGCATTTAGGCGTTCCAAATGTTTGGGTCGAGCGTGAGGACGGAGTTTTTAAACTCCGCCGTTTTGAGATTGAAAAAGGTGCTCGCGTTGTGATCATCGAAGATATTGTTACAACTGGTCTTTCCATTCGTGAAACAGTACAATCGCTGAAAGATATCGGTGCCGAAGTGTTGGCCGCCGCTTGTTTGGTTGATCGTTCTGCTGGAAAATCAGATGTTGGTGTGCCGTTGATTGCTTTGGCAGAGTATGAAGTTCCTGCATATGCTGCTGATAATTTGCCACCAGAACTGGCCAATACACCAGCTGTCAAACCTGGCAGCAGAAATCTTTAAAAAGTTATCATAAATCCTACATAATGAAATAAGATGTTAAGTGATCTGTGATAAGTCATGAGCAATAGGGACAATTTATAATTTAAAGAAACATGCTTTTTGGTAGAAAAAAACCTGTCACTTGGGGCGAGACAATAAGGGTCTCTGTATGGCCGCGCCGTAGCTGGGGCAGGTCAGCCAAATATGTTTCAAAACGCGTTTTAAGATTAACAGCTTCTCCTCATGCCATATCAGCAGGCGTGGCAGCAGGTGTGTTTGCTTCTTTTACACCCTTGCTGGGGTTGCATTTTATTATTGCCTTTGTCGTTGCCTACATCATAGCCGGTAATTTTCTTGCAGCAGCTTCAGGTACATTCTTCGGAAATCCGCTTACTTTCCCGTTTATTTGGGCATCAACTTATAATCTGGGTAATTTTATCCTTTCAGGAAAAAAACCGATTGAGGGGGATGACAATGCACCAGAACTGGAGCAGATGAGTTTTTTTGATAATGGTATCTCCGGAATCTGGGATGCAATTATTGGAATATGGGAGCCTGTAATCAAGCCCATGATGATTGGGGGTATTCCTCTAGGAATTTTCTTTGGAATTATTGGTTATATCATGACGCGATGGGCTGCAGGCTTGTTTCATACAGCCAGAAAAAAACGCATCGCAAAAAAAGCAGCAAAAGCGTCTTCTAATTTGTAATTCAGACGGATAGCCCATATGTTCACCTTAATGTAGGCATTAACATATTTATAGGCGCAACGTTTCATATGATCATTGGTCTTGGTAGTGATTTAATCGACATCCGTAGGATTGAAAAATCTATCGCGCGTCATGGTGAGCGTTTTACCAATCGTGTGTTCACCCAAGTAGAACAACAAAAATCCGATAAGCGCAAAAACCGTGCAGCATCCTACGCAAAACGGTTCGCAGCCAAAGAAGCATGTTGTAAAGCTTTAGGTACAGGCATCTCAAATGGTGTTTTTTGGCGCGATATGGGTGTTGTAAATGACAAAAATGGCAAGCCAACCATGAAGTTGACAAATGGTGCTGCAAAAAGGCTTGCAGAAATCATACCCAATGGCTACCAACCACATGTGCATGTAACAATTACAGACGATTTTCCCCTTGCTCAGGCTTTTGTTATTATCGAAGCCCTGCCTCAGGGTTCTTGAATTAAAAATTTGAAGTGGATTAGATCTTTGTCAGAAGAAAAGATTGAAGAAAAAGTTGAGGAAGAAATTGAAGAAAAGGGTAGCGCCATTGGTGAAACTCTATCTGTCATTGTTCAAGCCCTAATTCTGGCA
Organism: uncultured Rhizobiaceae group bacterium; assembly: GCA_938030595.1. Taxonomy (GTDB): domain Bacteria; phylum Pseudomonadota; class Alphaproteobacteria; order Rhizobiales; family Rhizobiaceae; genus JAALLB01. The sequence continues at coordinate 10,020 of CALHIB010000214.1, read as the reverse complement.
GTCATACTGCGTACATTATTATTTCAGCCGTTTAGCATCCCGTCTGGTTCTATGAAAGATACGCTTCTTGTCGGTGATTATCTATTCGTGTCAAAATTTAGCTATGGCTATTCCAAATATTCACTTCCTTTTTCTCCTGATTTATTTGATGGTCGTATTTGGTCTTCAGAGCCTGAACTTGGAGATGTAGCTGTGTTCAAGTTTCCACCAAACCCGAATATAGATTACATCAAGCGTGTTGTAGGTTTGCCAGGCGACAAAATTCAAATGATTGATAGCGTTTTACATATCAATGGTACGCCAGTAAAACGTGAACGTGGTCCGCTCTTCACAGATGATGAAACGGGGCAAATCGTTCAATCCTACAAAGAGACACTTCCTAATGGTGTTACCTACTCAACCCTCGATGTGAACTTAAGCAGCACAGACAATACCCGTGTATTTGAAGTGCCTGAAGGGCATTACTTTATGATGGGTGATAACCGCGATAATTCATCCGATAGTCGCCTTAGTGTTGGGTTTGTTCCATTGGAAAATTTCGTTGGCAAGGCTAATGTTATTTTCTTTTCGATCCGTAATGAAAAACATCCACTTGCAATCTGGGAATGGCCAGAAAATCTGCGCGTAGATCGTTTCTTTAACGGACTATAATTCAATGAGTGAGCCCAATAACCAGGAACAACGTCGCAAGAGCCGGTTTGGCATTCTTGAAGAGCGCATTGGTTATGAGTTTAGCTCCTATGAAGACCTCGAACGTGCGCTGACGCATCCAAGTGTGCAAAAAAAAAATGAAGATAATTTTCATTATCAACGTCTTGAGTTTTTAGGCGACCGTGTTCTTGGTCTTTGTGTCGCTCATATTCTGCATTTCAAGTTTCCTGAAGCCACCGAAGGTGAATTGGCATTGCGATACAATTCCTTGGTTCGTGGTAGCGCATTGGCAGAAATTGCGGATGAAATCTCTCTTTACGAGTTTATTCGTACAGGTGGGGATTTAAAAAAAGTTACGGGTAAACGCATGCAAAGTATTCGTGCAGATGTTATGGAAGCGATTATCGCAGCAGTTTATCTGGACGGCGGATTATCTCAAGCTCAAGCATTTGTTGATCGTTTTTGGACAGAACGTATTGCAGACAGTAGTACAGCCAAGCGAGATTCAAAAACAGAATTACAAGAATGGGCGCATTCAAGAAATCTTGGAACACCCAAATATAAAGAGACAGAGCGTACAGGGCCAGCACATGACCCTGAGTTTACAGTCTCTGTTAAAGTACCGGAAAAAATTGCCTGCATTGGCATAGGCAGATCGAAACGTATAGCAGAACAAATGGCAGCAGCAAAAATGTTGGTGCGAGAGGGGGTCTGGACTGAAGATACCCTGGAAGGAAAATCAGATTGACTGAAACACAAAAGCCTATGCGCTCTGGCTTTGTAGCCTTAATAGGCGCACCGAATGCTGGTAAGTCCACATTGATGAACCAACTGGTTGGTTCTAAGATTTCTATCGTTACCCATAAGGTGCAAACAACCAGAGCAGTTATGCGCGGGATTGCTATTCAGGATAATTGTCAGATCATTTTTGTTGATACCCCCGGTATTTTTGCGCCTCGCAGAAGACTTGACGAAGCAATGGTCACAACTGCTTGGGGCAGTGCCAGAGATGCTGATATTAGTGTCTTTCTAATTGATGCAGAGCGTGGCTTAACTGACGATCTGGAAACAATCATTGGCAAACTTGAAACTGTAAATGGACCAATGGTTCTGTTAATCAACAAAATTGACCAAATCCAGCGCGATAAACTTCTGGAACTGACGACCAAACTGCATGAACTATATCAGTTCGATGAGACCTTCATGGTTTCAGCGCTGAATGGTGACGGCTGTAAGGATTTCATGGATTACTTGTCGAGTAATCTGCCAGAAGGCCCTTACATGTATCCTGAAGACCAGATTTCTGATCTGCCACTGCGCATGTTGGCTGCAGAAGTGACGCGCGAGAAAATTTATTTACGCCTTCACCAAGAGCTTCCCTATGCTTCACATGTTGAAACAGAACAGTGGGAAGACAAAAAAGATGGCTCAGTTCGTATTCAGCAAGTGATTTACGTTGAACGCCAAAGCCAGAAAAAAATTATCATCGGCAAGAACGGCCAAACCATTAAGGCGATTTCGACAGCCGCTAGAAAAGACCTGACAGAATTGGTTGAGCAACCGGTACATTTATTCCTTTTTGTCAAAGTACGAGAAAACTGGGGCGATGATCCTGATCGTTATCGAGAAATGGGACTTGAATTTCCCATCGGTTAGGCCACACTCAATTTCATGGAATGGCAAGATGAAGGATTGATTCTTGGCGTGCGTAAGCATGGTGAGACCAGCGCAATTGTTGAGGCAATGACTGCTGAACATGGGCGCCATTTGGGGCTTGTGCGGGGCGGTCGTTCATCACGTATGCGTCCGATCCTCCAGCCAGGAAATTTTGTAACACTACAATGGCGCGCGCGTCTGGAAGAACAGCTTGGCACCTATACGGTTGAAGCAGGTCAATTGCTGGCTGCAAGCCTGATGACGACGCAACTTGGCATCTACGGCATTCAAACTCTTGCTTCACATTTGCGACAATTGCCCGAGCGTGATCCTAATCTTGGTCTCTATAATGCGGCGCGTGTCTTGATGGAAAACTTTGAGCATCCGGAAATTGCTGCAAGTCTGATGATCCGTTTTGAACTTGTGTTACTCGAAGAGCTTGGCTTTGGGCTGGATCTGGAAAGCTGTGCCTCAACAGCGCAAACACACAATCTTGCTTATATCTCTCCAAAGTCAGGCAGGGCAGTAAGCCTGGCCGCAGGGCAACCATGGGCAGACAAAATGTTGGCCTTGCCATCCTTCCTTAACAAGCACGAAGACGGCTGGGGCATCGTGCCACCTGTTGAACAAATTGAGCAAGGGTTCAAACTAAGTACCTACTTTCTAGACCGCCACATTTATTCTCCCAGAGGAATAAAACACCCCGACGAACGACATGGTTTTATCAAGGCTATCACTAAATTAACACGAGGAGATCACCAGTGAATAAATATTGGTATGACGACAATCAAATGTTTGGTTCCATCCCTATTGAAACCATTTTGTCCACGTCAGGTCTTGAACTCACCAAGAAAATTATTGCTGGTGAATTGCCGACACCTTCGATGGGCAAGGCGCTTAATTTTCGCATGGCTGAGGCTGATGAGGGCAGGGTTGTCTTTCGTGGGGTTCCGCTCAGTGAGCATTATAATCCGGCAGGTTCAGTGCATGGCGGCTGGGCATCTGCTATTTTGGATTCTTCCCTTGCCTGCTGTGTCTGGACAATGGTGCCTGTTGGGTTATTTCACACAACTGCCGAATTTAAAGTGAACCTCATCCGTCCGATGACAGAAGAAACTGGCGAGGTAATTTGCGAAGGCCGCGTCATTCACATGGGGCGCAAAATCGCAACATCAGAAGCAACGCTTAAAACGCTGGACGGTAAACTGATTGCCCATGGCACAGAGACTTGCGCAATTTTTGACCCCAATCAGTCCTGAGCCTAGGCAGGTGAGGCGCGTTTTACCGGTGCTTCCTTGATCGGCCAATGGATGATTGCCGCTGCAATACCTAGTGCTACGCCTAACCACCAAACCACATCATAGGAGCCATAAACATCGCGCAAATAACCACCAAAATATACACCCAGGAATGAACCGATCTGATGCGAGAAAAACACCAACCCGCCAAGCATGCCTAAATGACGCGTACCAAACATAATCGCAACAAGCGCGTTGGTTGGAGCGACAGTCGATAACCACAAGACACCCATGACGATTGAATAAATGATAACACTTGCTGGCGTTTGCGGGAGAAGTAAAAATGCAGTCGTCGCAATTGAACGCCCAAGATAAAGATAAGACAGCATCATCGGTTTTGAATATTTTTGACCCAGAATGCCAGAAGCAAGTGAGCCAAAAATATTAAATAAGCCAATTAGAGCAATCGCCCATGCCGCAACCGTTAAGCCACCAAGACTTACATCCAGCCCAAGGTCTGCGATGTATTTAGGAAAATGTGCAGTAATAAACGCGACTTGAAATCCACAAACAAAAAAACCGGATGTTAATAGCAAAAATGATTTATGCCCTAAGGCCTCACGCAGTGCGTCTGCGATGGTCTGGTTCATGTTTTCAATTCCAACACTGCCACTTTTTGCGTTGCCACGAAGCGGGATAGCGAGCAGCGGAATGACGAGCATCAGCGCTGACAATAGCAAGAGTGAACTGGACCAGCCGTAATTCTCAATCAATTTGACCGATAAGGGCGAGAATAAAAACATGCCAGCAGATCCTGCTGCCGTTCCCATGCCGAAAACAAAGCTTCTTTGCTCTGGTTGAACGTTGCGAGCGAATACTGAGAGAATAATCCCGAATGATCCGGCAGAAACACCCAGCCCAACCAAAATACCACCACCAACATGCAGCCAAATAGGAGCATCAGCCGTACCCATCAGATAAAGCCCAAGTGCATAAATCAATCCACCGGAAGCAAGAGAGCGATAAGCACCATAACGATCAGCCAGCGCTCCAAAAATAGGTTGCCCAATGCCCCATGCCAAATTCTGAATGGCAATCGCCAACCCGAAAGTCGCACTGCCCCAGCCTGTTGTGTCCAGAATAGGCTGCTGGAAGAAACCCATCGCAGAACGCGGGCCAAAAGCGAGTAGAGCAATCAAACAACCGCATAAAATAATGAGCTTTGTTTTGGCGGTAAAGGCAGGCGTATCAGTCATGGTGTGCTTTCGAAATTTCAGACTTTAAAAGTGTCAGCGATTCTAAAGATTGGCAAGAGGATTGTTTATGTGTACGCCCACTGGGAGGCAGTTAATTTTTCCTCTCCCCTTGTGGGAGAGGGTGGCAGCGTAGCTGACGGGTGAGCGGTAGTGCCGACATATAGTTTATGTTGCAAGCATTACACCCCTCATCCGACGCCTATCGCTTTGCTCAAGTGCGCTACCTTCTCCCACAAGGGTAGAAGGAAAGGACTAGCAACTTCACAACATCCCAGCCAAAGACATCTAAACGCCCAATTTCACCATTACTAATTATACCCATGGGGTCGTGGGGCTTATTGATTGGCATTTCATGTGTCGATTAATCTGGATAAGGACTTTTATGATGACTAGGATTTTAGCAATAGCATTGGTTGCGTTTGGATTGGGTGCTTGTACCTCGACCGAGAAAACGGCCACAGGTGGTGCGTTGATTGGTGCTGGCGCGGGTGCTTTAATAAATGGCGGACGAGGCGCTATCGCAGGTGCTTTAATTGGCGGCGTTGCTGGCACGTTGATAGGCAAAGCAAAAGACGGACGTTGTATTTATCGCGACCGTAAAACAGGGCGCACGTACCGCGCTTCTTGTTAGGCCATAGCCTCATCATACTCTGTCGTTAGCTCAAGCCAAGCCTCTTCAACCTTTGCCAGCATTTCATCTGCTTCTACACGTTGCTTGGAGAATTTTTCGCCTTTTTCCGGGTGGTTTTGAAACAGGCCAGGCGTTGCCAGGCTTGAATCAAGTTTTTCAATGGCTTCATTAAGCTTTTGTATTTGCTTTTCTTTTTCCGTAATTTTGGCTTTCAAGGGCGCTAGTTCTTTTTTTAGCTCTTCACGGTCTTTCTTTGGAAGTTTTGGTTTGGGCGGCTCTACTGGCTCAGCAATTTCTTGTGCAACTTCAGGTTCTGCAATGTCTGGAGCAACTTCCAGAATGTGTTCTTTACGTTTGGTTTTTGCATCTTTGAGAACCTTCTTGCGATAAGTATCAAGGTCTTCGTCATAGGGGCCAACCTTGCCGTCAGATACAATCCAAAGGCGCTCCATGGTGGCGTCAATCAAGTGACGATCGTGGCTGACGAGAATAACCGCACCTTCAAAATTGTTCAGCCCATGCACCAGCGCTTCGCGTGCGCCTACGTCCAGGTGGTTTGTTGGCTCATCGAGGATGAGGAGATCAGGGCCATGGAAAGTACAAAGCCCGAGCAGTAGTCTGGCTTTTTCACCACCAGACAGTTTTGCGGTTACCGTCCCCATACGTTCATGATTAAGACCCATCTGAGCCACCTTGGAACGAACCTGACTTTCACCTGCCTGCGGCATAAGTTTGCGCACGTGATCAACAGGCGTTTGATCGGCATGAAGATCATCCATTTGGTGTTGTGCAAACATGGCGACTTTGATTTTTGGAGCTTTGACGATGTTACCTGAAACAAAAGGCAGGCGGTCGACCAGTAGCTTGGAGAAAGTCGACTTGCCGTTACCGTTCGAACCCAAAAGTGCGATGCGATCATCGGCATCAATGTTCAGTTTTATATTCTTCAGGATGACGGTATCTTCGCCGTAGCCACAATCCACATTTTCAAGTTTGATCATGGGGGAGGCAGATAGTTTTTCCGGGTTAGGAAAATTAAACGGCATGGTGCCTTCTTGCTCCAGTTGAGCTGGCAGTTTTAATTTTCCGATTGCTTTTAGTTTGGATTGCGCTTGTTTCGCCTTGGAAGCCTTGGCGCCAAAGCGGTCCACAAAAGCCATCATGTGTTTTTTCTGGCCTTCGATTTTAATGCGTGCTTTTTCAATCAACTCACGTTTTTCTGCACGCTGCTTTTCAAAGTTATCATAATTACCACGATAGAAGGTAAGCTTCCGCCCTTCCAAATGAACAATGGAATCCACAACCTTGTTGAGCATGTCGCGGTCGTGACTGATGACCAATACCGTGCCAGGATATTTTGCAAGATAACTCTCAAGCCACAAGGCACCTTCAAGGTCAAGATAGTTGGTCGGCTCATCCAGCAGCAGTAAATCAGGTTCTGAGAACAAAACAGCTGCCAGCGCCACACGCATTCGCCAACCGCCAGAAAAGGATGAGGCTGGTGAATGTTGATCGCGCTCTGAAAAGCCAAGACCTGCCAAAATGGAAGCCGCACGACTTTCTGCCGTATAAGCATCAATATCTGCAAGGCGCATGTAGATATCAGAAATTCTGGTGGCATCTGTGGCAGTTTCTGCTTCTGCCAATAAAGTGGTGCGCTCTTCATCCGCTTTTAGAACAATCTCAAGCAGGCTTTCTTCTGTTCCCGGCGCTTCCTGTGCAACCTGACCAATCCGCCAGCCTTTGGCAATGTGAATATTGCCAGTTTCGCTGCCATGAAGTCCGGTGATAACTTTGAAGAGTGTGGTTTTGCCAGTACCATTTGCCCCCACAAGACCCGCTTTCACGCCTTCAGGAATGGATATTTCAGCATTTTCAATCAAAGTGCGCCCGGCCATGCGGACTGTAAGGTCTGTAAGTTTTAGCATGGTGTGGCAATGCAGGATATTTCACCCAGAATCAAGCCAAATCACAGCTTCATAAATTTTTAAGGCTCTTTTGCAATACTTAAGAGGTCTTAGACGAGGGTATAGTTATGACGGATGCAAACTCCAGGCAAGTTGCATTGCAAAATCTGCGTGAATTTCAAGAGATGTCGTATTTCGACGTCTATGCTTTAATTCGCCAAAAAAGATTTGATGAAGCAAGAACGAAATACGCAACTGTGCTGGAAAGCATGGGCGTCCAGGATTTTTCTGCGGCTCTTGATTTAAAAATCACAACAGCTCATGACGTGCTACTGGAGTGTATGTCAGCCATGGCTGGTAGCGTTGCTGAGCCAGAAAAAATCCGTGCAGTTGGCTTTGATTTATCAGCGCATGTTATTTATCAAGATGAAAATGGTGCACTTAATCAGGGTGTAGAGGTCAGTCTTTTCAGCCAGGATGTCTATGACTTTTCAAGTGCCAGCGATGAAGACCTTCGTAATCAGTGTGAGAGTAGTGCCTCTGATTGGCAAGGCAACTTCATAGAAATTAATAGCCTCGGCCTTGAGGGGTTGGGTGAAATTGCCCAACAGTTCCAGATTTACGCACAAAATCATGGTTACCATACAGGTGTTTTGGAAAGTGAATCTGGCGTCAGCATTGTCGACCCTCTTGTAATTGCAAGGCACGTGGCAAAACTTTTGCTCGCCATTGAATATCATCGCTATATGGCAGAGTTTGTTGCAGAAGTTGAAGTGCCATCAGAAATGATCTTTATCATTGGCGAGCATGATGAAATAGAAGTGCCAATTGTATTCTACCGTGTTGGTCAAGCTGAAGCAGTAACTGAAGTGCCAGTTGCCTTATCTTTGGAAGAGCCAACTGTCGAAACTGATCAGGCACCAGAAGTAGCGCATCAAGAACTGGCACAAGAAGAAACGCCTGCCATGTATCATCAAATTGATGAAGAGCAGCCATCGCCACCTGTTTCAATCGAGGTTGAAGAGCCGATGCCAGCTTTGGAAACGGAAGATGTGATCGAAGCAGAACCGTCAGAAACAATTGATGCACCGCAAGAGCAAACCGAACCAGAAGAGCCGCAACAGGAAGATGAGATTACGTCTTCTGCAAAGGCGCGTCTTGGCTTGTCACTTGCACCCAAGACTTTTGGCCAGCGCAGCAACGGAATATTTGGTGTTCAAGAAGACGAGCAAGAAGCAGGTTAAGTTTCTTATATTGCTTATTTAATCCATCAAACCAAATACGGCCTTGCGGCATCGTGTTTGAACGCGTATATACCCGCCAAATCCTCCCTTTCTTTTAACTTACAGGAATAAGAACAATGGCGATCGAACGTACATTTTCAATGATTAAACCAGACGCAACAAAACGTAACCTTACAGGTGCTATTACAGCTAAACTGGAAGAAGCTGGCCTTCGTGTTGTGGCTTCAAAGCGCGTACACATGAGCCTGCGTCAGGCAGAAGCTTTCTACGCAGTACACTCAGAGCGTCCTTTCTTTGGCGAATTGACAGAGTTTATGTCTTCAGGCCCAACAATCGTTCAAGTTCTTGAAGGCGAAGGTGCAATCTTGAAAAACCGCGAAGTAATGGGTGCAACTAATCCTGCAGAAGCTGACGAAGGCACAATTCGTAAAGAATTCGCTCTATCATTGGGTGAAAACTCGGTACACGGTTCAGACGCTCCTGAAACAGCAGCAGAAGAAATCGCATTCTGGTTCGCAGGCAACGAAATCGTCGGCTAATCAAGCTTTTAAAATAACAATTTATGAGCCGCTCAAGCTTTTTAGTATGGGCGGTTTTTTTTTATTGTTTGCGTAATCTTTACCATCGGCTAGGTAGTCACTGCCAGTTTTCCTGAATTTGGCCTTTGAGCTAATGTCCCCTATCTCACTTTAATGCCCATGGCATGGAGACGATATGGAAATCGATGCAATTAATTCAAAACTTGCTTCAAGAAGCACTACGGCTTTAGAGCAACAGAGGTTGGCTATCACCAACAGGCCTTCGCGCGCGCTCGATTTGTCCCAGGAACATACCAACGGTCGCATGTTTGAACAGGCCGTTCAAAATGCCAATAAGGCTGGCGAGACAGCAGGTGGTTCATCAGATAATGTTAAGCTGTCAAATTCCAAAATTGATGGCAATGCAGATGCAAGGAATGAAAACCCTCTGACTTTAAACCAAAAGGATGCGCGTATTATCAAGGAAGACGCGGATCCAGAGGTGGTTGAAGAAAAAGCATCTGGTGAAACGTGTTTGAAGCAAGCCTTAAAGGTTTTTGGTGTGAACTACGAAGCGCTTTGCCAGTTATCGCACGATACGGTCTTTGTTAAGGGCAAGGCTATTGATGCGCTTGTATTGCAAGAAAATGAAAATTCTACTTCGGCTCGTGAAGACGATTTGGAACCATTAAAAATTGGCGCCTCCTCAAATCTTTCTGACCATCAGATTAAGCGTCAAAAAGTGTTTATACTTGCAGAGCAGACTTATCATGATATTGCACATCTTGAAGCTGAGGAAGGCCATGCATTTGAGACCTCGATCATTCAGGGACTCGATGAAGCGGTGTTTGCAAAAGAGGTCGTTTCTCTGATTTTTGATCGCCCCTTCCTTTTTCTTCAAGAAAAATCATCAATTTAA
>CALHIB010000213.1 GCA_938030595.1 uncultured Rhizobiaceae group bacterium | reverse complement strand
CTTGCCATGAACGATGACCGTCTCAAGCCGGAAGAGCGTTGCGCCTCAACTTCAAACCGCAACTTCGAAGGCCGTCAGGGTTTCAAGGGTCGCACGCATCTCGTTTCACCCGCCATGGCAGGGGCAGCAGCAATTGCAGGTCACTTCGTCGACATTCGCGACTGGAAGTAATTCACTATAATACCAAATTCAATTCAAAGCCCCGCAAGTGTTGCGGGGCTTTTTTATTTGTATTTACAAGCTTTGCAAAAAAAGCAACCAGCCTGTAATCGTGAACACCGATAGAATATTCGCGATCACCAATACCGAAGCCGATAAGCCCAAGGCGCGCTGATAAAGATTGGCAAAAATATAGACATTCATTCCCGGTGGCATGGCAGCAATAGTGACAGCGACCTGAACATAAATCAGATCAAGCCCAAAAACATAATAGCTGAGCACAAATGCAATCAGCGGGTGCAAGCCAAGCGAGAGAGCCGACACCATCAAGGTTTCGGTAAATTCAGAACTGATTTTATAGCGTGTCAAGACAATCCCAATGCCAATCAGCGAAACCGGAATGGCCGTCACCCGAACCATATCCAGCGCTTGCTCAAGCGGAGCAAATAAATTCAACCCACTTAAGTTAAAGGCAATGCCCAATAAAATCCCGATCATCAGCGGATTGGCAATCACCGCAAAAAAAGCAGCTCGCAAGGTTTCACCCAGCCCCCGACCGCCCTGCTTTGAAAACTCCATGGTCGTCATGCCAATCGTATAAAGCGTCGAGGCATGAAACGCGATAATCCCGAAGGCTGGCGTGAGTGCATCGCTCCCAAACGCCAATTGCACAATCGGAATACCAATCAGCACCGTGTTGGAAAACACCGCACAAAACCCGACCGCCACGCCTTCACCCGGACGACGCTTCCAAAACACACGCGATAAAACAATACCCAAAACAAAACACGTCAGCGCGCCTGTATAAAAACTCGCAAGCATTGGCAGTTGAAACGCCTTGCCAAAATCAAGATTATACATCGCCATAAAAAGCAGACACGGAACCCCAATCTTCAAGGCATAAGCATTTAAAGCATCCGCCACTTCATCTGGTAAATACCGAACCCGCCCAAGAAAATACCCAGCACCCAAAATAAGGAAAACAGGCAGAACGGTGAGAAATACAGAGAGCAATTGGGTAAGTCCTTGTTACGGTTTATGGGTAACACGGAAATTATGGGAGGGGAATTGAGAACTTATTTGGCTTATTGTTTGTAGGTAGAGAAAAATAATTTTCTTATGGGTAGCAAATGCGAGGCTATTGATAAAATTCAAGAAACATTCAACACATCATATAGTCTATTACACAAACTCAACGCCAACTTGATAGTCATCTGCCCAGACTTTACGAGCTTTAATACATTTATTGCTATCAATAAGTTCTAAGAAAAATTCAGAAGGTGCCCACGAACTATGAGGCAACATAATTTTTGCGCCGCCTATGGATATATCTTTGACAATACAATTCGAAATTTTACTTGCGCCCAATAAGATGTACCCGCGAATATTACAAACGTGTCTTGAATGCTGGCGTTTATCCGAAAACTCAATATGATTGTGAAGTGTCTGTGTCATCTTACATTCTCTCACTTAATTAGAAGCCAAAATTATATGCTTTGCTTTTGCTGCAAGCTTTTTCTCTGATATGTTTTCTACAGATAAATTGGCGTACTCGGGCTGAGTTTGTTGAACTGAAATGCTCGCAACAGATGATTTCAAATCATTCTTCACAGAATTAACAGTCATTGGATTTAAGTAAACAAGACCCAAAACCAAACCGGCCGCTATGGAGCTGTATTCTGTGATTTTCTCAATGTTTTTAAATTTCATAAATGTCATCTGTTTGTGCCTTTCCTTGGCACAACAATAGACAAAAGATGTTTTACATTGCTTGTTTTATAAAACGTGATCTGGCAAATGGCTTCTTCGGGGTGATATTTGGCCAGATGTAGTAAGGTTTTGTTAACCTATATTGCTGCTTACAGCTTATATATAAAATCAGGTAAAATTAGCGCTTTTTTTCAATAACTTAAAAATTATTCAGATGTAGCAATAGATCTAATTGCAGGCGCGAATTGAGAAAACGTTCCAACCAATTGAGGTTTACCTTCTGAATTAATTCTAAACTTTCCAGATGATTTAACCAGTTTATATCCGCCTGATTTAGTTTTAAGGCGCAACACAAAACGAAACCCGGATTGTTTTGCAATCGTTTCTTCAATGAGTTGACCAAGAACTGCTGCATCTTCTGGATGATAGGCATCAATTGCCTGTTTTAAGTTTACCGGGCCTTCCTCATACTTCATGCCATGAATTTCAAAAACGTCTTTTGACCACTGAACTAAACCACTCTCCAAATCCAGGCGCCAAATACCATAGGGATCATACATGGATAATATAGACAGCAACTCATCCGTACTTAAGTTAAAGTCACTTATGTCTTGACCATCTCTGACGTCATCGAAGACGTCTACACTTAAAGTTAAATTATCCACATTTGTGTCCTAAAATGATTTATAGGGAATCAAGCAGACCATAACGAATTGCCTTTGCAACAGTATGTGCCTTATTGACAGTGTTTAGTTTTAAGGCAGCAGCAGTAAGGTAGTTATTTACGGTGTTTTCTGAGATATTTAAAATACCTGCAACATCACCGCTGGTTTTACCTGACGCTGTCCAGTAGATACATTCACGCTCTCTCTCAGTTAGATTATCTTTATGTGTAGACGAGGTTATATCTATATTCGTTAAAACTTCGTACGCATGCCCTGCAATATAACTTATTTGCATCAGTTCACTTTCTGATGGCGGCTTTCTATCGCCTGCAATTCCTAAGGCACCCTGCTTTCCATTCTTGTCACTGACACGAAAATATACGCCATTAATCAGTCCAAATTCTTTGAATAAACTTGTGACGTCATTTTCTTTTCCATCATCACGTTCCTTATTAAGCTCGTTAATGTCCCAGACGATTGGTAAGGTAGTACTTTTTAGCAATTTAATGATCGGGCTGTTTGATAAAAAGCCCATCATGTCATAGGCTGCGATTAACTCAGCATCCCAGTTTGTTATGATGGCCATATCGCCAATTGTTGCTTCGGCTTCATCAGGAAGCCGCATGACCATGAATTTGGTATAACCAAATTCAAGTGTTACCGATTTAAGAATTCTAAATACATCATAGCTTGTTTGACTGGTGATAATTTCAGCGACAACATCTTTATCAGAATTAATTTTTGCAAAGGAAGCCATTCACAATACCAACAAATAGTAAGAATAAAAAAACAAAAAATTCTAGACTGCTATTTAAGTACTATAAGTGAATATTTACAATTTCGTTTACAAGATATTATAACCTTACATTAAAATATCTTAATGGTTTGTGTGGCTTTTTAACCGTTTATATTATTTCTGTTACTCTAAAACATAATAATTTCAGGGTCATAAGGTATCTCGATGATGCAAGGATCATAGTCTTCAGCGATTAATCCAGGTGCAGCTTCAATATACATAATAATTTCATCATCGATAACAATGGGATCCGTATCTGGTGTTTGAATATCATCATTATCCTCAAACAAATCATCACTGTGCTCTTCTAAATCTTCTTGTTGATCAATATCATTTTCACTCATTCCAGTTGCGAAAATACCTATGTGAAAGTCCTCAATATCAACATTAGTGAAAGTGATTTTATCATCCGAGCCGAAGCCTTCAATACGAGACAAATCCAGAATTACATTTGCACCATCTATAATAAGATGACCCATCAAAACATCACTAGATACAATTGAAGAAGACAGATCAATTATATCTTGAGCGAAATCGAAATTGACGATTGTATCACTACCATCTCCAGCAGCGTAAAGAAACGTATCGAGATCTTCTCCACCTCTTATGTAATCATTTCCACTACCACCAACCAGTGTGTTATTGCCGCCAGTTACAACGATCATATCATGACCATCGCCGCCCGATAAATAATCATCGCTGTCACCAAAATCATGCAGGACATCATTTCCTTCCAGGCCAAATAACGTGTCATTTCCTTCGCCAGCACTAATGTAATTGGATTCAGAATTGCCTGTGAGTTGGTCATCATGATTGGAGCCAATTAGATATTCTACATCAATAAGGATATCTCCCTCTGCATCACCACCAAAACCATTTCCAGAGTTCAGATCTACATGAACACCTTCGTCTGATTGCTCATAAGACACCGTATCAGCACCATCTCCTCCATCAAGGATATCAGCGCCAGCACCACCTATAAGCACGTCATGCCCTTCATTGCCTTCCAATGTATCGTTACCTTCAAGGCCTTCAATGACATCGTCACCTTCAAAACCTCTAATGTGGTTATCCCAAATATTGCCAAAAATATAATCATTACCCCGGTAGTGGTTTTCTCTCGCTGACATTTTTTTTCACCCTTAATTAAACTCAGCCAAGAGATTTTTACTCTTGGAACTGCCCCTAAGAATAAATCGTTTGGATATGAAAAGGCTTGATCTTTAAAATCGAATGTTGGCAGGAACATATAGACGGTGATATTTGGCTAATCCGCGCAACCATTCGTTAGTCTTAAAAATCCGTTAATGAGCTTTTGACTGCAACATTGAGCTATCAGCAACATTAGTGACGGTTATACATCGTTGGTAAGGGATAGTAGAGTTTTCAAGATTCCGCCCAAACGCCTCAGCAAAGAAATAAATTCATCTAAGACCATCGTATGTTTTGACCTAGCGCCCTATACTCTTTAAAAGACCATTAAGAAGATATGGGTTAAACAACCCTGACGAAACCAAAGGCACGAAATATGTCAAATCCCGAGCTGCAGGACAAGCGGCCGCTTTCTCCTCATTTGTCCATTTACAAACCGATTCCAACGATGGTTGCTTCCATTGTAAACCGTATTACGGGTGCTGCTTTATATTTTGGCACTTTGCTGGTTGCATGGTGGCTTTTTGCTACTGCTACTTCGCCTGCCTATTTTGAGTGGGTGAATGCTTTTTTTGGCTCGATTTTCGGACGACTTGTCCTATTTGGATATACTTGGGCTTTAATGCATCACATGGCTGGCGGACTTCGCCATCTGATGTGGGACATGGGCAAAGGCTTTGACAAACATTTCACCACCAGGCTTGCACATGCAACCTGGGTCTTTTCAATTGCAGCCACGATCCTGATTTGGGTCATCGGCTATTCGGTCAGATAAGGAGAACATCATGACAGATATGCGCACTCCTTTGGGTAAGGTTCGTGGTCTTGGTTCTGCCAAGGAAGGGACAGATCATTTCTGGCGTCAGCGCGTCAGCGCTGTGGCAAATGTACCGCTTTTATTATTCTTCATCTGGATCGTTGTTTCACTAAACGGCAAACCACATGCAGAAGTAGCCGCGACATTATCGCATCCCTTCGTTGCCTTTGTGATGCTCGGCGTTATTTTATCAGTATGTATTCACATGAAGCTTGGCATGCAGGTAATCATCGAAGATTACATTCATTCGGAAGGCGCAAAAATTTTATGCGTCATGCTCAATATTTTCTTCTGCTCTGCGATTGGCATTGCCAGCGCATTTGCAGTTCTTAAACTCGGTTTCGGAGGCTAATCTTAAAGATGGCAACCACAAAAAAGACAAATGGCACTCATAACGGTAAAGCGTATGAGTTTGTAGATCACTATCACGACGTTGTTGTTGTTGGCGCTGGCGGTGCCGGCCTGCGTGCAACACTGGGCATGGCAGAGCAAGGCCTATCAACGGCTTGTGTCACGAAAGTATTTCCAACCCGCTCGCATACCGTTGCAGCCCAAGGTGGCATTGCAGCATCTCTTGGCAACATGGGGCCTGACAGCTGGCAGTGGCATTTATATGATACGGTCAAAGGCTCTGACTGGCTGGGCGATGTTGATGCGATGGAATATCTTGCGCAAGAAGCACCCGAAGCCGTTTATGAACTTGAGCATTACGGCGTTCCGTTCTCGCGTACTGAAGAAGGCAAAATCTATCAGCGTCCATTTGGTGGCCACACCACAGAATATGGTGAAGGCCCGCCCGTACAAAGAACCTGTGCCGCAGCTGACCGTACAGGGCACGCAATCCTGCACACACTTTACGGCCAGTCATTAAGACATAACGCAGAGTTTTACATCGAATATTTCGCGATTGACCTGATCATGTCAGACGATGGCGTCTGCACAGGCATCATCGCATGGAACCTTGATGACGGCACAATCCACCGCTTCAACGCGAAAATGGTTGTGCTTGCCACAGGCGGTTATGGTCGCGCTTATTTCTCAGCCACGTCTGCGCACACATGTACAGGTGATGGCAATGGTATGGTCGCACGTGCTGGCCTGCCGCTTCAAGACATGGAGTTTGTTCAATTCCACCCAACCGGTATTTATGGTGCTGGCTGTTTGATTACAGAAGGTGCGCGCGGCGAGGGCGGCTATCTGACAAACTCAGAAGGCGAGCGCTTCATGGAGCGTTATGCGCCGACTTATAAAGACCTCGCTTCGCGTGATGTGGTATCGCGCTGTATGACGATGGAAATTCGTGAAGGGCGCGGTGTTGGCAAAAACGGTGACCACATTCACCTGCATTTGAACCACCTGCCACCTGAAACATTGCATCAACGTCTGCCGGGCATTTCTGAGTCAGCCCGAATCTTTGCAGGCGTTGACGTGAACCGCGAACCCATCCCGGTTCTACCAACCGTTCACTATAACATGGGCGGCATTCCAACCAATTATTGGGGCGAGGTGCTTAACCCGACTGCAAAAAATGAAAATGCAACTGTGCCAGGTCTTATGGCTGTCGGTGAAGCGGCATGTGCATCCGTACACGGTGCGAACCGTTTGGGATCAAACTCACTGATTGACCTCGTTGTGTTCGGTCGTGCAGCAGCCATTAAAGCCGGTCAGGTGGTCGACCGTGAAGCGCCTATCGCAGTACCAAATGCAAAATGTTGCGAAAAGATCATGGATCGCTTTGACGCAAAACGCCATGCAGACGGTGCAACACCAACCGCTCACCTGCGCGATGAAATGCAAAAAATAATGCAGGAAGATGCAGCCGTATTCCGCACCGATGAAACCTTGAAACAAGGTTGCAAACGTATGGATACAGCCTATGGCAAGCTTGCCGACATCAAGGTAACAGACCGTTCCATGATCTGGAATTCGGATCTGGTTGAAACCCTTGAACTTGATAATCTTATGCCTTGTGCGATTTCCACCGTTTATGGTGCAGAAGCCCGCAAGGAAAGCCGCGGCGCGCACGCCCATGAAGATTACAAGGATCGCGATGACAAAAAATGGCGCAAGCACACGCTGGCAAGTGTTGACGACAAAGGCAAGGTAAAACTCAGCTATCGCAGCGTGACAACCAAGCCTCTGCTAAGCCACAACCAGGGCGGCATTGACCCGAAGAAAATCGCACCCAAAGCACGCGTTTACTAAGGAAAAGGCAAGTGAACACCATTCTCGCAATCACAGTCGGTCTGATTATCAATGGCATTATTGCCTTTGGTATCGCGAAGATTTCCAAAAGTCTTTGGATGGTCGCTGGCCTGACGGTTGTGTTCAAGGCGATTGAAGTCGCGTCAGGGCATTTACTTGGCATTCAAAACATCACAAGTGTCGGTGCCTGGGCGGTAACGCTCATCACCGGGTTCTTGTTTTTCATGATTACCGTACAGCTTTATACATTTCTTCGCGAAAGAGCAGAAGAAAAACAGGCTGAAGCATTAGAAAGCAGCAAGGTTTAAACACATGGTTGAACTAGCACTCCCAAAAAATTCGACAATCAACGAAGGCAAGACATGGCCAAAGCCAGAAGGCTCAACCAATCTTCGTGAGTTCCGCATCTATCGCTGGAACCCGGACGATGGCCAGAACCCTTC
>CALHIB010000212.1 GCA_938030595.1 uncultured Rhizobiaceae group bacterium | reverse complement strand
ATCTGGCGCTTCATTGCTTACGATTATTAATGACATACTTGATTTTTCCAAAATTGATGCCGGCCAAATGGAACTGGATCCAGCACCATTTAACCTTGCAGAAGCAGTTGAAGATGTTGCTACGCTTGTTTCATCCAAGGTTGCAGAAAAAGACTTGGAATTAATCGTCAGAGTAGACCCTGCCCTGCCAAAAATGATGGTCGGAGATGTTGGTCGTATTCGTCAGATTGTAACAAATCTTTTGGGCAATGCAGTCAAATTCACCGAGAAAGGGCATGTATTTGTCAATATTCAACGTAATGGTGAAACAACATCGAACGACTTGGTAAATCTGAAATTTTCTATTGAAGATACAGGCATTGGTATTCCAGAAGAAAAATGCGATCAAATATTTAATAAATTCAGCCAGGTAGATACATCTGCTACTCGCAAGCATGAAGGTACTGGTCTTGGGCTTTCTATTTCATCTTCCCTAGTGAAGTTAATGGGCGGCGACATTGGTGTTAACAGTCAAGTTGGAAAAGGATCAACTTTCTGGTTTACAACAGATCTTCCTATTCATGCAGAAGAGAATGATAAACAGATTGTGCCAGGAGACATGACTGGCGCACGCATCCTGGTTATAGACGATAATGAGGTAAACCGCTCAATCCTTGCAGAACAAATGGCTGCATGGAAGTTTGATGGCGCGTCGTCATCATCCGGTGAAAAAGGTCTTGAGATCATGCGCGCAGTGCATGCAAATGGCATGGATCTTGATTTGGTCATCCTAGATTATCAAATGCCGGAAATGAGTGGCGCTGAGGTTCTTGAGACCATGCGAAATGATGATGCCTTAAAAGACATTCCAGTTGTCATGCTGACATCCGTAGACAGTTCTCAAACAAACCAGAAATTGCAGCAATTGGGCGCAGAAGCAAACCTGACAAAACCGACGCGTTCTTCAATGTTGCTTGAAACCATTCTGCAAGTTATTGCAAACAAAAGAGCTGCCGTAAAAACCAGAAGCATCAACAACAGAACTGCCTCGCCTGTTCTGGATAAGGAAATAAAGCTTCCAAAACAAAAGGCCAACGGCGAACTAACAGTAAAAAATAATGAACTGGACATTCTTGTTGCTGAAGACAATGAAGTTAACCAAATTGTCTTCCGCCAAATTTTGGAAGAAACAGGTCTGAACTTCCAAATCGTAGAAAATGGACGCTTGGCATTGGCTGCCTATAAGGCTCAAAAGCCTCGTCTAATTCTTATGGATGTTTCAATGCCTGAGATGAATGGCAAGGAAGCAACAACTGCAATCAGATTATATGAAAAACAAAGTGAAATGACACGTACACCAATCGTCGGTGTTACCGCCCATGCACTTAAAGGCGACATGGAAGCATGTATAGACGCTGGCATGGACGACTATCTCTCAAAACCGGTTTCACCAAGCAAGTTAAGCCTGAAAATCGAACAGTGGTTAAAGATTGATCTTGGCACTTCAATTACGGGTTAGATCAAAGAAGAACACATTAGAAAGCCGAGGTTTTAACCTCGGCTTTTTTTATGATTACACAACCAGGTTGGCCAGAATTTCATTATCCGTAATATCTTGCCAACGCATCCCCATTTTATCCATTTTAGCAGTAAGAACATCAAAGTTTTTTGGCTTTGATGTTTCCAAGCCAATCAGCACCGAGCCAAAATTTCGGGCAGATTTTTTAAGATATTCAAAGCGCGCAATATCATCTTCCGGTCCAAGCGTCATCAGAAACTCCTTCAAGGCGCCAGGGCGTTGAGGGAATTGCAAAATATAGTATTTCTTTAAGCCGGAATATTTTAACGCCCGCTCTTTCACTTCTGGTAGGCGCTCGAAATCAAAGTTTCCACCCGAAGCAATACAGATGATATTCTTTTGACGCAAATCAGAACTATCAAAATCTTTCAAGGCGTCAATAGCAAGCGCACCAGCAGGCTCAAGCACAATGCCTTCTACGTTGAGAAGTTCAGACATCGTGGCACAAACACGGTCTGTTGGAATAAGATGAACCTGATCAGCCGTGAACTGCTTTAATTGCTCAAAATTATTCGAGCCAATCTGCGCGACCGCTGCACCATCAACGAAATTATCAACCTGGCCAAGCGTGATGCGATCATTTTTCTCAAGTGATGTTTTCAAACTAGGAGCAAGGTCTGGCTCCACAAACGTAAAACCACACTTCACATTCATGCCTTGCAAATATTTCGTCATGCCGGAAGACAAGCCACCCCCACCCACAGGCATGATGATGTGATCAATGGTTTCATCATCAGGAAACTGTTCAAGGATTTCCTTTGCAACGGTCGCCTGCCCCATCATGATACGAGGATGGTCAAACGGAGGCACCATCTGCCCACCAACCTCTTTGCAATATTCTTGTGCAGCGGCATTGGCTGCATCAAATCCATCGCCCACAAGACGAATTTCTATATAAGGCGCACCGAACGCAGAGGTTTTCATCACCTTCTGTTGAGGCGTAGTCTGAGGCATAAAGACCACACCCTTACATTTGAAATTGCGACAAGCATGCGCAAAGCCTTGTGCGTGATTGCCAGCAGAAGCACAAACAAAATTCTTCTGCTTTGGCATCTCATCAAGGGCTTGCATAATAAACGAATAAGCACCACGAATTTTATAACTGCGAACAGGAGACAAATCCTCCCGCTTCAACCAAATGTTGGCATTATATAAATCAGACAAATACTGATTACGCTGTAAGGGCGTGGGTTCCAGCACGTCGTTTAGACGTTGGTGAACTGAGTTTACGTGATGGATGAAATCCTCGGACATAACGCCTAAAACTCAATTCCCATCTGAGCCTTTACGCCAGACCTGAACGGATGTTTTACCATCTCCATTTCTGTGACCAGATCAGCAAACTCAATCAACTCGTCTTTGGCATTGCGGCCTGTGATGATAACGTGTTTCATTTCAGGTTTGTTCTTGAGCGTTTCGATGATGTCATTAACGTCCAGATAGTCATAGCGAAGTACGATATTGAGTTCGTCGCATAGAACCATATGAATATCAGGGTCCATAATCATGGCTTTGGCTTTTTCCCAGGCTTGGCCCGCTGCTTCAATATCTCTGGCACGGTCTTGTGTTTCCCAAGTAAAGCCCTCACCCATGGTTGCCATTTCAACTTGTGCACCGAGTTTTTCAAGGATGACGCGCTCACCCGTTCCCCATTTGCCTTTAACAAACTGAACCACGCCAACGCGCATGTCGTTGCCAAGCGCACGGAAAATCATGCCAAAAGCCGCAGTAGATTTACCCTTGCCCTTGCCAGTATGAACAATGGTCAGACCTTTTTCGATGGTCTTGGTCGCAATAATCTTATCTCGCGCTGCCTTTTTCTTTTTCATCTTGTCCGCATGACGCGCGTTTAGTTCTTCTTCTGTCATGTTCTTAAGACGTTCAGATTTTTCAGCCATTGGTTTCCTCGCTTGGTTTCGCTAATTCTTCTAATTGAAACTTGGCTGAATTTGACCGCGGTGTCCATAGACCACGCTCTTCTGCTTCAAGAAAACGCTCTGCCATTTCCTTAAGTGCCTCAGGGTTTTTCTCTTTCAGAAACTCCAACACATCTTCATCAACCAGATAGGCATTATGTAGAAGCTCAAAATGATGATTACGTACAGCACCTGTCGTGGCGGAAAAGGCAAACATATAATCAAGCGTTGCCGCCATCTCAAACGCACCCTTGTAGCCGTGACGCATGACCCCTTCTATCCACTTGGGATTGACAGCACGTGCACGCACAACACGCGCTATTTCCTCTTCCAACGCTCGTACTACAGGTTTTTCAGGACGAGAATGATCATTATGATAGATGCTCGGCCGCTCACCAGAGGCCTGTTCTACGGCTGCCGTCATCCCCCCTTCAAACTGATAGTAATCATCAGAATCGAGCAAATCATGTTCACGGTTATCCTGATTATGAATAACAGCTTCTACACCAGCCAAACGTTTAGAGAAGCCT
>CALHIB010000211.1 GCA_938030595.1 uncultured Rhizobiaceae group bacterium | reverse complement strand
TTGGGACGTCTGTTTGAAGCCATGTTCGATGAAGGTGTCGTGATTATTGCAACATCTAATGTTGAACCACAAAATCTCTATAAAAATGGCCTCAATCGAAAGATTTTCTTACCCTTCATTGATTTATTGTCTGAAAATGTTGATGTTTTCAACCTTGATGCCAGAACCGACTTCAGATTGGAAAAGCTTGACCAGGCACCCGTCTATTACGCACCTCTGAACGCAAAAACTAAAAAGTCGATGGATGAGGCCTGGACAAGGGTTACAGGAACGGATGCCGGTTGTCCGGAAACCCTTCAATTGAAGGGAAGAACGCTTGAAATCCAACAAGCTGCCAGCGGCGTTGCCAGAGTTTCTTTTAAAACACTGTGTCTTGAACCTCGAAGTGCGGCAGACTATCTCGCATTGGCCAGAAACTATCACACAGTTTTTTTGGAAAATGTCCCTGTAATGCAACGTGAAGATCACAATGCTGCAAAACGCTTCATACTCTTAATTGACACGCTTTATGACAATCACATCCGAATTGTTATCTCCGCTGAAGCAAAACCGGATAAACTTTATACAGCAAACTCTGGCACGGAAGCGTTTGAATTTAAAAGAACCGTATCGAGATTACATGAAATGCAGTCTAGAGAGTATATAGGTTCTCACTAATTCTTACTTTTACGTAAGAGTTATATTAGATAACTCATTGATATAATTAATCAAAATTCTGTGCTTTGCAAAATCAACATTCTTGTTTAAAACATTCTCATGATCTTTAAGATCTGACAGAAATTCTAAGTAATTACTTTTACGTAAAGGGAAGAAAATGGCTCGTAAAAAAATCGCCTTGATTGGATCAGGCATGATTGGCGGAACGCTCGCCCATTTGGCAGCAATGAAAGAATTGGGCGATGTTATCTTGTTTGATATCGCGGAAGGCATTCCGGAAGGCAAAGCACTTGATATTGCTCAATCTGCACCCGTAGATGGATTTGATTCCGCCATGTCTGGCACACAAAGCTACGAAGCAATTGCTGATGCTGATGTTTGTATCATCACAGCAGGTGTTGCACGCAAGCCTGGCATGAGCCGCGATGACCTACTGGGCATCAACCTTAAAGTCATGGAACAAGTTGGCGCTGGTATCAAAAAATATGCACCGAACGCTTTTGTAATCTGTATCACAAACCCGCTTGATGCGATGGTTTGGGCATTGCAAAAATTCTCTGGCCTGCCAAAAAACAAAGTTGTTGGCATGGCTGGCGTATTGGATTCATCACGCTTCCGCCACTTCCTGGCTTCAGAATTTGATGTTTCAATCAAAGACGTGACAGCATTCGTACTGGGCGGACACGGCGACACGATGGTTCCACTAACACGTTATTCAACAGTTGCAGGCATTCCACTAACAGACCTTGTTAAAATGGGCTGGATTACAAAAGAGCGTCTGGATGAAATCGTGGATCGTACCCGTAAGGGCGGTGGCGAAATCGTTTCACTTCTAAAAACAGGCTCAGCTTACTATGCACCAGCAGCATCAGCCATCACCATGGCAGAGGCATATCTGCGCGATCAAAAACGCGTTCTTCCATGTGCGGCAGCGCTTAAAGGCGAATATGGCGTAAAAGACATGTACGTTGGTGTACCAGTGGTTATTGGTGCCGATGGCGTAGAGCGTGTTGTTGAGATTGACCTTAACAAATCAGAGCAAAAAATGTTCGACGCATCCGTGGGTGCTGTGGCAGAACTTTGCGAAGTTTGTGAAGGCATCGCACCTAATCTAAAGTAGCTTTAGAAATAAGCGGTTGGCATTAGTTAAATTTATTTGAATACTTCATTGGATATCAAATTAAATTAATCAGAAAGATCATAAAAATGAAATCTCTAAGAACTTTTGCCCCGCTTGCTTTACTTACAGTTCTACATGTATCAACAGCAAATGCTCAATGGTTATTCCAAACTCAGGAAAATGCCTTCGAACCATCGAAGAGTATGCATATAGCCTTAACTGCTGCTGGTGATTATGCGCTTGGTCTAAGATGTCAAAATGGAGAAATGTCAGCAATCTTCATTACATCTGAAACAATTGAAGATGTTTCTGTACTAAATGCTTTGAAACCAGAATTGTTAATTCGCATTGATCAAAATGAAATTTTTGCTTTTCCTACATTACTTGAAGCACGCGACAATAAACTAACCGCATCAGTAACTGATGAAGAAAAAATATCCAGCGTCTTTGAAGAAGGAAAAAAAGCTAAAAAGAGAATTTCTGTAGCTATCAAAATGCTAGCAGAAACTTACCACCCTACTAACTTCAATGTTAGAGGATCAACGAAATCCATCACCGAGCTTCAAGCTAATTGCGGAGAAAATTAGATGGCAGAGCAAAATTCTAACGAAGAATTTTCCAACACATCCTTTTTATATGGCGGCAACGCTGGCTATATCGAAGAAATTTACGCTCAATATCAAAAGGATCCCAATTCAGTCAGCGATGATTGGCAAGCCTTTTTCTCAGAATTAAAAGATGACGCTGGCGATATCGCCAAAAATGCAGAAGGCGCGTCATGGAAAAAATCTCATTGGCCAATTCACGCAAATGGCGAACTGGTTTCAGCGCTTGATGGCGATTGGCCTCAACCTGCAATCGAAAAACACGTCGGCGATAAACTAAAAGAGCAAGCCGCTGCGAACGGTGAAGCGCCAGACGGCGATCACGTGATGCGGGCGACACGCGATTCTGTTTCTGCCATTATGATGATC
>CALHIB010000210.1 GCA_938030595.1 uncultured Rhizobiaceae group bacterium | reverse complement strand
GCACTGAGTTGTGGCCAGGCATTGATAACCATATCAATCGGCTGCAATGCACGACCTGATATAATAGAAGAAGCGAAGATCATACCAGCGGTCATTTCACCTTGTTGAACCAGATAAGCGCCATAACCCAACATGGCTGCCTGAATACCAAAACGAATAGTTCTTGAGATGCCGCCAAAAAAAGAATTTCTATTGGCAGATTTATCTGCGGCAATGAGCGCATTTGCGTTCCAATTACCCCAACTTGAAACAACATCCTTCATCATACCCATGGCAACGATGCTATCGGAATTACGGGCAAAAAATTCTGATTGTTGATAGGCAATCACATTGGCCTGATTTTGCTCACCAGATGATTTTTCAGTCAACTTCAAGTTGATGATTGCAACAATCATCAAGATCACTGCACCAATAACGGTTAGCCAAAACAAAGATGGGTGCACCAAATAAAGACAGCCAATGAAGATAAGAGAAAAAGGAAAGTCGATAACGCCAAATAGTACTTTTGACGAAACAATGTTGCGTACCGCCTGGAGGTTTCTAAGGGGCTGCACGTCGCCATTCGTCTTGTGGCCTTCAATGATCACTCTTTCCATCACATCATTTGCAAGTACAGCATCCAGTTTCGCTGCTGCTCTTGTTGCCAGAATTTGACGAACCATTTCTGTTAACCCAAGAATAACGAGTGCGAAAGCTGCAAGAATGGATAGGAAAATCAGGGTATTGCTGGATTGGGATGGGAGAACGCGGTCATAAATCTGTAGCATGTAAAGCGGAATGGTAAGCTGTAACAGGTTTGCAAAAAATGAAAAGAACGCAATGATAATCATGGTTCCCCTAAATCCGCGGGTTGCCTTCGCTAGATTTTCCATTTTGCCTTATCCCTTATATCGATGCATCGAATGTGCGCGAAGCACCATTCCCCAAACAATATTTATCCTAGAAGTCTTAATTCAGACTTACGAAAATAACCTATTGCCGACAATAAAAAACCCCGGACTTTCATCCGGGGTTTTAAACAAGTCTTATTTTAGAAAAATTACTTTTTCAGAAGATCACGAATTTCTGTAAGAAGAACTTCTTCTGCTGGTGGAGCAGCTGGTGCTTCTTCTTCTTTTTTCGCTTCTAGGCTTTTAACGAATTTCACCATCATGAAGATGATGAAGCCAATGATCACAAAGTTGAGGATTGTTGTAATAAACGAACCATAGGCAAGAACCGCACCCTGTTCCTTGGCTTCATCAAGTGAAGTTGCAGTTACGCCTTCGCCAAGCGGGATGAAGTAGTTTGAGAAGTCGAGACCGCCAAAAATCCAACCAACGATTGGCATGATGATATCACCAACAAGTGACGCAGTAATAAGAGCAAATGCGCCAGCGATAATCACACCAACGGCCAAGTCCATGACATTGCCCTTCATAATAAAGTCTTTAAATTCATTAATCATTTTAGTATTCCCCTTTAGAAATCATAATTATTCACCCAATGGATGCCCTGAGGTTATTTACGAAATTTTAACCTTTAAGTTAAGCCCTAAATTAGAAATAATATGCATTATTAGTCTCATTTCTTGTGTTTTTTACTATTTTTTTTGTAAAAAATTTAAGTTTGAGAAAATATTGCGAATATCCACCGAGCTAATATAGAATGCTTAAGTTCATTTGAGGGGAATAATAGCATGATCCATCCATGGATCACTTTGATTGTTGCAGTATTTTATGTGCTACTTTTATTCATCGTTGCCAGCTATGGTGACCGTAAAATACTGGGCGATGAGAAAGCACGTAGTAAGCCTAATATTTATGCATTAAGTTTAGCGATTTATTGCACAACCTGGACGTTTTTCGGTTCTGTTGGCTTGGCCGCAACCAGTGGAATCAGTTTCCTTGCAATTTATGTTGGCCCAATACTGGTAGTAACACTTGGTTTCCCACTGGTTCGACGTATCATAAAGCTTTCCAAAGAAGAGCGTATCACTTCTGTTGCAGACTTTTTGGGTTCACGCTATGGCAAAAATATCAAGGTTGCCGGTGTTGCGGCAATTATCGCTGTTATCGGAACCATTCCCTATATCGCGCTGCAACTCAAAGCAATTTCTGCATCTGTAGATACGCTTTTGGTAAGTTTTGAGAATGGATTTCCATCAGGCTCTGCTCCCTTTGGCGACATTTCAATTCTAGTTGCAATTGCATTGGCTTTGTTTGCAATTCTTTTTGGTACGAGGCACGCAGATGCTACAGAACACCAACACGGGTTGATGCTGGCTGTTGCAATGGAATCCGTTATCAAGCTGATTGCATTTTTATGTATTGGTGCGTTTGTTACCTGGTTCATGTTTGATGGTGTCGAAGATTTATTCTCTCAGGCCGTGGCAGACCAAAACGTGCAAAAAATTATTACCAAGGGATTTGATCTGGGTAATTTTTTAATTCTGACGTTTTTGAGTTTAAGCGTATTTTTATTGCTGCCACGACAGTTTCATGTCGCAGTTGTTGAAAACAATTCAATCAAGGAACTGGAACGGGCAAGGTGGCTTTTCCCTCTGTATTTGGTAGCCATTAATCTCTTTGTAGTGCCCATTGCTGTTGCTGGCACAATAAAGTTTGGCATTACAGCCAATGCGGATGATTATGTTCTGCTGCTGCCACTGTTAGAAGAGCAACGCGCGTTAGGACTTTTGGTTTTTATTGGCGGACTATCTGCGGGTACTGCGATGGTTATTGTGGCCACCGTTGCGCTTGCCATCATGATCTCAAACGATCTGGTATTACCATTAATCTTGCGTTCAAGAGCTAAACTTGGTCACTCCGAACCTGAAAATATGGAAAAGAATATTCTCAATATTCGACGCACTTCCATTTTTGCAGTCTTGTTGTTGGCATATGTTTATTACAAGGCAGCTGATAATTCTGCAGCGCTTGCTTCCATCGGACTTGTATCCTTTGCAGCGATTGCCCAACTAGCACCAGCTTTCTTTGGTGGATTGTTTTGGAAAGATGCAAACGCCCGTGGGGCAATGTTTGGCATGACAACCGGTTTTCTGGTGTGGGCCTATTGTTTGTTGCTTCCCACTCTTTTGTCTGCAGATAATACATTTGTCACGCAAGGGCTCTTCGGACTTGAACTTTTAAAGCCCGAAGCTCTTTTTGGCAGTTCACTTAGTCCCATTGCAAATGGTGTAATCTGGAGTTTGGCTTTTAATTCGATTGCATTTTTCCTGGGCTCTTCCAGCCGCCAATCCGACCCCCAGGAGCGGATGCAGGCTTCTCTTTTCGTGACGTATCAAGCCCCGGTCGCACGTTACACGAATATAGAAAAGTCCAGTGTTCCAATCAGTCAGCTAAAAGATACGTTAGCGCGCTACATCGGTAAAAAACGCACGGAGCGCTCGTTTGACGGCTATTGGAAGAGTAACAATCTTGCAGCCGATAATGATCAAAATGTTGATAATGATATTTTGCGGTTTTCTGAACAACTACTTGCCAGTGCAATTGGCGCTTCATCTTCCAGGCTTGTACATACCTTACTCTTGAAGCGCTTTGATGAAAGCAGCACTACCAATATTCAGCTTTTGGATGAAGCTTCACGTGCCTTGCAGTTTAACCGCGACGTGCTGCAAACCGCACTGGATCAGCTCGAACAAGGGATTACTGTTTTTGACGGTAATTTCAGACTGGCATCGTGGAATACTCAATTCAGGGCAATTTTAAACTTGCCTGCAAGGGTAGGACAAGCAGGCCTTCCCCTATCAGAAGTTGTTCGTGAAATAACACATCATAATCAATTGGATGAATTTGATGTAGATGGTACTTCACTAGAAAATAAGCTCATCAATCAGTCAACGTCCTGGCAGCTGGAGTTGCCTACAACGAAAGAAATACTGGAAATTAGTACCAGCGCGATGCCTGAAGGCGGGATCGTTGTAACCTGGAACAACATCACCCAGAGGGTGAAATCAGACGAAGCTCTTAAGGAAGCCAATGAAACACTTGAAGGGCGTGTTGAAGAAAGAACAAGAGAGCTTGAGCAAGCCAAGCTTTTTGCAGATCAAGCCAACGCAAGTAAGACCCGTTTTTTGGCTGCAGCTGGTCATGATATTTTACAGCCGCTCAATGCAGCAAGACTTTACTCAGCAACCTTGATGGAAAGAATGAGCAGCAATAAAGATTCAGAGCTTGCTGATAATATCAGTAAATCACTTGGATCCGTTGAAGAAATTTTGGGCTCCATTCTGGCAATTTCACGACTTGATACAGCCAATCCTGAAATCAGCTTAAGCGAGTTTCCGCTTGATACCATCACAAAGCAATTGCAAATCGAGTTTGAGCCTATTGCAAAATCTGAAGGCATCAAACTGAAGTTCATCCATTCATCAAAATGGGTATATTCTGATCGCGCGCTATTACGAAGGCTCTTGCAAAATCTGATTTCCAATGCGTTAAAGTTTACCGAGACTGGTACCGTGCTTGTGGGAAGCAGACATTATGGAAATCAGGTTTCCCTTGAGGTTTTTGATACGGGTATTGGTATCCATGAAGAAGAAAAAGAACATATCTTTGGCGAGTTCATGCGATTAAACAACATGCCAAACCAGGTTCCCGGACTTGGACTTGGTCTTTCTATCGTAGACAGGATTTCAAACCTTCTTGGATTAACGGTAGAGCTCGATTCAACCCCACAAAAGGGAACACATTTCAAGATTGTCCTTGATGGTGTTTCCCCGAAAGAAAAAACGACTAAAATTACTTCTGCGCCACGCAAACGTAAACTTGGTCAACTGACAGGAACAAATGTGCTCTGCATTGACAATGAACAAGCTATCCTGAAAGGCATGGCTGCCTTGCTTGAAGAATGGGGATGTATCGTCTCAACAGCTGAAAACCTGGAACAGGCAATCGAGCATATGAGCAGTCCCTATGGCTTGCCTGATTTGATATTGGCAGATTATCACCTGGAAGGCACGACAGGTATTGATGTCTATCGTAAACTGATTGAAACGCTTGAACTCCCCTTGCCGGGAATTTTAATTACAGCTGACAGAAGTGAAGAAGTAAAACTTCTGGCAGAAACAGCAGGCCTTCATTTGTTGAACAAGCCTGTAAAACCAGCAGCACTCAGAGCGCTAGTATCACAAAACAAACGACGTCAGTTGGCTGCCGAGTAATATCTTCAAGCTGAAGCTGCAGTTTGATTTGAGGCAATTTTATTCATCATAATGACGGCCTGCGTCCTGCTATCCACGTTAAGCTTGAGCAATACAGCAGACACATGCGCTTTTACCGTTGCTTCTGAAACACTTAATTCATAGGCGATTTGTTTGTTCAGCAAGCCTTCAGCCAGCATGGATAATACGCGTGTTTGTTGGGGGGTTAGTGAATGTATTTTTGCCAGCAAGTCACTGGAAGTTTCATCCATATCAGCTTCAATATCGATATTTGGAGGCGTCCATACTTCACCCAGTTGCACAGATTTTATGCCTTCAACAATATATTCAGCACCTGATGACTTGGGAATAAATCCGGATGCGCCAAGTTCAATACATTTCCTGATAGTGAGAGGATCTTCAGTTGCAGACACGACAATTACAGGCACATCCTGAAACTCTGAACGAATGGATAGAAGTCCTGAAAAGCCAGTGGTTCCCGGCATGCTTAAATCAAGCAATACAAGTTCTACAGATTCAGTTTCTCTTAATTGTTGACGCAAATCATCCAGATCGCCCGCAAGTCGAAAACTACAATTTGGCATTAAACCTTCTATTGCCTGTTTGATCGCATCTCTGAAAAGCGGATGATCATCCGCAATAATAAAAACTGGTTGCAACGTAGTGTCCTCCAAAACACAAGTTCCACGATACTATATAACCTCATTAACACAAATCAGATGATTACAAAGGCATTTGCTTTATGTTAAAATCCATCAATACGAAAAAATTGAGCTAACTCTTAAATGATTTTTACCAGAACCAGAAAAACCTTAAGAAGCATTTCCATGAAACCAGCTCGTCTCGTTTCATACATTAGCTTCGCATTGATTATTTTAGCCTGGCCTTTGCCACTATTTTTAAACAACGCAAAGTTTCAGTTGTTTGATATCCCCTTTGTGTATCTTTATACCATATTAATTGGCCCTGCACTTATACTTTTTGTTACAAACTGGGCTTGCAAATTTTCCGATGATCTCGATAGACGCCAGCCCGAAACAGAAAATGACTAAGCCATAAAATGCAAAAACCTCCACTCAATTCTTCTGCATCCTTAACATTGATGTATTCCGCAAGCTTCTTGCTTTGCATCTTTTTTGGCGCGTTATTAAAACAAATCGGCACGCCTGGAAATTACGTCAACATCATGATGTTTGCCCTGATTGTTGGTGGATACATATTCTCGGGCATGTTTGCAAAAACAATGATCTTGCCAGTTTTTAAAAATGCAGACAGGACTGGCAAAGCTTTTTACATGGGCCAATCGTTGGCAGCAGGTGCGATCTCAAGCGGCGTTTTTATTTTTCTGAGTGGGGATTTTTATACAAACGGCACGGACGCATTAACGCTTTATAGCGGTCTGATTTTAGGCATTGCTTTAATGACCGTTTTATTTGCAGCTCCCATCAATCGATCAAATAGCTCTACATTACCAAGTCTTTTTACCCATGCAGATGGATCAAAATTCATTAAATTTATGGTTTTGATAATTGTAGTCACAACGAGTGTTTTACTGCTTTACGTGCAACTATCTGCAATAGGAATGGTAAGCGAAGCATTTTTTAGTATCCCTGAAAAAATTGCCATCCTGATTACAGTATTCAC
This sequence comes from uncultured Rhizobiaceae group bacterium, assembly GCA_938030595.1. GTDB lineage: Bacteria > Pseudomonadota > Alphaproteobacteria > Rhizobiales > Rhizobiaceae > JAALLB01. The sequence continues at coordinate 20,996 of CALHIB010000210.1, read as the reverse complement.
TATCGGGTTCTGCCTGATTATGGGGGGCATGCAATCCCTTTCCATTATTAGAATGCTTGCTTACCCGATCTTGTTAATTGCATTTATTGCTCCAGCAATCTGGGTAGCCTATAAGTTAACGGGCAATCCAATTCCTCAACTATCCTTTGGCACTGGTGCATTACGCACCATTGCAGAGATCGACCAGGAAATGATCAATGCGCAGTTTTCTACAAAGGAAGAAATCTTTAATTTCACTAAAGATGGTTTAAATTTTGATTTCTTCAATCATTTTGCGGCCCTCTTGTGTATTGCTTTTGGCACCGCCTCAATGCCTCATCTTTTGCAACATTTCAGAACACTTCCAAAGGCAACCCATGCACGTAAAACCGGTGTCTGGGGTCTTGGATTTGTGTTGCTTATCATAACAGCAATTCCAGCCATTGCAGCATTTATCAAGCTGGACATATACACTGCATTGCTAGGTTTGCAATTATCAGATCTTCAGCAGGAAGGAAGCTGGCTTTTTGATCTAAATAAAAATGGCGCATCAATCATATCCATTTGCGGAGAGTATGTAACCAACACAGCCCAAACCATTAGTGCTTGTGGTAACGCAGGCGACTATTTTTTAACCAGTAACGATATTGGCGTTAATCCTGACATGATGTTGCTTGCCAGTGGTGTCATAAATGAACTGCCAGACTTGGTTACAACGCTACTAGCAACAGGTGCATTACTAGCAATTTGGTCGACGGTTGATGGATTAATCCTTGTTTGTGCAAACGCACTTGCAGAAGATGGATACCGTTCTTTCTTCAGACCCAAGTCGCCTATGGGGTCCAGACTTTTTGTAACCCGTGTTTTTCTCATTCTTATGCTTACCCTATCTGCATATCTCGTTTTAAACGTAAATCTGGATAGCAGGTTTGTTTTTGCAGCATGTTTTGCATTGTTAACAGCGTGTCTATTCCCTGCGCTTATTTTCAAAATATGGACAAAAGATTTTTCTCAACCTTCAATTGTTACAGGTCTCATCATCGCATTTTTACTGACCAGTTCAATGCTATGGTTATCACATTTTGGATTAGATTTAATTGCTAAAAATGGTGATGAATTTGCTTTTAGAATTCCTGTAATCACAGATGAAGTTACCCCCCTTAGCATGGGGCTTATTGGCATGATTGTCTCATTGTGCATTACGCTTTTAACCTCTAAGTTTTTAAAAGCCAAAGCAGCCAAAACTGAACATAATCCCCATGTAAAGAACGAGATAAAATCTGATGTTCCTGCCTGATCCAGAGCTTTTTCATGAAGATAGTATCCCTGCAGACACCAAGAAACTGAATGATAAGCTTGTCGCATTAAGTGAAGCAGCGCCTGATATGTGGCAGTTTTCGCCAGCAGCCATTCGTCAAGCAAGACGTGAAGGTAAAAGTGCTTTTCCAATGGAAGCTCAAGACCCAAAGGCTGAAAGTTTTTCAATCGAAGGGTTAAGTCATAACATTCCACTTCGTGCTATCCATCCAGACAAGAGGTCCCCACGCGGTGTCTTTCTGCATTTTCATGGTGGCGGATGGATGTTGGGCGCTGCTGATTTACAAGACGAACGCTTAAAGCAAATGGCAAATGATACCGGCCTCACCTGTATTTCGGTTGATTATCGCCTAGCGCCTGAAGCTCCCTATCCTGCCGCATGTGATGATTGCGAGGCGGCAGCTCTTTGGCTAGCGACAGAGGGGAAGACTAAATTCAACACAGATTTCCTGGCAATTGGTGGCGACAGTGCAGGTGGACATTTAACAGCAAATGCTCTTTTACGGTTGAGGGACAAACATAAACTTACTCCCTTTCATGCCGCAGTTTTTATGGCAGGTGCCTTTGATATGAGCGGCACCCCAAGCACCAAGAACTTCCATGAGAAGCTTGTTTTAACAACAAATGATATTCAAAATTTTGCTGCTGCTTTTTTGCAGAATAATGAAGATAGAACAGACCCTGATGTCTCACCTCTTTACGCTGATATGAACGACATGCCTCCAGCGCATTTTAGCGTAGGCACAAAAGATGCGCTTCTGGATGATTCCATATTTATGGCAAATAAGTGGATACAAAACCAACCTGATACGGAACTGGATATTTACCCAGGGGGCTGCCATGTATTTCAATATTTTCCAGACCTTGCACAAACGCAAGAAAGCCGTAAAAGAATGAGTGATTTTCTTAATCGACTCATAGGATAACCTCTTGGAAAAGACACCTCAGTATATCTATAAAATTGCAACGCAAGAACAATGGCAAGAGGCCATGGCCAGCGGTATATTTAAAGGCGCTCCCATTGACCTTGCAGACGGTTACATTCATTTCTCAACGGCTGAACAAGCAAAAGAAACGGCTGTAAAACACTTCCATGGACAAAAGAATTTGAAGCTGGTTAGCGTTGCGACTGAACCGCTTGGTGAAGCGCTTAAATGGGAAGTGTCGCGCGGCGGTGCTCTTTTTCCTCATCTGTATGCAGAGCTTAAAACGAGTGATGCTGTTAACGTTATTGATCTTCCAGAAGATGATACTGGTGGACACATTTTTCCGGAAGAACTCTAATGGGACTTTTTGAACTCGCCTCACAACTGGCACGCCCAGCTTTATTTTCTTTTTCACCAGAAAAAGCGCATACGCTTTCTATCAAGGCTTTGAAAAGCGGTGTCGTACCTGGCGCGGCTTTTTCACAAGATGCACGATTGAGTGTCAAGCTTGCGGGATTAAACTTTCCTAATCCGGTAGGACTTGCAGCAGGATACGATAAAAATGCTGAGGTGCCAGATGCTATTTTAAAACTCGGTTTTGGCTTTACAGAAGTTGGAACCATTACACCGCTTGCGCAAGAAGGTAACCCAAAGCCGCGCATCTTTCGACTGGTTGAAGATGATGCGGTCATTAATCGACTTGGTTTCAATAACGAAGGGCACGACGCAGCGCTTGCAAGATTACAACAACGCGCTCGGAAAAACGGTATTGTTGGGGTTAATATTGGGGCTAATAAAACCTCAGAAGACTTTGTTGCAGACTATGAAAAAGGCATCAAAAAATTCTATGATGTGGCGTCATATTTCACGGCCAATATTTCCTCCCCCAACACACCTGGACTGCGCAACCTGCAAGCGGCAAAGGCGTTGGAAACTTTACTCAATCGTATTTTTGAAACGGTTGGTGACTGCGAAGCTAAAAGCAAAAAAACCGTTCCTGTATTCTTAAAGATCGCTCCTGACCTTACCGAGAAAGAAATGGATGACATTGCTGAGGTAGTTAAAAAATCCCACCTTGGTGCACTGATTGTTTCCAATACAACGCTTGATCGTGCAGGACTAAAAGACCAAAAACAGGCAAGCGAAGCAGGTGGTTTATCCGGCAAGCCTCTGTTTTCCAAATCGACTAAAGTGCTTGCCAACATGCGCAAAAGGCTTGGCCCTGATATGCCACTGATTGGTGTTGGCGGGATATCAAACGCACAGGATGTCATTTCAAAATTTGAGGCTGGTGCATCTCTCGTCCAGATTTACACAGGTCTTATTTATGGTGGCCCATGCTTACCTACTAAAATCATGGAAGGCTTAAGCGCGCACCTTGATCAAAACAAGATCGTAAACATCAGCGATATCGTTGGTACAAAAACAGATGATTGGCTTTGAGGTAAAATAATGAGTGACATTACTATTTGGCATAATCCGCGGTGTTCGAAGTCTCGCCAAACGCTAGAACTTCTCAAGGAAAAAGGTCATGAACCAGAAGTCGTTGAGTATCTAAAAAATGCGCCTGACCGCACTCAAATTTTGCAGGCACTTGTTAAGTTAGGGATGAGCGCACATGATTTAATCCGTACTGGTGAAAGCGCTTATAAGGAGCTTGGCCTTTCAAAAGAAACGCCTGACAAAGTGCTGGTACAGGCAATGCATGATAATCCAATCCTGATTGAACGTCCGATTGTTTTTGCCAATGACAAAGCAGCAATTGGCCGTCCACCGGAACAGGTTTTGGATATTCTTTAAGCTGGAAATGTTTGACGAACTTTTGGTGCCAAACGCGCTGAGAGTGTTAGTCCGCGGAATATGACAAAACTGTGCAGCGCCAGCCAAAGTCCGTGGTTGGCAAGCGGTTCTTTGACGAACCACCAAACGGCTAAATATCCCAGCAAAGAGACAATCATCATAATGCTCATATCGCGTGACCAGGTTGCGCCTATGAAGACACCGTCCATGTGAAATGCCAACATGCCAGAAAGCGGAATGAAGGCTGCCCAGATCAGATAGACCAACGCTTCTTGCCTTACTTCCTGGATGGTTGTCATAAGGGCGATTAAGCTTGGTCCTGCCACCCAAAACACCACAGAACAAATCAAAGCCATGATCGCACTCCATAGCAATGTCAGTTTAAATCCACGCCAGAACCCTTGCTCATATTTAGCCCCTATTGAGCGACCGACAATTTGTTCTGCAGCGGTTGCAAGGCCATCCAGAAAGTATCCCGAGATTAGAAAGAAGTGCATGAGGATGGCATTGGCTGCGAGTGTCAGATCACCGAAGCCTGCACCTTGAGCCGTGAAATACGCAAAAGCAAAAAGTAATGTAAATGAACGCAGCATAATATCTGCGTTCAAGTTCACCAACCTTGACCAGGAAGCCTTATCCATAATGCGGGTACGCGATGGGCGAATGGAATGATCCAATGTAAGCCAGCAAATATAGCCCCCCACCACAAAAGCCAAAACCTCTCCAATAATAGTCGCAATAGCAACACCCTCAATGCCCCACTCAAGCGCTAACCCAAGGTATATACTGAAAATGATATTAGTACCGTTTAGCAAGACTTGTATCGCCAGCGTCATATATGAACGGCCAAGACCCAAGAGCCAACCCAGAATGACATAGTTAGCAAGTGAGAATGGTGCGGAGAGCATTCGAATTAGAAAGTAGGTTTTAGTTGCCTCAGCCACCGCCTCACTGGGTGCCATGAACCACAACCCTAACCAAATAATAAGCGGGCTTAATACGATCATGGCTAATCCGCTTACAATTGCAATTGATAGCGCACGAAATAGTATTGCCTGTTTTTCTTTTTCGTCCTCTGCTCCCAGAGCTTGCGAGGTTAATCCCGTGGTTCCTGAGCGAAGGAAGTTGAATGTGGTGAAAACCAGATCAATAATAATAGCGCCAACTGCCAAGCCTCCTATTAAAGCTTCAACACCCAACTGCCCAACTACTGCAGTATCGACCAGCCCAAGCAAAGGCGTAGTGATATAGGCAAGCGTCATCGGGATCGCCAGCTGTAAAACCGTCTTATGTGTTATTTCAAATTTCTTGGACTTGCCGGGAGCAGGCGCATCAGTCATTTTTTGAAATTAAGGAAACGCAGGATCAAGAACACAGGAACGACAATACCTGCGCCCAACAAGAAATATTTGCCTATTTTCCCTAAAGCATCAAAGCCAAGATTATAGATACTTACGAAGAAGTCTCGAATGCCATACCACACATCCCAAGGGGTGAAATTCAAAGCACTCATGATAATGCCAACGACAAATGAAATAATCAAAAGCTTGATAATCGTACGGCCAAGGCTATCGCCAAGAAATGTAGTAAGCTTATCCGACATGCTTCTTCCCCTGATGGTTTATCCTTACCTTAGGTATAGAGCCAAGTGCGAATTTTCAAGAGAAACTATTGAAGGCCAACAGGATCAACGATACCGCGCTTGCAACCGATGGGCAATTTGGGGGCAGAAGAAATCTTTTCAGACATGATCCCAAACTGGCTGCCGTTTACTTTGTGGGTGATGCTAATCCTTATTTCATTAATAAGGGTTCGCCTTGTATCACGTTTGCACGAGATGGTAATTCTTTTTCCTGCTTCTTGACCAAATGATGTTTCCATCGCTGTAACAATTTGTGTTGCAGTGATTTGCTTTCCGATGTTTCCTGAAAATAACGTTCGAACAGCAGAGTCATTAATTCTATCAATCATCGCCAATGATATTTTAAAATATTGTTCTGGATATACCTCATCACCCATACAAGTTCCATGTTTATACCACTCATGTCTATGAAGTTTCGAACGATAACCCGGCATACGACGCGATAGCTCATTTCTCCATTTTCCTGCTATTTTTAACTTTGGAAGCTCTGCCCACCGTCCTCTTTTATCCAGTTCAATGATGTTTTTGGGAACATCGCAGTAAATATTATTTCTCGGTTGCGGCCATAAGCCATGAAGTGAGAAATGATTAGCGTCAAAACTATTTTTACGCTGAGATCGGCATTCTGGTTTGTTAGGCTTCCCCTCACAAAAGGCGGGTTGCCAGCTAAGCGCTAAAATGAAGTTTTCAGAATTTACTTTTAAACTGTGTTTAGACATCTCATCTTGCGGCCAGTAAAGCCAACCAACAGCCAGAACTACTACACACAAAAACAGGATATTAAATATTTCTTTTTTCATTCGACCTTCTCACCTCACCCCACTACATTACAGGGTGTGAGCACAAATATGAACCTAAATTCAAGTGGTGAGACGCTTCCTTTTCATCTGCCTGAACCGTTTGAAAAATGGTTTGCAGGCCATGGATGGCAACCCCGCGCGCATCAGTTGGAACTTCTATCCAAAACCCAAGCTGGGCTTTCAACGCTTTTGATTGCGCCAACTGGAGCGGGTAAAACTCTGGCTGGTTTTTTGCCTACGCTGGTTGAACTTTCACTGCAAAAAAAACGCAAACCGGGTGAGAAAAAACGCGGCGTGCATACGCTTTACATTTCTCCATTGAAAGCACTTGCCGTTGACATTAAACGCAATCTTGAAACACCTATTGCGGAGATGGGGTTGAATATTGAGATTGAAACGCGCACAGGTGACACGTCTTCTGCGCGGCGTCAGCGCCAGAAACTTTCACCACCGCAAATCATGCTGACTACGCCAGAGCAATTGGCCTTGTTGATATCCAATAAAGATGCGGCACAGTTTTTTGATGGACTTGAAACCGTAATTTTTGACGAGTTGCATTCGCTGGTCACATCAAAACGTGGGCAACTTCTGGCACTTGGGTTAGCGCGACTTCGCAGTCTTCGCCCGTCTCTCGAGACTATTGGACTATCTGCAACCGTGTCTGAGCCTGACGATTTGCGCAGGTGGCTTGTTCGGCAACCGCCACTGGGTGAGATTGCCTTGTCAGAGTTTATCAAGCTTGAAGGTGGCGCCAAACCAGACATTACGATTTTAAAATCTGATGAGCGCGTTCCATGGTCTGGACATTCCGCACGCTATGCGATGAGTGAGGTTTATGAAGCCATTCAAAAACATCAAACGACGCTGCTGTTTGTAAACACCCGCTCACAAGCTGAAATGCTGTTTCAGGAGTTATGGAAAATAAACGAAGAAACGCTTCCCATCGCACTCCACCATGGGTCGCTGGATGTCAGTCAGCGAAGGCGCGTTGAAGAAGCGATGCAACGCAATGAATTGCGTGCTGTCATTGCAACCTCAACACTTGATTTAGGCATTGACTGGGGCGATGTGGATCTCGTCGTTCACGTTGGTGCACCAAAGGGAGCAAGCCGTCTGGCACAACGCATTGGCCGCGCAAACCACCGTATTGATGAACCTTCTCGTGCCATTCTTGTTCCTTCGAATCGGTTTGAAGTCATGGAATGTCAGGCAGCGCTTAACGCAAATTATCTGGGGGCACAGGATACGCCCGCCCTACGCGAAGGGGCACTTGATGTGCTTGCCCAACATGTTTTAGGCACGGCATGCGCAGGACCCTTTTTTGACGATCAATTGTTTGAGGAAGTCACGTCTGCAGCCCCCTATGCGGAACTGACGCGGGAAGATTTTGAACAAGTGTTAAATTTTGTTGCAACAGGCGGCTATGCTTTAAAGACCTACGAGCAATATGCAAAGATACGTAAAGTGCAAGATGGCTCCTGGCGGTTAACACACCCTCGCCTGGCTCAACGCTACCGGATGAATTGCGGAACAATTATTCAGGCGCCAATGCTGGATGTCAGGCTCACACGAAAGAAAGGCAAAAACGCCAATTTTCAAGGAGGCCCCATGCTTGGCAAGATAGAGGAGAACTTTATTGAAAGCTTGGCACCTGGTGATACCTTCATGTTTGCAGGGCAAACATTGCGGCTTGAAGGCATGCGCGAGGCGGCCTGTTATGTTTCCAAGGCACGGGGTAGTGATCCTAAAGTGCCCTCCTATATTGGGGGCAGTTTTCCACTTTCGACGTATCTTGCAGATTTAGTGCGTGAAATGTTGGCAAACCCAAGCCTATGGAAAGAACTTCCCTCACAAGTGAGCGAATGGCTTTCCATTCAAAAAGAACATTCCATTTTACCCAGCCGCGATGAGCTTCTGGTTGAAACCTACCCGCGTGGCGATAAATTTTATTTGGTAGCTTATCCCTTTGAAGGACGCCTTGCGCATCAAACATTAGGGATGCTGCTGACACGTCGATTAGAGCGTATGCGCGCCAAACCGCTGGGGTTTGTTGCTAGCGATTATGCAATTGCAATTTGGGGCTTAAAGGATTTTTCCAAGCTCTTTAAAGACGGAAAACCTTCCCTTGAGATGTTGTTTGATGAAGACATGCTTGGCGATGATCTTGAAGCATGGCTGGATGAGTCATTTCTGCTCAAACGCACATTCAGAGATTGTGCGACTATTGCTGGTCTGATTGAGCGACGCTTTCCGGGGAAGGAAAAAACCGGGCGTCAGATGACGGTTTCGTCTGATTTGATCTACGATGTATTGCGCACACACGAGCCCGATCATGTTTTATTGCAGGCCACCCGTCAGGAAGCTGCGTATGGATTGCTGGATATTCGGCGACTTGGTGAAATGTTATCGCGCATCAAGACACGAATCGTGCATAAGCCATTAGAGAAAATTTCACCCCTTGCAGTTCCGATTATGATGGAGATTGGTAAAGAGGGTGTAGCAGGTGAAGCACAAGAAGCACTCCTGCAAGAAGCAGCAACTGGACTGGCAGATATTGATTGATGAATACATTGGCTCGCATAAATGAACAATTAGACATGGAGATTATCTTCATGAATAACACGTTTGTGCTTGATGCTTCTGGGTGCCTTTTCTGGAAGGAAGAAAGCTTGCTGGTGGTTTCTGATTTGCACCTTGAAAAAGGCTCATCATTTGCTGCTAAAAAAGGTCTGTTCATGCCCCCTTATGATACACAGGCAACACTGGAAAAACTGGCTTTGCGAATTGCACATTGGCAGCCAAAATCCATAATTTCGTTGGGTGACAGTTTTCATGATGATGATGCAGCAACGAGATTACCAAACAGCTATAAGCAGCATTTAACTCAGCTCATGTCAGGGCGCGACTGGATTTGGGTCAGCGGAAATCATGACCCTTCCCCACCCAAAGACTTAGGTGGCACTTTTTGCGAAGAAATTCATATTGGGAGTATCAATTTTTGCCACGAACCAAGACCACAGTTTAAAACTGGTGAAATTGCAGGGCACCTTCACCCTGCAGCAAAGATCAAACAGCGTGGAAAATCCGTCAGGAGGCGTTGTTTTGTTGGTGATGACAACCGCATTATTATGCCAGCTTTTGGTGCCTTTACGGGTGGCTTAAATGTATTGAATGAAGCTTATGCAAATTTGTTCGATATGCAAAACTTTAAAAGCTGGATGCTAAGCGGAGAGAATGTGTTTGAGATGCCTGCCAAAAAGCTTGTAAAATAAAAACTTCAAGCAATTGCAAACAAGACAACAACGTGGGCTGCGACAACCAGGAAGGTCAGCGTGATTCTGATTTTTCCAAACCAGGGTGCTACCTTGCCTTCGTTGATATAAAAACTGTCCCAAGCACCATGCAAACAGAACAATACAAGCAAGGCTAGAATTGTGTAGGCATCTGGTAAAAGTAGTACAAACCAAGCCAAGATAGAAGGAACAACAGAAATCAGCAGATTTTTATTCTCGTAAGGTTCGTTGGCAATTGCAAAGCCCCAGCGAATACCCCCTAGAAATGATAAAATCAGGGCTGCCCAAACTTTGAAAATATCAAACAAACTTGCAAAGAACTCATTGCCTTGCCCCATTGAAAAGAGGCCAACGGCTAAAACAGCAAAGGGAATAAACCCTGCCAATGAAAGACTCCAAGCTAAATTTGCTGTTTTCGAATTGAGCAAACCAGAGCCCCTTTTATTAGTTCTTGCGGAATATAGCGTTTGCAGCCCAACCGGTAAAGATTGCCATTAACACTGCCATGATACCGTACAACAAACCCTGCTCATGAGCCAAATCATAAATCCAGCGTTCAAAGCCAACTTTCTCAATTTTAAAGCTGGATTCATTTGTATTCAGAATTTCACCATTGCGGAACAAGAATGCCGTTACCTTATGTTCACCAATCGGTACGTTTGCAGGAATACTTAAAGTTGCTCTGAACAAGCTAGGGCTTAACTGCTTCAGGGTTCCTGGAATTTCTGAAAACAAATCTTGTTCGATGCGAAGTCTGCGAAGTGCATCCGAAAACTCACCCGGGTTCATGATCAATGTCTTTTGACCCTCAACGGGTATGTTTTTGCCCAGATTATTGATGCCCAAGCTTACAGGACCCAGTTCAATTGAATTTGAAATCAAGTTTAGGGGGCGAGCTGATAAAATTGCATAAAAGGATGGAACCGATTCATAGCTCTCAGCTTCATTATTAATCCAGATGCCTCCGATGCGATCCTTTTTGCGAATGATAACATCTTCAGGTGCGCCCTCGACGCGGATTACCACATCATATTCACCGCGGAAAAGTGCAGCCTGTTCTGTTGTCTCGATTGAGCCAAAGATAACAATCTCGGCACCATTAAAGCTTGAATCTACCGGCACTTGGTCAACGGATATGCCCATTTGAAGTGACTCGGCTTTTGCAGGTGATAAATTCGCAAAAATAATGCTTACGGACAGTATCAGCAAAGAAAACAGATTTTTCATTAGTGGCCTCCTCCATCCATCGAGCCGATGATATTGAAGAGATCTGTTGGTGTAACAACCAGATCGTAACCAAGGCGAATACATACGCCAAGAACAAGCAGCCCCAACAAGGCGCGAAGTTGCTCACCTTTAAGCTTGTGACCTGCAGCGGCGCCAAATTGCGCACCAATAACACCACCAACCATCAAAATAAGCGCCAAGACAACGTCAACTGTTTGGTTTGTGGCTGACTGAATAATAGTTGTGTAGCTGGTAACAAAAATAATCTGAAACAGTGAAGTTCCAATAACAACATTCGTTGGAACACGAAGAAGATAAATCATTGCTGGCACCATGATAAAACCTCCACCAACGCCCATGATTGCAGCCAAGATTCCTACCAGCATGCCAAGCACTAAAATGGGAATAACACTCAAATATAATTTCGACTTGCGGAAACGAACCTTGAATGGAAGTTTATGTATCCAACTGTCATGCCCTGTTTTGCGTTTTGGAGGCGCATCATTGTTTTTGGATTTGCGAATGGCATTCAGGCTTTCGATTGTCATCAACGTACCAATTGCGCCCAGAAAGACTACGTAAAGAAGGGAAATAATCAGATCGAGCTGACCAGCACTGCGCAAGGACGAGAAAATGTACACACCAAGCGTTGAGCCAATAAGACCACCTATTAAAAGCATGACACCCAATTTTACGTCCACTGTACCTTTTCTAAAGTGTGCTAAAGCACCAGAAAAAGACGAGGCAACAATTTGGTTAGCTTCTGTAGCAACGGCAACCGCAGGCGGAATGTTGTAGAAAATCAAAAGTGGCGTCATCAAAAAGCCACCGCCAACACCAAACATGCCAGACAGAAAACCAACAGCGGCACCCATGCCGAAAAGGACAAATATGTTTACGGACATTTCCGCTATGGGAAGATAGATGCTCACAGCATCCTCCAGACAAAATGTGGGTTCATTAACCAACGAGAATAATCAATCGTCAGCAGGCATTATTTACGGCTTATTGCGCCTCGAAATAACGAATGTCAATGGAGGAACACCAGCAGATTCGTAAAATAATGAGTCCAGTTGAAGAAGAGGCAATATTTATCGGATACCGCTTAAAATTTTACTATGAACACCCCTGTTATTACCCAAATCTATATGACCGTCGTCATAGGTATATTGGTTTAACTGAGTGACAGCATTACCACCAGCAAGCCCTACTCTACGCTTTGAACATTCAGCGCCCGTACAGATAAAGTTTTGCGCACGCCTTACGTTTGATTTAATTGATTTCAAAGAGGTGCCTTCGATGATGCCAAGGTAATTTACCGGAATGCCTTTTTTTGCCAAACGGTTGGCAATATCGCTCACCATATTGGCGCCATAACTGATACCAATAAGATTGATGGGTTCATTGGGATTACGCTTATATCTTGCTTCAATGTCTTTCAAAATATTAGGCTTGATAATTTTATTGCCTTCAATTGAAGTGATATAACTAAAGACCTTTGAACCTGGTATTTTCTTACCCAGGTTGTTCATTCCATAACCAATGAACGGAACAGCACTTGCCAAACCATTGACAATGTAAGTTCTGGCTTGAGCTTGACTTGTAACGAAGCTGATAGCAATTACTGAAAGCAGTGCAGCCAAGAAGTTCTTACCCAGGATTTTAATCATAAAACTCTCTCCTTTATCCGAATCTCTTGCCCCAACGTAAGAACGATAACAAGTTTTCCAAGTTTAATGAAGAGTTATTTAAAGTCTTATGCCTTGGGTCGTTTCTTACCTTTTTTTAGAAAGAAAAATAGCAAGGGAACAAAGCCTATTACAGTTAGACCAAGTAAAATCCACCACTTGGAAAAACCGGTGTCCTGAATTCGCCTCATAGCAACTGTCAAAGTCGGGATACCCAAGAGTATTGTACTTATGATAGAAAGCCATTTTGGTGCATCTTGATCGAAGGCCATTGACTCTTGACCAGAAAGATTGGCAATTAAAGGCCCGAGATATGCTCCATCAACAATCAGGGTCAGACATAAAAAAACGCATACAAAAAGCAGCCAAAACCAGAACTCGCCTCTGCTTGAAACATCCGTTGTGTTTGCATAATTGCGAAAGCCGCTTTTTATTGCCTTAATAAGCCTCATACAAGAACCTTCACATGTGACCTAGCAAGTTAAATCGCCACAGCCTTAAGTGCTTTTAGAAACTCACCATCAATTTTCCCATTAACAGGTAAACCGGATTTTGCCTGGAAAGCAGCAATTGCGTTACGGGTTTTTTGCCCCATAATACCGTCTGCAACACCGGCATTAAAACCTACTTTTGCAAGCAGGCTTTGGGTTTGCGCAATAATATTTTTATCAACTTTTACACTTGCAGATGCAACTGCTTGTGGTGATTTCCATGCTTCATTGACGGCAACCTCGTTCGCAGCCTTAACGACTTCAAGCGGCTTCCAATCGGCCACTAGTGCCTTGGCAATTTCCAACTGGTCTGGCTGGATTGCATTGGCAATAACATCACGCTTATTGCCTGCATCCTTATCGCCTGCTTTTGCAGCAATAGAGAACCACTTATAAGCCTCAACCAAGTTTACTTCTGTCCCAAACCCCTTTGTGTGGAAGATACCGGCGTTAACCTGGCTGTCACGCACACCATAATCTGCGGCATTGCTAAACCACTTAAACGCCTCTGCCATGTCTGGTTCTACGGTCAGAGCATTTGGAGTTGCTGTTAAAACAGCCAAATTATGCATGGCTATGATGTTTCCACCTTTTGCAGCCTGCTTGTACCATTCTGCAGCAGCTTGAGGGTTTTTATCGATACCAAGGCCTTTTTCATTAAAGTTGCCAATGATGTATTGCGCAGGTGCAAAGCCCATGTTTGCTGCACGCTCATACCACTCAGATGCCTTTAGCAGGTCTTTTTCAGTGCCAATGCCATTTGTATATAGTCGACCAATTTCAAAGAGCGCTTCTGGCTCACCATTTTGTACAGCTTGCTTTAGCTCAGGAGATGCAAAATCCAAACCATCTGTGTTTATGAAATTTGCAGGTTGCGGATTTGCATCCAAATTCACACTGGCAAGATTTACATTGTCTTGCAATTCTTGCGGTTCAACAGTATTCGTTTCGCTTGGCGTTGATTGCGGCATTGAAGCTACTGGTGATGCACTGTTATCGACTTCTTCTACCACTTTTACAGGCGGCTCCGAGCCAAATACTGATGCTTGCTGGTTGTCCTGACTGACGGTTTCTTCCAGCGCAACAGAATTATCAAGTACTGCCACTTCATTATTATTGCCACCAAAGAATTGCGATGCGAGTGGTACAGCTAGTGCTACAAACAGAGCGGCGGCGGCAGCCATCACAATTACCTTCTTACGTTTGGCAAAAAGTTCTGGAAGTGATGCAAACAAGCTCTTGCTTTGTTTTTCTTCAATTTCTTCTTCAACTGCGCCGGCTTCTTGTGCTGCTGCTTGGGCTGCTCTTCTTGCCGCTGCAATAAAATCCGTGCCTGATGATTCAACATCAGCGCCTTTATTGTTTTTACGGCGCTCATTGGCCTGTCTTACCAATGCCGCCAGATCAGGTCCGCCACTGCCTGGTTCCAATGCAACATCAGGACCAGACTGGATATCTGAGTGAGGCGTTACTTCAGGCAATGTATCCATCGCCATTGCAGGTGTCTGAACTTCAGGCAGGGTTGGCTCGTCTTTATGGTAAGCCTGCTCCGCCAAAGCTTCTAAGTTTTCATTTGATGTTTGCTCAGCAACTGTTTCCACCAGAGGCTCATTAACAACTTGATCCATGCGCATATTTAATGGCTGATGCGTTTCAACTGGTGCTGTTTCAAGCTCTTTTGCTGCACTTAAACGCGCTGCTTTTACAAGGTCTGATGCGGGTGAGCGCGTCTCTTCAATCTCATTTGGATTTGATGCTGGAGCGTCTGCTTCCTGCTCAATGTATGAGGCAGATTCTGCCTCGACAAAATTTTGTTGTGCTTGTTCTTGCTCAACTGGAGCTTGCATATCCGGAGCTTGCATAGCTGGAGCTGATATGGACTGCGAAGCACCATCATAGCCTGAAAGACTGGATTCAATACTTGCCAAACGCTGCACCATAAGATCAAGCGTTTGCGTGACTGCGCCAAATGCTTCAATGTTGGTTGAATTATTAGTTTCTACGTGTTGGTTAAGCTGCGCCAAAACCTCAGACATTGAACCAAGCGAACCGTTATCCATAGAAGGCATCGCTTGAACGGACATTTTCACAGCATCTTCAGCGGCTTTCGTTGCCAATTCAATTGTAATGTCGCGATTTGCTCCAAGCTGCTCTTCAATACCAGACAAACGGCTAGTGATCGGCTCAAAAGAAATTTCACTACCACCAGAAACAATGCCAAGCTGGTTGGAATTCAGCTGACTGGAAATTTCAGATAACTGTTGTTCGATAGAAGCAAATTGCCCTGCTGGCATACTATCAGCTGAAGGCTGAGATAGTTGGTCTATGGCTCCTGCGATTTGTTGAAGTTGATCCATTACGACTTCATTCGTAATGGTATCAGCATTTATTGATTGTTCTGCAGGAACTGACAGCTTATCAATTGCAGTTGAAATTTGTTCCAGTTGATAAGCAATTGAGTCATTTGAGCTATTGTTGTTTTCAGCGGTTTGCGAAGCACTTATCTGCTCAACAAGGTCATCCATTCTTTGTAATAGGGCATTATTTTCAGCGTTTGTTAAAGGTGCTGATGTTGATGCAGATGTAAAATTTTCCAATTTTTCTGTCAAAACGCCTATCTGCGATTCCATACTACTGAAATCCGGTGCGCTTGCGCCCATTAGCGTAACAATGTCAGAAAGTTTTTCTTCCAACTTGTCAAATCCAGAGTTATCTGAAACCGGCTGCGATTGCATATTATTGGCACTGTAGTTGTCCAATGTTTTTGCAATATCAGAAACACGGGCTTCAATTCGTTCAAGATTATTGACGCTTCCATCTTCAAGAGACAGCGCAACGACAGCTCTTGTGATTTCTTCAAGACGCATTTCCACACTTGATAAGTCTGTATGCGAAGGCTCGGATTTATTGGCTTCAAGATTTTCCACCACATGCTGTAGTTGGGAAACCTGTTGCAAAAGCTCATTATGATTATTTTGAATTTCATTTACATAAATGTCAGGTGCTGCAATCGATGTTTGCAACGCATTGTGCATATCATCCAATCGTTTGGTGATATCATCATGACTTACTTCAAGTGTCTTGGCATAATGGTTTGGTGTATTGAGAGAACTATCAATAGATTGCTTGATATCTACAATTTGCTTGGAAAGGTCTTTATGGCTAGCTTCCAGTGCAGAAGAAAATACAGAATTATCTATCTGTTGATTTTGCGAACCTTCAAGTTGCTGCATAATCGCTCTATAATTTGCAGACAATGTCTCCTGAATTATTTCGAGATTATTATCAGGAGCAATAGACGATGGAATGCCTGCAATTACAGACTTCAAGCCCTGAATTTCAGCATTAATGTGATTGTAATGCTGTTTTAAAATCTCAGTTTGCTGTAAAACTGAATTTTGTTGGTTAGAACTAGATGCATTTGCGCTGTTGATCGAATGAAGCTTGGAACTCATTTGTTCCAGGGCAGATTTTATCGTATCAAGCTGAGGGCTGGCAGTATTTTGCGTCGGCTGCACAATGGGCTGCGGCATCACAGGTTGTTGAGCAGCAAATTGACCACTCCCAAAATTTTGACCACTTTCCATTGCTGGGTTCATGGCTGGAGTTGATGGTTGAAACCCATGGTTTTGAGGCGTTGCATATGGAGTAACGTTTTGAAACCCCTGATGTTGCGGCACCATATTCTGTGGAGGTTGCTGGAAACCAGCACTTTGCACGGGCTGGGGAAATCCATGATTAGGATTAAACTGATTTTGATAGCCCTGATTGGAGTTAATATCGGGTTGCTGATATTGTAACGCATCAAGTCTGCGCTGAATCTCGTCAACTTCATGACCAAAAGCATAAGGATTTTGAGGCGCATTATTGCCACCAAAATTACCAGCTTGTTGCTGTGTCAGTTTGTTTAATTGTGATCTTGCCCTACGCATTCGGGATAACCTGCTCATATATATTGAAGTTATTTCAGAATAAATCCGATTCTCTCAAGTCACAGCTTTTACAAAACAGGGTAAACAATGCGTTAATTATTGGCGAGATCGTTAAGAATAATTAATTATTTTGTTGAGATTGATCTTTCTGTCAGCACTTCGAATTGCGTTATGTTGCGATAAACACTAAAATTGGCTTCTGCTTGGTAAAAGTTGCATCTTGAATAATTTTTTATATGTGGTATCGATTTTTTGACTACCCCAAATAACGCAATTTCCTCCATGGCTGGTAAAATAGGAACTATTATGGGCTATATATCTGCTCAGTCGATGTTAGAGCACCTCGTTGAAAATTTTGCTGATACATCAACTGAAACAAAAGAGATTTACAGAATTGGCGACTTAGCTCGTGAATTCGATGTAAGTCTGAGAACACTTAGATTTTATGAAGATCGCGGGCTTATCAGCCCTGAACGGTCTGGTTCTACTCGACTATATTCAAACGCTGATAAAAAACGTTTGAAAATCATTATCTTGGCGAAAAATGTAGGTTTCTCTCTTATTGACATTGAAGAACTCTTAAAAGTTTACGATGATGACAAGAATGAACAAGATGTCAGTGTACTGGTTGATAAATTCAAAGAGCAATTCGCGCGTTTGACAGACCAAAAAAACGAGTTGGACAACTCAATTTCAGAAATCAGTAAAGCGATCAGCTTCCTGGAAGGCAAATCTTAAGTTAGACCTTGGGTTTAAACTTCTGTTTATCACAAAATTGTAACTTTTTTAATTTTGACGTTTACGTCAAAGTAATAATTTGCTTATATCTCCCTAAATTGTGTTTTTAGTCACATCGGTGACAAAAAAAGCACTATATTTATATCTGGTAGCCAACCCATTTTCAGGCTAGCATTTAAGTATTGTTTGAGGAGAAGCAGTAATGCCAAGTTATTCAGCCCCTATGCAAGACACACTTTATGTCTTGAATGATATTCTTAATATTGATCGTTACAACAACCTACCTGGATTTGAAGAAGCAACACCGGATATGGTCGAAGCTATTCTAGGAGAAGCGGCCAAATTGAGTGAAGAAGTTCTTCAGCCAATCAATTTCTCAGGAGACCGAGAAGGCTGTACGCGTCACGACGATGCTTCTGTGACAACGCCAAAAGGCTTTAAGGAAGCATACCAAACTTACAAAGAGGGCGGCTGGATGGGACTAGCTGCTGACCCTGAATATGGTGGGCAAGGCTTACCATACGTATTACATACAGCAGTTGGCGAATATCTTTCATCGGCAAATCAGGCTTTTGCCATGTACCCTGGTCTAACCCAAGGTGCTATCGCCGCGATGCAGGTTCATGCACCAGACGAAATCAAACAAAAATTCTTGCCAAAAATGATTGATGGCACTTGGACAGGAACCATGAACTTGACTGAGCCACATTGTGGTACTGATCTTGGGATGCTGCGTACAAAAGCCGTTCCGGTTGGTGATGGTTCATATAAAATTTCAGGTCAGAAGATTTTCATCTCGGCTGGTGAACATGATTTATCAGAAAACATCATTCACCTTGTGATTGCACGTGTTGAAGGTGCTCCGGAAGGCACAAAAGGTATTTCGCTTTTTGTTGTCCCAAAATTCAAAGTAAATGATGACGGTTCACTGGGTGAGGCCAACGGCGTTTCTTGTGGTTCTATTGAAGAGAAAATGGGCATCCATGCCAACTCAACCTGTGTTCTTAATCATGACGAAGCCATTGGCTATATGATTGGTGAAGAAAACAAAGGGCTGAAAGCCATGTTCATAATGATGAACGAGGCGCGCCTTGGTGTTGGTCTTCAAGGTCTTGCACAATCTGAAGCTGCTTATCAAAACGCTGCAATCTATGCCAAAGAGCGTATTCAAGGTCGCGCGCTAACAGGTGCTGCAGAACCAGAAAAGAAAGCAGACCCCCTACTCGTGCACCCAGATGTGCGTCGTATGTTGATGAACATTAAATCCTTTAACGAAGCTGCCCGCGCGTTAATGTTATGGACAGCTCTAAAAGGTGACATTTCTCACCGCGCAGCTTCTGATGAAGAACGCGAAGCAGCAGACGATTTAATGGGTCTACTTACACCCATCATCAAAGGTGTGTTAACCGATAAAGGCTTTGAAAACTGTGTAAACGCACAGCAGGTCTTTGGTGGTCATGGCTATGTCGAAGAATGGGGCATGAGCCAATTTGTTCGTGATGCACGTATTGCGCAAATTTATGAAGGTGCAAACGGCGTTCAGGCGCTTGATCTAGTAGGCCGCAAACTGCCTGCAAATGGTGGTCGTGCAATGCGCGCCTTTATGGAAGAAGTAAACGGTTTCACCAAAAAACACATGGATAACGAAGCCATGCAGCCTTACACCAAGCCTTTGCGTGATGGGGTTAAAAAGCTTGAAGCTTCAACCATGTGGCTTATGCAAAATGGCATGCAGAACCCCAATAATGCAGGTGCTGCTTCCATGGATTTCATGCATCTGTTTGGCCTTGTAGCTCTTGGATACATGTGGGGTCTGATGGCTGAAAAGTCACAAGAAGCCCTCGCAGAAGGCGCAAACGGTTCAACAGAATTTCATGAAAACAAGCTGATGACAGCACGTTATTTCATGGAGCGTGTGATGCCAGAAAGTGCAGCTCACTTGGCTCGCATTGAAAGTGGTTGTGAGAGCATGATGTCTTTAGAAGCAGAAGCATTTTAAGCTAAGCAAAATTACAAGGCCTATTGAATGACAACTCCGCAAGAAGTTCTCAATTCCCCCACTCCACCATGGCATGATGAAGATTATGCCATGGTTCGGGAGATGGCTGGTCGTTTCATGGAAAGCGAAATTGCGCCCAATTACGACCAATACGAGAAGGATGAGATTGTCCCTCGTTCGGATTGGGAAAAAGCGGGTGCGAATGGTTTGTTATGTGCTTCTTCACCAGAAGAATACGGTGGCGGCGGTGCAACTTATGCACAAGAAGTAGCGATTATTGAGGCACTTGCCCATAATGGCGTAGACGGTTTTGGCATTGCACTTCATTCCGCAATTGTTGCCCCATACATTACCGACTATGGCACTGAAGAACAAAAACAACGCTGGCTGCCTCGGCTTGCAACGGGTGAGTTGATTGGTGCCATCGCAATGACTGAGCCTGGCGCTGGTTCTGATCTTCAAGGGGTGAAAACAACTGCTGTCAAAGATGGTAATCAATACCGTATTAATGGTTCCAAGACTTTTATTACCAATGGGCAGAATGCTAATCTTATCATTGTTGTTGCAAAGACCGACCCTTCCGCTGGCGCCAAAGGCACTTCGCTTATGATCGTGGAAACCGATGAAGTTGAAGGGTTTGAGCGCGGACGTAACCTTGATAAAATCGGCTTGAAGGCTAACGACACATCTGAAATTTTCTTCAACGATGTAAAAGTGCCAACGGCAAATCTTCTTGGTAATGAAGAAGGACAAGGTTTCTATCAATTAATGAATCAATTGCCACAAGAGCGCTTAATCATCGCAAATCAAGCTATGGGTTCAATCGAGTTGGCTTTATCGCTGACGATTGATTACGTCAAAGAGCGCAAGGCCTTTGGCAAAAGCATTATGGATTTTCAAAATACGCAGTTTAAACTTTCAGAACTGAAATCAGAAGCAACCATGGCCAAGGCTTTTGTTGATCAATGTGTTGGCCAACATCTCAAGGGCGAACTTGATACGGCGACTGCCTCCATGGCAAAGTACTTATTGTCGGATTTGCAAGGCAAAGTGATGGATGAATGTTTGCAACTCTTTGGCGGTTATGGCTTCATGAACGAATACCCGATTGCGCGTCTCTATCGTGATGCACGCGTTCAACGAATTTACGGCGGTACAAATGAG
>CALHIB010000209.1 GCA_938030595.1 uncultured Rhizobiaceae group bacterium | reverse complement strand
TATGTGCTTATGGGCGGGTTTCCTGATCCCGCGTTTCTAGGTAGTGGAAAATTGAGCGTACCAGCGGCTAAAAAGCCGATCTATTTTGCCCATGGCGGGATTGATTATGTCTATAGCTGGAAAGATGCTTACAAATATTATTCAGGTTTGAGAGCGAAGTCTCCAGGCTATCCTGTTCGTCTGGCCGTCTATGATGGTGGCAAACACGGAACGCCGGTTCGCATGATAGACTGGCGTGTTGCGCTAAACTGGATTGCTGGGCGCTAAGGGAATAGCTTTGGAGATTTATTTCCAAACCTTGACTCATACACACGCACCAAGCAAAACAGGCCAAATTAACTTTTCCAAGGATTCTATATGTCTTTAGCAGTTACATTTCCAGGACAGGGCAGTCAGGCTGTTGGTATGGGGCAGGCGCTTATAGAGACTTCATCTGCAGCAAAGGCTGTTTTTGATGAGGTTGATGATGCGCTGGGTGAAAAGCTCTCTAGTGTCATTCTGGAAGGGCCAGAAGATACATTGACTCTTACTGCCAATGCGCAACCTGCCTTGATGGCGGTTTCCATTGCAGCTCTGTGTGCCTTGGAAGAAAAAGGTTTTTCGCTAAAAGATAATGCTTCTTATGTTGCCGGGCATTCGCTGGGTGAATATTCAGCACTTTGTGCTGCTGGTACATTTTCGATTGCTGATACAGCGCGTCTATTGCGCATTCGCGGGAATGCAATGCAGGCAGCTGTGCCTGTTGGTGAAGGCGCTATGGCTGCAATCATTGGGCTGGAACAATCAGATGTCGAAGCAATTTGTGCAGATGTATCAAGTGAAGGCTCTTGCCAAATCGCAAATGATAATGGCGGTGGGCAATTGGTGATTTCAGGCTCTAAGGCTGCAGTTGAGAAAGCAGCTGCTCTTGCAAGTGAAAAGGGCGCAAAGCGCGCTCTTTTGTTGCCGGTTTCAGCACCGTTTCATTCGGCACTTATGTCGCCTGCTGCTGATGCCATGGCAGAGGCACTTTCTGATGTAACCATGAATGCACCTTGCGTGCCTCTGGTTGCAAATGTTCTAGCTTCACCGATTTCTGATCCTGATGAAATTAGAACAAGGCTTGTTGAACAAGTAACAGGGCAAGTACGCTGGCGTGAAACGATCGAATGGATGGGCGCAAATGGTGTCACAAACCTGATGGAAGTGGGGTCGGGTAAAGTTCTTAGCGGTCTGGCGCGTCGTATTAATCGAGACCTTTCAAGCGTTGCTGTCGGCAACCCGGATGATATTGAAAAAGCTATAGAAGCTGTTTCCTCATAATTTTAGGAGAATTTGAATGTTTGACCTTACTGGCAAAAAAGCCTTGGTTACTGGCGCTTCTGGCGGCATTGGTGAATCAATTGCACGCATGTTGCACGCACAAGGAGCAACGGTTGGGCTTCATGGTACACGTGAAGAAAAGCTAAACGCACTTGCAAGTGACCTTGGTGATCGTACGGTTGTGCTTCCTGCAAACTTATCAGATTTGGATGAAGCGTCAGCTTTGGGTAAATCTGCTGAAGAAAAACTTGAGGGTGTCGATATTTTAGTAAACAATGCTGGCATCACCCGCGATGGTTTGTTTGCTCGCATGTCAAACGAAGACTGGGATGATGTCATGCGCGTTAATTTAACGGCAGTATTTCGTCTGACAAAAGAAATCGCTTACCCGATGATGCGTCGCAAGGGCGGTCGTATCATCAATATTACATCGATCGTTGGTGTGACTGGTAACCCAGGTCAGGCAAACTATTGTGCGTCCAAGGCTGGCATGATTGGTTTTACAAAATCACTTGCGCAAGAAATTGCTTCAAGAAATGTAACGGTGAATTGTATTGCTCCAGGCTTTATTTCTTCTGCAATGACAGAAAAGCTGAATGACAAGCAAAAAGAAGCTATCATGGGCGCTATTCCGATGAAGAAAATGGGCGAGGGCGATGACATTGCCTCTGCGGCACTTTATTTGGCTAGTAACGAAGGTGGCTATGTGACGGGTCAGACGTTACACGTGAATGGCGGCATGGCGATGGTTTAGGCCTTCGTGGATTAGTAAAAATTTCTGGTTAATTACTCTGGTAGTTTCTAACGAACTATGTTAATCGACCGCAGAATTTAGAAATTATGACCTTGTAATTTGTTACAAGGCATAGCATTTAAACAAACAGAATGTCCCACGTTTGGGACCAACCAACAGTCGAGGACTGACACATGAGTGATATTGCTGAAAGCATCAAAAAAATCGTAGTTGAGCATCTAGACGTTGATGCAGAAAAAGTAACTGAAGCGGCAAGCTTTATTGACGACCTTGGTGCTGATTCATTAGATAACGTTGAGCTTGTTATGGCTTTTGAAGAAGAGTTTGACGTTGAAATTCCTGACGATGCTGCAGAAACAATTCAAACTGTTGGTGATGCAATTAAATTCGTTGAAAAAGCAAAAGCATAAGCTTTTCAATCGGAATATTTATACGTTAGGCGGTCTTTTGGCCGCCTTTCGCGTATCTGGGGGGGTGATCTTTACATTTACGCAAAGGTAATGTGGCTGTTGATAACTCAACAGTGCCTATCATCCGAACTCAAGACATTGTAAAATTTTTAAAAATAAGGGCGAATCTGAATGAGACGTGTTGTAATCACTGGTGTTGGTATGGTCACTCCTTTGGCTTGTGGCGCTGAAGAGACTTGGGCAAAAATTCTTGCTGGTGAAAATGCTGCCGAGCGCATTGAGAATTTTCAAGTTGATGATGTTGCTGCCCAAATTGCATGTCAAATTTCGTTTGGTGATGGTTCAAATGGCACTTTCAATCCTGATGATTGGATGGAGCCAAAAGAACAGCGTAAGGTTGATCCTTTTATTATTTATGGCATGGCTGCCTCTGACATGGCGTTAAATGATGCTGATTGGCATCCGACAGAAGATGAAGACTGTTACCGCACTGGCGTTCTGTTGGGTTCAGGTATTGGCGGCCTTCAAGGCATTGAACAAACATCTCTGCTTTTGGCAGAACGTGGCCCTCGGCGTGTAAGTCCGTTCTTTATTCCGGGTCGTTTGATTAATCTTGTATCCGGCCAGGTCTCTATCAAGCACGGTCTCAAGGGCCCTAACCATTCTGTTGTTACAGCTTGTTCGACGGGCGCGCATGCCATAGGTGATGCATCTCGTTTGATCATGTTTGGGGATGCAGACGTTATGGTTGCTGGTGGTGCGGAATCACCTGTATGTCGTTTGTCGATGGCTGGATTTGCGGCATGTAAGGCTCTTTCAACAAGTTACAATGACGATCCAAAGCGTGCTTCGCGCCCATACGATAAAGACCGTGATGGTTTTGTGATGGGTGAGGGAGCTGGAACGGTTGTTCTGGAAGAATACGAACATGCTAAGGCGCGTGGCGCAAAAATTTATGCTGAGGTTGTTGGATACGGTCTCTCTGGTGACGCGTTTCACATTACGGCACCATCTGAAGATGGTGATGGTGCGTTCCGTTGCATGACCTCTGCACTGCGCAATGCAAAGATGGATGCAAGTGAGATCGACTATATCAATGCGCATGGGACTTCTACGATGGCCGATACAATTGAATTGGGTGCTGCCGAGCGTCTTATGGGGGATGCAGCATCAAAGGTTTCAATGTCATCGACCAAATCTGCGATTGGGCATTTGTTGGGTGCTGCGGGTGCTGTTGAAGCTATTTTCTCTGCGCTTGCAATTCGTGATCAGATTGCTCCACCTACCTTGAATTTGGATAATCCTGAGCGCGAAACAAAAATTGACCTTGTGCCCAAGAAATCAAGGGAGCGTGAGATAAATGTTGCGCTTTCCAATTCGTTTGGTTTTGGTGGTACGAACGCCTCTTTGATTTTGAAGAAGATATAATTTTAAACTGATTTTATAACCCTGAGTGACGCTGATTGTTTCTGAAAATAGCCATAATTATCGGTGATGTAGAATAAATAAATTTGAATTGGGAATACTAAGTTGAGTGGAATTTCTGAAGACATAAACAACGAGTTTGGCAGACGAGCAGCCGCGCCTGCTAATACAGAGCATTTGGAAGCAAAATCGCCTATTAAAGCCTTGCAAGCCAAAGAAGTTCCTCCGCCACCCAAGCGTAGTAAATCTGCCAGAGGTAATTTCATTGTATTCATGAATTTCATGATGAGTTGTTTGGTGTTGGTTGTGTTGGGTTTATGTCTCTTCGCGCTCTATGGGAAAAGTGAATTTGAAGGCGCTGGGCCGCTTGAAGAACCGCAGACGGTTGTCATTAAAGAGGGGTCATCTTTAAACAAGATTTCCAGCCAATTGTTGTCTAATGGAATTATCGACAACGGCTGGATATTTAGCCAAGGCGTAAAAGCTCATCGTGCGCAAAGTACGCTTAAAGCTGGTGAATATATTTTTCAGCCTCAAATGAGCATGTATGACGTGATGGAGACTATTCGTTCTGGAAAGGGAATTTTGCATAAGGTTACATTGCCAGAAGGTCTGACCGTATATCAAATTTTTGAACGTATTGCCGACAATGAAATCCTTGAAGGGCCAATGCCTGAGACACTGCCTGCAGAAGGGTCTCTGCTTCCTGATACTTATCCGTTCCAACGCGGTACGACACGTGCTGAAGTGATTGAGCGGATGCGCGTTGCACAAGAGAGTTTCCTTGCTCAAATCTGGGCAAAGCGTATTCCTGATTTGCCGATTTCGACACCGCAAGAATTGGTAACGCTTGCTTCAATCGTTGAAAAGGAAACGGGAAAAGCTGATGAACGCCCGCGTGTGGCGTCTGTTTTCATCAATCGCTTGAACAGAGGCATGAAATTGCAATCAGATCCAACAATTATCTATGGTATCTTCGGTGGGCAAGGTAAGCCAAAGGATCGTCCGATTTATAAGTCTGATATCGAAAAGCCAACCGCTTACAATACTTACACGATACCAGCTTTGCCGCCTGGGCCTATTGCGAATCCTGGTCGTGCCGCCATGGAAGCGGTTGCGAATCCATCGCGTACAGATGATATTTTCTTTGTTGCAAATGGCACGGGTGGCCATGTGTTTGCAAAAACACTGGATGAGCACAACCAGAATGTTGCTCGCTGGCGCCAAATTGAAAAACAGCAAAAACTGCAACAGGAAAATCAGGCAAGCGGTGAGGAAACACAGCAAAACTAGTCCAGATCTAATATGCTATTGGGGGCAAAATGAAATTGCAAAGCATGACAGGTTTCGCCCGCACTCAAGGGCAATTTGAAGATACCGCATGGGTCTGGGAGATGCGCTCCGTCAATGGCAAGGGGCTGGATTTAAGACTTCGGGTTCCAAACGGATTTGAAGCCGTAGAAGTGGCGGCCAGGGCGTTGCTTAGTAAATATTTCAAGCGTGGTAACATTCAAATCAGTTTGTCAATTACGCAATCCGCATCTGGGGCCATTCCCTATGTAAATCAAGAGGCTGTTTCTGCGCTCTTGATTGCTGCAAAGGAACTTCAACAAAAGGTTGGTGGTGACCTTCCAACTGCTGCAGAGTTGATGGCAATGCGTGGTGTTGTTGAACTTGGCGAAAAAGAACTTGATGAGGACTTTAAAACCAAACGCAATGCTGCAATTTTGGAAAGTCTTGAGGAGGCAGCTCAATTGCTTGTTGCCATGCGGCAAAGTGAAGGTTCTGCAATTGCAAAAGTTCTTCTTGAACAGATTGAGAAAATTTCCCTGTTTCATTCCGCTATTGAAGCCAATGATGCGCGAAGTCCTGAGGCCATCAAAGCTCAATTGAAGAACCAAGTTGATAAGCTCATTGAGAGTAATTCTGAGTTTGATGAGCAACGGTTGTACCAGGAAGCAGCTCTTCTTGCGGCTAAGGCAGACTTGCAGGAAGAGCTTGATCGGCTGGTTGTTCATGTAAAAGCTGCGCAAGACCTCTTGAAAAGCGATGGTCCTTTTGGGCGACGTTTGGATTTTCTGGCTCAGGAGTTTAACCGCGAGTGCAATACAATTTGTTCGAAGTCAAATTCTGCCGAAGTCACTTCAATAGGGCTGGACATGAAGCTGATAATCGACCAGTTTCGTGAACAATTGCAAA
>CALHIB010000208.1 GCA_938030595.1 uncultured Rhizobiaceae group bacterium | reverse complement strand
CGTGGTCGCTTGATGCTGGCACGTGGCCTTCGCACACCTTCAAACTTTTTGGTACTCGATGAACCAACCAACGATCTTGATCTGGAAACACTCGATTTGCTTCAAGAGTTCCTGGCAGATTACCCAGGCACAGTCCTACTCGTCAGCCACGACCGTGATTTTCTCGACCGCGTCTGTACCTCAGTCATAGCTTCTGAAGGCGATGGTGTTTGGACCGAATACGCAGGCGGCTATTCAGACATGCTGGCTCAAAGAGGATCAGCACCCAAAGCTGAACCGCAAAAGACAAAAACGAAATCAAAAGCCAAGCCCAAGCAGGAAGCAAAGCCAAAAGAGGCTCCAAACAAACTCTCGCCCAAACAACAACACGCGCTCAAGACGTTACCAAAAGAAATAGAGCGCCTGGAATTTGAAATCGAAAAACTTCAAAAAGCTCTCACAAAACCAGGGCTTTATGATGAAGACCCAAAAAAATTCAACGCTTGGGCAGGCGAACTTGGCAAGCGCGAGGAATTGTTAGGTGAGAAAGAAACGGAATGGTTGGAACTTGAGATGTTGGCCGAGGAAATGGGCTAAACAAAAACCGACCTCTTAATCAAAAGAGATCGGTTCAAATCTGTCTACCTTAGGCGGATAAATCATAAATCTGAATTATCTGACCCAATCTTGGGAGGATTATTTTGGTAGGAGTACGTCATTTACGATGTGTACGATACCATTGTCGCCTTGGACATCAGCAGTTGTTACAAGCGCCGCGCCGCCACTTTCGTCAAAGATATAGACGTGACCGCCATCAAGACGTGCGGTTAGGGCATCACCACTAACAGTTTTGAAATTGAAATTGCCACCGTGTGCCTTGATTTTTGCAACAAGATCACTCGATGTAATGTTTCCAGCGACAACATGTGCTGTAAGCACTTTTGCAAGTTGACCTTTGTTTTCAGGTTTTAACAAAGTATCAACAGTGCCATCTGGTAACTTGCCAAAGGCAGCATTGGTTGGCGCAAATACTGTGAATTTACCTTCACTAGCGAGTGTATCTACAAGACCAGCAGCTTTTACCGCTGCAACCAGTGTTGTATGGTCTGGTGATTCGACTGCGATATCAACAACAGTATTTGCAGCCATTGCTTGCGTTGCAGAAAAGGCTGTTGTTGTCGCAACAGCGAGCATTAGGTTTCTTACTTTTGACAGTTTCATTTTGGTTTCCCTTATTTATATAATTAATATTAAAACTGTTCGCGATCAGTTATTAGTAAATACGTACAGCGTACGAAATAGTTTCAAAAAACTTTGAAAAAATTTGGATATAAAAAAACCGCAGCGGAGAGTGCCCCGCTGCGGCTTGGATGAGGTCAAGAGATGTCCTTGGACATCCTCTCCTCCCTGACCTTCATCCGGAACTAAAAGCTATAATCAAGTAACGCGTTGATGATGCTTTTTGTTTCCGGAATATTTAATTCTTTCGCTTTTTTGCGCAAAACGTTGAATTTCGCAAGCAAAAAATAAACTTAGAACGCCTGCAATTTACCCAGTGCAATAACAGGTCCTGTGGCTACACCAGTTGGTGAACCTCCTGCCGGTTCCATGGTAATTGCAAGTGTACCACCTTCGCCAATCAATTTCACAAAATCATCTGTGATTTTAACTTCATCAGGGGCTTTTTCATCCATCACGCCTAGAGATAAAACCTCGCCTTTACGCTCACCTTGCGCAGGTATCAACCAGATTTCAGGCACTTTTTCATCCGTGTCTTCAAGAGCCGTTTTAATCAACAAAGCTTTCTTGAGCGGGTCGTACTGAGCCACAAAAGCAGGTGCATCACCACTCTGTGTAAGAGAAGCAACCAAAGGTCTGGTGGATTGAAATGCCTGTTTCAGGCTTTCCACTTCAGCGCGTGCATCCGCAACTTTCAAATTAGCCTCTTCGAGCGACCCGGTTGTTTGCTCAAGTTCTGCCTGAGCAATTTCCAGACCCGCAACAGCATCCGCCAATTCAGCTTCAAGCGCATTGCTACGCTGACGCGCCTCTTCAAACGCAGTATTTGCTGAAGCTATATTTGCTTGAGATACTTCAAGTTTCTGCTTTAACCCAGAAACAGTTCCACTAGTGAAATCACCGCCACTAATGTATAGCAACCCACCCAAGCATGCGACTGCAACAGTAGATGTGAAAGCTGTAATCATCTTCCAGAATCCGCTATCGGAAGGTTCCGCAACACGGTTGACTTCCATCGGTGCAATAGACTTCTCTATTTCATGCCAAACCTTGGTTGGTGGAGAAACAGCCTCAACTTCCTCCAAAATAGGTGACAACTGGTTTTGCCAGGCATCAACACTTTTACGAAAATCAATGTCACGCTCCACGAGACGCTCAGCCCTGCGGCGAGATTCGCCTTCGCTGACGCCCAAGGCGTATTCAGCTGCTAGCCAGCTTTTATCTTTATCCAAAGCACTCATCTGTTCAAACAATCCCTTAGGCTTATCAAGCCTCTTCTAATCCATGTTTTGGCTGTGTTTAACGGAATATCCAGCTTTTCAGCCGCTTCAACATAGGTCCAGCCACTCAAATATACATTCTTCAAAGCGTCCGCGTGACGATCATCCAACTCAGCCATACAAACGTTTAGTCTGCCAACATCATCTGAAAGCAAAGCATTTGCTTCTGGTGACGGCGCTTCATCAGCGATCATTTCAGCCTCTGAAATATCACCAGCCTCTGGTTTTTTACGGCGATAATAGTCAATTGAGCTATTACGAGCGATTGCTGCAAGCCATGATATTGGACTTGCCTGCCCTGCTGTAAACTTGGATGATGAATTCCAAACCTTGATATACGTCTCCTGCAATGCTTCTTCCGCTTCACTTCTATTATTTAAGATACGCAAACATATCCCAAAAAGTTTCGCAGAAGTTGCATTATATAATTTTTCGAAGTCAGAACGGCTACCAAGCGCAGAACGCGCGATCCAGTTCTCTAGGTCTTCACGATTACTCATTCGTCGTAATACTCACATTAAAAAACCAAAAGATCTCAAAATCTTCTGTTAGAACAATATTTAGAAGCTTCTTAACAAAAGCAAGTCTTGAGAATGCAAAACCACTAAACATTCGTTTGGCTGGCCCACAAGTCAGCATACAACCCAGGCTTTGAAATTAAGTCGTTATGCGTACCCTCATCTATGATTTTGCCTTGATCCAGCACAATCAATCGATCCAACCTGGAAATCGTCGACAATCGATGCGCGACAACAAAAACGGTTTTACCAGCCATCAGCGTTGCCAAATTTTCCTGAATTGCTTCCTCGACACCAGAATCCAATTGGCTGGTTGCTTCATCCAAAACCAAAATAGGCGCATCTCTATAAAGTGCACGCGCAATCGCAATGCGTTGGCGCTGGCCACCCGATAATTTAACACCGCGCTCACCAACCTGCACGTCATAACCCTTGTTACCTTTGCCATCTTCAAGCTGCATAATAAACTCATGCGCATTGGCAAGCTTGGCTGCTCTTGTAACTGCAGCCTTGTCAGCACACCCACTACCTTGGGCGATATTCTCAAAAACGGATCGATGAAACAATTGCACATCTTGTTGTACGAATGAAAAATTCGAACGAAGACTATCTTGTTGAACTTGAGAGATTTCTTGGCCATCAATCAACACCACGCCACTCTCCGGATCATAAAACCGCATTAACAAATGAAGCAGAGTTGTTTTTCCAGCTCCCGATGGTCCAACGATACCAATTTTCTCACCTGGCCTAATTTTCAGGTTCAAATTATCAATTATGCCATCCACTTTATCGTAGTGAAAACTGACATTTTGAAATTCAATCATACCTGCCTTGAATTCAAACGCTGGCGCATCGCGCTCGTCTTGAATATCGTGAGGCTTGGCAACCAACTCCATCGTGTTTTGTGTAACACCAACATTGCGGAAAAATCCATTGAGATTACCCAACAAACGCCCAGACAAAAGTTGCAACCGCAAAACCAGCGCCAGCACAAAGGCTACGGATCCAAGGCTGCTTTGCTCGGATAGCCAAAGATCAATGGCAATAGTGGCAACAACCGAAATCACAACACCGTTCACCACTGCAAGCGAAACACGCATTAAAGTGAGCGTTCTGGTAAAAGGATAAATTGTTTGTTGGTGCGCATGCATCGCATCCAGAATAAAATCGTCCTGAGTCGCATCTCCATGCAATTTTACGGTTTGTATATTAGAATAGCTATCAACCATTCGGCCGGAAACACCAGAAGCAGTTTCCGCAGACTTTCGAGCATGGTCCCGCACCTTGGGGATAAAATACCTGGCAATTGCATAAAAAGCAGCAATCCAAACTGCGATCACAACGCCCAACTGCCAATCAAGAGCAAACAACAATCCTGCTGTAGTCACCGCGTAAATCACAACAAACCAAATGACCTGCAAAAGCGAAATCATCATATCGCCAGTTGCCATGCCGGACTGGAAAACCTTCTGGCTTATCCGCCCTGCAAGATCGTTTTGGAAAAATGAGAGGGACTGCCCGATAACATGCTTATGGCTCTGCCATCGCATCATCATGAAAAAACCTGGCACAATAACCTGTTCTTCAATGAGCGCACCAAAAGTCACAACCGCTGCACGCAAGAGTGCTACTACAAAAAACATGATCAAAAGCTTATTGCCAACTTCAGCCAGCAAACCGGCCCAGCCTGTCGCATGTTTGCCATCCGCTTCAAACTGCGTGAGCAAATCAACTAATTGTCCTACATAGGAAAACACGACGGCTTCAACCACCGCATTGACAAAACCGTAAATCAAAAGTGCCATAAACGCCCATTTAACCTGGCTTACATAATGCCACACATAGGCCAAGAATTTGTTGGGTGGTTCATAATCATCGCGCGGCTTAAAAGGGTCAATCCACCCCTCAAAGAAACGAAAAACTGCATCCACCAACTGCATAATTACTCGGCCGCTGCAGTTTTTGTTGTCTCATCAACTGACAAAAACCCGCCTGACTGTCGAGACCAAAGGTCAGCATAAATACCGCCTGCTTCTACCAGTTCATCATGTGAGCCATTTTCTACAATCTCGCCCTTTTCCATGACAATTAGTCTATCCAATTGTGCAATGGTCGATAGCCTGTGCGCGATCGCAATCACAGTCTTGCCTTCCATCAATTTAAACAAGCTTTCCTGAATGGCGGCTTCCACTTCTGAATCCAAGGCAGACGTTGCCTCATCCAAAACCAATATAGGCGCATCTTTCAAGAAGATACGCGCAATCGCAATCCGTTGTCTTTGGCCACCAGAAAGTTTAACACCGCGTTCGCCTACTTGCGCGTCCAACCCGATATTCCCCTGATTATCAACCAAACTTTGAATAAACTCCCAGGCATTGGCACGCTTTGCTGCTTCGATCACTTCATCGTCACTTGCGTTAGGCTTGGAATAAGCAATATTCTCACGAATGGTTCTGTGTAGAAGAGAAGTGTCTTGTGTCACCATACCAATGTTTGCACGCAGACTGTCTTGTTTCACATCAGCAACATTTATATCACCAATTTTTACAACACCTTCCTCAACATCATAAAATCTTAAAAGAATATTCGTGAGCGTTGTTTTACCTGCGCCTGATCTCCCGACCAGGCCAATTTTTTCACCTGGCTTAATATCAAGTGACAAGCTTTCCATTACAGCACCTTCACCACCATAAGTGAAACAAACTTTGTCAAAGCTTATAGGTTTACCTGTCGCATCCAAGTCCACCGCATCAGCTTTGTCTTGAATATTCTGAGCTTTCGAAAGCATATTCATGCCATCTTGTACGACGCCCAGCGCCTCAAACAAACGTGCCAACTCCCATGTTACCCAATAGGCCATGCCGTTCATGCGAAGCACAAGCCCAACCGCAACCGCAACGGCGCCGACGCTTATCGAACTGGATATCCAAAGCATAATGCCTGCCATTGCTGCCCCTGCGAGAAGCAGATGGTTTAACAGCTTGATACAAATCTCCAGATTGGTTGATAACCGCATCTGCGGATGAACCGTTTGCAAAAAACCATCCATAGCATCTTTAGCATAAGCCTCTTCGCGATCCGTGTGCGCGAAGAGTTTAACCGTCGCAATATTGGTATAGCTATCAACCACGCGCCCTGTCATGAGCGAACGCGCATCTGCCTGCTTCTTGGAAATATCCGACATCTTTGGCAGGTAGTATCGCAGCATTATCAGATACAAAACCAGCCACGCTAGAAATGGCAGCATCAGCCCCCAATGAAACGAAGCAGCCAACACCATGGCGCCGACAAAATAGACGGTCACATAAACCATTACATTCAAAATGGTGATCGTCGCGTCACGAACAGCCAGAGACGTCTGCATCACCTTGGTCGCAACCCGTCCTGCAAATTCATCCGAGAAAAAAGACATGCTTTGGCGCAACAAATACTTATGCATCTGCCAGCGCATGATCATGCCATAATTACCCAAAATAGATTGGTGCAGGATAGTTGAATGAAACACGCCAACAATTGGCATGATAATCAAGATAAAACCAAGCATGATCGCCAGCGTCATACCTTCTTCAGCCAGGAAAGTCTTGCGATCTGCTTCACTTAGCCAATCAACAATATTACCCAAAAAAGCAAAGAGCCACACTTCCATGATTGAGATCAAGGCAATCAAGAAAGCCATCATAGCCAATATTTTCCATACTGGTCGCGTGTAATGCCAAAAGAAGGCAAGCAACGTATCTGGTGAACGCGTAGCCGCTTCATCAGGATATGGATTGATTAAGGATTCAAAATAAGAGTACATAGCCTCTATCTAATCCTCTTGAGCCAAATTGACCATGCCTGATCTCGTTTTATTCCAGCCTGATATCCCGGGAAACACAGG
>CALHIB010000207.1 GCA_938030595.1 uncultured Rhizobiaceae group bacterium | reverse complement strand
GCACATCAAAAGTACCTGTTGCGCATTTTCATATCCTTAGACTTCCATGGACATCTGATGGAATTGCTCAAACTGAAATTTCAAAACTGGCCTTCATGACACCGAGTGTTGCTTCACAACTAATTCAAAAAATGACCAGGGAAGGATTGCTGGTCAGGGATGTTTCTCCAAATGATACAAGAAAAAAACAGGTATTCCTGACTAAAAACGGTTGGCAGTTACGGGAAGATATAATTGAAGGTGCTTTGAAAATTCCCCTTCTGGCTGCTCAATCGATTAACAATGATGAAATTTCGACCATGTTATCAGTATTAAACAAAATGCGAAAAAACCTGGAAAAATACTAACAAATAAAAAGTGACCGATTATCGGGGCAAGATAATCGATCACTTACTGTGTGTTAGATAATAATCCCCCACTACAGCATATAAGATTATAAGTCATGTTTGTTCTATAATGCAAATGACCTTAACGTAAGAATTTTTCTTATCTATATTAAGCAGAACTTTCTCCAGCTTTACGCCCAGAGAAAATACAACCGCCTAAGAATGTGCCCTCTAATGAATTATAACCATGATAACCGCCGCCACCAAAGCCTGCCGCTTCACCCGCCGCATAAAGTCCTTCAATTGTTTTACCCTTTTTATCAAGCACTTGACTATTAAGATTTGTGTGCAAACCACCCAATGACTTTCTTGTAACAATATTCAAGCGCACAGCAATCAATGGCCCAGAAGCAGGATCTAAAATTTTGTGCGGCTTGGCGGTGCGGATAAGTTTATCGCCTAAATAATTTCTTGCAGAATTGATCGCCATGATCTGCGCATCCTTGGAGAACTTGTTATCGACCTCCCTATCGCGCGCCTCGATGTGGGTTTTCAGCTTTTCATAATTCACCAGACCGCCACCTGCAATCTGGTTCATGCCCGCAACCAGACTCTCGAGGTCGTCCCGCACCACAAAGTCTTCGCCCTTCTGCTTGAAGGCTTCAACATTAGGTGTGGCGCCTTTGCCCAAACGCGCCTTAAGCACTTCAAGCCATTTCTTCGACGTCAAATCTGGATTTTGTTCAGAGCCTGAAAGCGCGAACTCTTTTTCGATGATTTTTTGCGTCAGCACGAACCATGAATAATCATACCCCGTCGATAAAATATGCTTTAGCGTTCCAAGCGTATCAAACCCTGGCATACAAGGCGCTGGCATGCGGTTACCTTCCGCATCGAACCACATGGAAGAAGGTCCCGGCAAAATTCTGATACCGTGTGAAGGCCAAATCGGATCGAAGTTTTTAACCCCTTCCGTATAATGCCACATGCGGTCTTCGTTGATGGCATTGGCACCCGCCTTCTTGGCGATGCCAATCATCTTGCCATCCACATGATGCGGTACACCTGCCACCATATTTTGCGGCGCTTTGCCGAGACGCTCGGTCGGCCAGTTCTTTTTTACAAGGTCAAAATTGCCGCCAATGCCGCCGGAAGAAACAATCACCGACTGCGCATGATATTCAAAATCTCCCACCACTTCGCGGGAGCTTTGTTCGCCTCGCTTGACAGTAGTGGGTTCAAGTATTTCACCACTCACCCCCGTTACAATACCGTTTTTGGTTATCAATTTAGAAACCTGATGACGGAACTTGAACTCTAGCAAACCATTTTTAGAAGCTTCCTGCGCGCGTAACACAAACGGTTCAATAATGCCCTCACCTGTGCCCCAAGTGATGTGAAAGCGCGGTACAGAGTTACCATGCCCATCTGCAAAAGAACCACCACGCTCAGCCCATCCAACAACCGGAAACCAACGCATGCCCAAATCATGCAAATATGAACGCATGTCACCACTAGCAAACTCAAGGTAGCTTTCGGCCCAGATACGCGGCCAGTAATCTTCTTCGCGGTCAAATTGCGCAGAGCCCATCCAGTCTTGTAGGGCAAGCGCATGACTGTCCTTGATGCGCATGCGCCTTTGTTCAGGCGTATCAATCATGCATAGCCCGCCCAGCGACCAAAAAGCCTGCCCGCCCAGAGAATTTTCTGCTTCCTGATCTAGAATGAACACACGCTTGCCACGGCTGGTTAACTCATGGGCGGCGACAAGGCCTGAAAGGCCACCGCCTACAATAATAACATCAGCAATCTCGCCCATCTTATCTCTCCGTGAGTTTGAGCTCTATCCGCCTGTTTTGTGCGCGCGCTTCATCGCTGTCTTCATCATTCAATGGTTGGAATTCACCAAAGCCTGCAGCCACCAGCCGCTTGGCAGGAATGCCTTGTGCAATAAAGAAACGCACGACTGAAGTAGCCCGATTTGATGACAATTCCCAATTATCACGAATGCGACCAGTTCCTGCCAGCGGCACATTATCGGTATGACCATCAACGCGCAGAACCCAATTAATATCATCGGGAATTTCCGAACCGATTTGAATAAGCGCTTGAGCCACTTTCAGCATTTCTGCTTGCCCCCCAGCATTCAATTCTGCCGCACCAGATGTAAACAAAACCTCGGACGGGAATACAAAACGGTCACCCACAATCCGAATATCAGAACGCCCACCCAAAATTTCACGCAAACGACCAAAGAAGTCCGAACGATATCTGTTTAATTCTTGCACGCGCTGAGCAAGCGCAACGTTTAAACGCTTGCCAAGATCAGCAATTTTGGTTTGGCTTTCCCGGTCCTGATCTTCAGAAGCATCCAAGGCATCTTCAAGTGCAGCAATTTGACGACGTAATGCAGAAATTTGCTGGTTCAACAATTCTACCTGACTCAAGGCACGCTTGCTCAACTGCTTTTCTTCATCAATCTGTGTTGAAAGCGCCCCAATTTTAGCATTCGTTTCTGCCGTATTATTATTACCTTGAGAAAGCAGTGTTTCTAATCTGGAGCGTTCGCTTTCTGTATTAGTAAGCGATGATTGCAAGGTTGCAATATTGTCTTCCAAATCCTGTTTATTCGCTTGTTCAAGAGCCAATAAAGAAGTCAGTTCATCAATTTGCGAATTGAGCCTGTTGAGCACTTCATCCTTGCCACTGATTTCCTGGCTGAGCAAAAATTGCGCCAGTACAAAAACAGAAAGCAGAAACATAATGGCGAGCAAAAGTGTTGCCAACGCATCGACAAAACCCGGCCAGTAATTGACGCTTCTTTCGCGATATCTGGAACGTACCGATGCCATTGCTACTTGGACGCCTTCTCAAAAAATGCATTCAGCTGGCGCATCAACATCATGAGGTCTTTTTGCTGCTCATTTTGCTGGGCTAATTGCTGACGCGTAATATCCTGCTCATTGCGCATATGCTTGACCATATGCTGAATACTATCAACTAGACTTGCAACTGCTTCATTGGAACGACCACCTTGGTTCTGTCCTTGGAGTCTCTGTGTCAATTGCTCAATATGAAGTTTAACATCCTCCGAGCTAGCACCAGAAGATAAAGCCATTTCAGAGTTTAAATCCGTTACAGAAGAAAGCCAATTTTCCAATTCAGTATAAAACCGTGTCTGAGCGCGACC
>CALHIB010000206.1 GCA_938030595.1 uncultured Rhizobiaceae group bacterium | reverse complement strand
AGATAAGCGCCTTTACCTGCTTTATAACCCCACCAATCGAAACCTTCGTTACGAACGATGACGCCTTTTACACCCACTTCCAGGCTTTCCGGCTTGTATGGGCCTGTACCCACAGCAGTGCCAAGCATATCTTCCGGATTATGGCTTGAGTGCGTGATGGCAGCTGGATAATCAGCCATGCCAGGGATCAATGTGATGTCAGCAGCAGGCAGGTTCAGCTTGACTGTGTGACTGTCGACAACCTCGATTGCACCAGGAAGAGCCTTATTGTCTTCACCAATAAGAACAGCAAAACGACCAGCCATTGAGTTACCCTCAACGTCTTTTTCACACCAGCCTTCGATGTTACGTGCAACGTCAGCAGCAGTGAAATCATCGCCGTTGTTCCATTTGACGCCCTTACGTACGTTCAATGTATAAGTTTTAGCATCGTCACTGACTTCCCAGCTTTCAAGAAGCATAGGCTCGAATGTACCGTCAGAGTTATATTCTACGAGATACTCAAGCCAACCCGCTGTGTAAGTCGCGATCTGTGTCCAGTCATATGTGCGTGGATCTTTAAGAGCGCGAACTTCCATTTGCATGCGAGCTGTGCCGCCTTGCTTTGGAGCTGCTTGTGCGGTTGATGGAGCCGTTAATCCGAGCATCCCGTAAGCAGCGGCTGTTGTAGCCCCAAAAGCGCTTGCTAATGCTAGAAATTCACGACGTTCGATTTTACCTTCTTTTGCATTGCGCGCAAAAATAGCCAAAAACGGATGTTGTTTATTAGATTTAGTCATTTTTGTTATTTCCTCCCAACAAAAAATGTGGTGGTAACATTGCATGGCAACATCTATATCGCAAGGGTTGAGCCTTGAATTTGAACGACGAAGCCTGTTCAACATGCGCAATAATTCGAATAAATTACAATTTGCAGAAAATAATGAGTATTTTTTCCATTAGCGTGTAGAGTGTATTCATAAGCTTGTAATTTTCGAACGACACACATGATTGACTACCAAAAACTCATCCAAGATTTACTTCCTTTCATCGAAGAAGCTGGCGGAGCCATTATGCAAGTTTATCAGGACGACTTTTTGCACGAGCATGAGCAAAAGCAAGATGGTTCGCCAGTAACCCTTGCAGATAAAAAAGCTGAGCGCATCTTGCTGCATGCACTAAAAGAAGTCGCTCCTGAAATTACTATAATTTCTGAGGAAAACCCTGATAGTCACGAACTTACTGCCCCAGATGTTTTCTTTTTGGTCGATCCGCTAGATGGTACCAAGGAATTTCTTAAACGGGATGGCAAAGGAGCA
The DNA here is from genome assembly GCA_938030595.1 of uncultured Rhizobiaceae group bacterium. Taxonomy (GTDB): domain Bacteria; phylum Pseudomonadota; class Alphaproteobacteria; order Rhizobiales; family Rhizobiaceae; genus JAALLB01. Next base: position 2,129 of record CALHIB010000206.1, on the reverse strand, counting down.
TTTACTGTAAATGTTGCCTTAATTGAAAATGGATTACCTACACTTGGTATTGTATATGCGCCTGCATTAAAACGTATGTTTCATGGCGCAAAAAATCTTGGTGCTTTTGAGAACGATAAAAAAATATGCCCTAGTCCCAGAAGCGGTAATAAAATGATTGGCGTAGCCAGTCAGTCGCACCGCGATGAAAAAACAGAACAGTGGTTAAAAGATCAAAAGATAAATAAAATTTTGTCCATTGGATCGTCATTGAAATTTGGATTGCTTGCTTGTGGCGAAGCAGACATTTACCCACGTTTTAGCCCTACCATGGAATGGGATACGGCAGCAGGGGATGCAATCTTGAGAGCTGCTGGCGGGATTGTAACCAACCCTGATGGCACGGCATTTATTTATGGAAAACCTGACTATAAAAATGGCGCCTTTCTTGCGTCTGCCTAATCAAAGTCTCTCCATCGCAATCGCAAGATAACTTTTGAACTTTTATCCTTTAGCTCAAGATGGTGAGAGCTGCGTTGATATGAAGTAACCCGCTCCAACTTTGTTATGAAATCAAACTCGGCTTTCATGACGTCCTGCGAACATGCCTTTTTTGTGCTGGCTAATGGCCCTATTTTTAGAAGACCTGTTGTATGGGTGGCGCTCTTTTTTTCATGATAGGAGCCAAACATATTATTACATCCACCAAAGCCATTAAGCTTTCCATCATCACCAAATTTTATGAATTGCTCCAAAGGCTTTTCGGTTCCCCATTCACTACCAGCAAGTCCGGAGGCTTGTGCATTTGTAAAATTGGCTGTGCCCGAAATCATGATCGATAAAGCAATTAATATTTTATTTTTCAAAACTGGCGCCTTTATAAAATTTATTTTTTTCAAAATAAATTTGCCCTCATGAACTCACGCTGAATGGATATAAAACGACATAAGTCTATTGATCATAAATATTCGCCCGTTGTATGCGGGTCGCCATATTTCAGTATTGAGCTTTCAGCGAGGACTAAATCTTCCGCCGTATCAATGCCCGACATGGAAATTTTCGGACGATCTACAATCGATACGTAAATCGACATACCTGCTTCGAGCGCTCGTAATTGTTCAAGGCCTTCCAATTCTTCGTAATATGATGGTGGCTTGGATACGTAATTTCTCAACGCGCTTGTTCTGTAACCATACATGCCAATATGTCGAATAACTGGAGAGAGATCGGATACCTTTTTCAAATCAGTTTCTTTTCTAACGGCAGGCAAAATCTTTTTTGAAAACCATAGAGCATAACCCTCTTGCGACCTTATACACGTCGTTCCACTGAATGGGGCAGATTTTTTATGCTCTCTTAATGCATCCAATTCTTCCCATGACAAATTCAAGCCTAATGTGAAAACATCAGCATCATACTTGCTGGCTGATTCAATCAGATTGGCAATATATTGTGGTGGGGTAAATGGCACATCACCTTGCAGATTGATAATAAAATCCGGATCATAATCAGATGCATCTACAGCAGCCAAGCATCTATCAGATCCTGAATTTAGCTCTTCACTCGTCATAACAGATTGGACGCCAATTCTTGTAAGGTGATCGGCGATTTCATGATGATCTGTTGCAACCAAAAAATCACATTGACCTGTTTTACTTGCAAGCTCTGCAACCTTTACAACACGGTCAATCAATTTCACTCCGGCAAGTTCTGCCAGTGGTTTTCCTGGTAATCTTGTAGAGCCATATCTGGCTGGTATTACTATTAACGTCTTCAAAAACTTACTTTCTAACGGGTAGGCTATGAACAAGCCAAATCATCTATAAAATTGCAGATTAAATTTCCTAATTCATCTGCATGTTTGTCATTATCAGTTGCACCATCAAACATCAAAAACAGATTAGCAATATCTCTATATAACGCTAAGAGCGTTTCAATCCGGGCTTTGCGTTCAGCAATATAATTCTGTGGCGTATGCCGCCCCTCCAACATTACTCGATTTCGTACTCTTTCACTTGCCAAGGTTTTATCACAAGCAACGTTCACGATGATTATTTTGTAACCCAGTGTCTGTTTACAATAGCGCACCAAGTCAAGATGTGATTTCGATGCGCCACTATGATCAAAAAGTATTGAAGCTTTCATTTCCA
>CALHIB010000205.1 GCA_938030595.1 uncultured Rhizobiaceae group bacterium | reverse complement strand
TAAAGTCATGCGGTTTTTCAGGTTCGATAGAAAAGAACATGATCATTTGGCCATTTTCCATATAAGCGCTTAGCTTTTCAGGTTCATAGAAGTTGATCACATCCTTACCAGAACGAAGTGCGGTATAAAAATCATAGTCAGCGATTGATGTATGGATGGTTGTGGTGATTTCTTTTATTTCTTTTTCATTGAGATCGCCGCTGCCATCTGCGTCATAATCAAAAATGAGCGTTGAAGAAAACAGTTCATCAAAACGCCATACATGACGTAATTCTGTAAACTGGTTCTTTTCATTAATGACCAGTTCCATATTGGCTTCTATGAATACATGGGGGTGAGCATTTGGCAATAATGTGCTGCCAAGCAACAAAGCCAGTGATGAGATAAAAGTCTTTGTTCGTCTAAACGCCATTTTGACCGGCCCTGAATTGTAAATCAGTGTTCAATAACAATACTCCTACGGCATTTTTGAGGCAAACTATTTGAATGCGACCAAGTATCATAATAATTTTATTTTCCTTCAGGACTAGATCTGGGATTTGCTTTTGGTTTTAAACCAGTGCGCCAAGAAATCCACGAAAACACGCACTTTTCCAGGTACGTGTCGTCTATGCGGATATACAGCATAAATGCCACCACCCGACGGAATGCGATCTTCCAGTAAAGAAATAAGTGTACCGTTTTTGAGTTCTTCTTCTATGGAAAATTCAGGCACTAGCGTCATCCCAAGGCCTGCAAGCGCTGCACGTCTGGCAACTTCCGGGCTGTTGACTTCAATATTGCCACGAACTGGAACACTGATTTCCTGTCCATCATCGTCCAGAAAACACCAGTTGGCTCTGCGCATCAGGTTTGTGTCCACAATGCAAGGAACATCGCCTAAATCATTGGGAGATTTTGGTGCGCCGTGTTTTTCAATGAATTGCGGACTTGCACATAATACCAGTCTGAAATCAGAAAGTTTTTTTGCGATGAGGGCTGAATCTGTAAGTCGGGAAATTCTGATGGCAACGTCATATCCTTCTTCGACCATATCAACCATTGCATCATCCAGATTAATATCAATCGTAATATCCGGATAGGCAGTTGCAAACTCCACGATGGGTAAGCCGATTTCCAGATCGGTCAGTGAACGCGGCGCAGAAATTCGCAAACGTCCCTTATGTCCCTTACCAGCCTCACGAACCGTATCTTGCAAGTCACCAACTTTTTGGAGAATTTCAAGCGCTGATTTGTGAAACACTTCACCAGCTTCGGTTAGTGAAAACTGTCTTGTGGTTCGATTAAGTAGGAGAATGCCAAGTTCGTCTTCCAATTCGCGCACATATTTGGACATCAGCGCTTTTGAGCGGCCCACTTTTCTGGCAGCAGCAGAAAAACCTTGTTGTTCCACAATGTCTACAAAGGCCTGCATTCTGGTGAGTGTATCCAAGGTGGTTTCCTAAGCTAGTGGGGTTAGATACCAGATTGCCCATCGCTTGCGACAAATGCAATGCGCAACATATTTGTAGCCCCTGGTGTGCCAAGCGGAACACCAGCAGAAATAATTACCCGATCACCAGGTTTGGCAAATTTTTCACTTGCTGCAATACGGCATGCGCGATCCACCATGTCATCAAGGTCATGAGCATCTTGCGTAACCACACAATGCAGACCCCAGACGATTGATAAGCGCCTTGCCGTTCTTGCAACGGGTGATAATGCAATGATTGGAACTGATGGACGTTCTCTTGCCGCGCGTAGGCCTGTTGTTCCAGAACCTGTATAACAAACGATTGCAGAAAGGTTTAAAGTCTCCGCAATCTGACGTGCTGCCAGCGAAATTGCATCAGCGCCTGTAGGCTCTGGTTCTGCGCGTTGGGCAGAAATAATACCGTCGTAGTTTTGATCCTGCTCAATCTGTGTTGCGATTTTATCCATCATGGTAACTGCTTCTACCGGGTAATCACCCACAGCAGATTCAGCTGACAGCATAATTGCATCTGCCCCTTCAAAGACTGCAGTGCCAACATCAGAAACCTCGGCACGCGTTGGCATTGGTGCTGTAATCATGGATTCCAACATTTGCGTTGCAACAACAACAGGCTTGCCAGCACGCCGACATGCACGTGTCATTTGTTTTTGCAGGCCAGGCACTTGTTCGATTGGAACTTCAACGCCAAGGTCGCCGCGGGCAACCATAATCGCATCGGAGAGTTCTATGATTTCTTCCAGCTTTGTAAGCGCTTGAGGTTTTTCAATTTTAGATAATATACCTGCTCGCCCCTTGGCAATTTTGCGAACCTCTGCCACATCTTCCGGACGCTGAACAAATGAAATCGCAATCCAGTCTACTTCTGCAGCAAGTGCTGCATCAAGATCAGCATAGTCTTTTTCAGTTAAAGAGCTAACACCAAGTTCGGAATCTGGCAGGCTAACACCTTTGCGACTTGAAAGTTTTGCACCGCTAACCACTTCGGTAAGTGCTTCGTTCTTTGAGGCTTTGAGTACCTTGAGCGTGACTTTACCATCATCAACCAGGATACGGTGACCAGGCTCAAGTGCTTCAAGGATTTCCGGGTGGGGTATGTGGATGCGCGTTTGTGTGCCTGGTGTTTCGTCCAGATCAAGTATTATTTTGTCGCCAGCCTCTACTGCGATTTCAGTATCTGCAAATTCACCAAGTCGAAGCTTTGGACCCTGAAGGTCTGCTAAAATACCAATAGGTCTGCCAATTTCTTTTTCAACAGATCTTAAAGTTGCTACCAGATCGTTTAGCATCTCGTGAGACGAGTGACTCATATTGATACGGAATAAATCTGCACCAGCATTGAAGAGTTCTTTTATTTTTTCTTTTGAAGAAGAGGCTGGGCCTAGAGTTGCCAAAATCTTTGTGCGTCGTTTGCGATGCATGCTTACTGCTTTACTGTTGGGGTTGAGGGGCAGGTTGAGATTGGGATTGTTCCGTTAAGCGTACCATCCAGTTAGAACGATTGCCTGTATCTATTTCAAAGAAACCCGTTTTTATGTGACCGCGTGTAAAGCAATCCTGTACGCCTTCGATTTTAAATTCGCGTTCGTTCGTGCAAAGAAATACGTCGCCGCGCCATTGTCCACCCTTGTCAGCATCTTCAGCGTAGATGTAATAAAATCTGGAATTAAGATCACCTTCGATTAAAGAACTACAAGTCTCTGCAGGTATTTGAAACCAACCTTCTGAAAGCCATTTTTGATCTTCTTTATAGCCAAGAGCCGCGCCGACAAGACTTTTTGTATCATTACAAATGCGAAAATCAGCATTGGCTGGCGACGCTGTCATTAATGTGCTGCCAAATGAGACTGTTGACAAGGCCACGCTTGTCGTTAAAAACTTTTTGAAAAGGGTTGTAAGCATACTGATGCGTTCAAAATCCTGGATTGCGATTCATGTTTAGTATTTGTCGCGTACACTTGATTCCATGTCAACTTAATGACGATATAGTTAGGCTTTAAGTTTGACTTTTTGATGGGCGAGAGACCCATATACCTACAATAATCAAAAAACATCCGATGAGTTGCAAAGCATCCATCTTTTCATCAAAGAGTAGCCAACCAAAAAGAGCAGCGGTTACGGCTTCGATAAATATTACAAGTGACGAAAATGCGGCTGTCAAAGATGCAATGGCGATCGTCAATAGACCTTGTCCTCCTGCATGTGTTAACACGCCGAGCGAGGCAAGAGCTGCCCAGCCACGCTGTGTTTGCGGAAAGAACTGCTCATTGGCGATTAATGTTACACTAAACAAGGCAAGGGTTGTGACAATTGTTGAAACCAGAAACAAACTGCTATTGTCGGTTCTTTTTGTGCCAGACCTGATTGCGATACAGTAGAACCCGAAGAATAAAGAGGTGATAATGCCATAAAGGTCACCAAGTAGCCGTGATGGATCAACGCGGAAGCTTGCGTTAATTAACAAGCCCATACCCAGCAAACATATAACGATGCCAAGAAATGCGTTCTTTGGCGGTTTTTCTTTTAATATTAGATTGGAGAATAAAATTACCCAAACAGGGGCCAGACCTGTCAGGAAGGTAGCATTGGCCATAGTCGTGTTGAGGATGGATAAATGCCAAAACCCCAAATCTCCTGCAAACAAGAGACCTGCCATGATTGCTGTTTTGGAGAAATTCAGATTTAAAGTTTTGTGCTTTTTTCGTGATTCCCACATTGCCCATAGTACCAAAACGGGTAGGGCAAACATCACACGCCAAAATGCACTGGCAAAAGCACCGACCTCTGCTTCACGCACAAATACAGGCGAAAAGCCCATAATAATACCGCCAATCAAAAGAGCACTAAAGGCTGCCGGGAATGTAAGTTGTTTTTGGAGGGGTTCGTTAGAAATTAGTGTAACTTTCAGAAAAAATACGTGGTGTAACCGTTTTGCTACTTGAAACTTGGATGTAGATAACCTTTTTAGAAGATAAGATTTTCGCGCAGTATTTAATTAATGCTGTTTGACACGAATGTGCAAGGAGAATGATGATGGATGATGCAACAAGAACAGAACTTGAGGCGGCGGCATTTCGTCGGTTGGTTAGCCATTTTCGCGAGCGCACGGATGTACAAAACATTGACCTTATGGATCTATCTGGATTTTGCAGAAATTGCCTATCGCGCTGGTATGAAGAAGCTGCCAACGAAAAAGGCATTGAGATGGATAAAGCGCAAGCACGTGAAATTATTTATGGAATGCCTTTCGATGAGTGGAAAGCAAAATATCAAACAGAGGCGACACAAGAACAACAAGAGGCCTTTAAGAAGAGCCACTAATTTTTAATATCGGCATAGGCCGCGAGGAGAGTTAAATGTCATCTGACCCAATGGTAGCACGTGATCAACTGAAATCTGTTGTAGAGCGTATCGAGCGTCTTGAAGAAGAGAAAAAAGCAATCGCTGATGATATTCGCGATGTTTATGCAGAAGCCAAGGCCAATGGTTTTGATACAAAAGTTCTTAGACAAGTTGTTTCCCTGCGCAAGAAAGACCTGACAGAGCGTCAGGAAGAAGAAGCCGTGCGTGATTTATATTTGGTCGCTCTTGGAATGCTGCCAGAATTTGAAGCACAAAGTGATACCGGTCATGATGAAGCACCGCAAACGCAAGAGCCTTCAACCGAGTGATAATCTAAACTTACTTAAAGCGTTTGAAATCCAGAAATTCTACAGAGCTTCCTGAGAAACTATTGGTTATTGAACCAATTTGGTTTTGAGAAAAGCCGCTTGATAGAACCGATGAAGGTAGCTGGCGAAGAATATTGCGACCATAAGCAGGCGGTTGAATATCTGCAATGTCCTTAATGGAGGCATCGGTTGCCAAGGCCCATTTACCTGTTAAACGCTCATCCAGATTAGCGGTTTTGAATTCTTCCAGATCCAGTGTTTTTTCTTTTGTTTTTGCAGGTGTAGGTGTTTCTATCACTTTTGCAACTTGTGTTGGTCTTGTAGCACGTTGTGGTACTGGAACAGTGTTTGCGGTCGTTTGCACTGGTTCTGCAACCTCAGGCAATAATACAGGCGATGGTGTTGGAATAGATATTCCGCCTGTGCTTTTGGTGTCTTTCTCAAGCGGCAGCAGGGCTGTTACCAAAGATGGTTCGCTTGTTGGTTTTGTAGAGGGGACGGGAACGCCTGTTGTTTGTGAAGCTTCAGGGTCAATTGGTTGTACAGTTGCAATTTGCTGTTCTATTGCATCAGGCGCTGATACGATTAAGCTTGGCAAGTCACTTGGTTGAAGCTTGGTAGGCGGACTAAATGGATTGGCTGGCTCAACAACCTTTGTTGCCGGCTGGAATGGGATGTTCACAGGCTTGGGTGCTTCTACCTTGCTTTCAAGTGCAGAATACACTTGTTGACGCAGATCAGAAATCTCATTTGCAGATAGCGCTGCTACCTCTACTGGTTCATTTGCAACAGGCTCCGGCTCAACTATTGCCAAAGTTGGAACGGTTTCAATCTCTACTTGCGGTCTTTTTGCCGGTACCGGAATAGCTAAAGCCGTCTCTTGTAGTGTTGTGTCTTCTTCTGCAACAGGTTCAAGACTCGCAACTTCTGTGGTTTCAGCAACAGGGATAACTTCTGGTTCAGGTGGTTTTACAATTGCAATACGTGGTGCTGCAACTGGAACAGGCACTTGATTTGGATTAAGCGCAGCAATGAGCACTTCTGGCGTTGGCGTAGGTTCCGGGGAAATAGGCTCAGGCGTTACAATAGCTGGCTCTGCAGGTTTTACCGCAGGTTCTTTTGGTTTTACAGGTTTTGCCTTAACAGCTTTTGGAGCAGAGGTTGCACCGGAAATGCCTGCTTCATCATCACTGTCTCTTGAAAATAGCTTAGCCAGTAAACCAGGTTTTTTCTTGATCTCTTCACCACTAGGTACTTTAAAGCCACCCTTGATTTTACGCTCGTAGTTTGCCTTGGCAATGTTATACCCAGGTAACGGTTTTCCATCGGTTGGAACGTGCAGTGTTTTACCGCGCGGAAATACTTTTACGAGTTCACGACGGCTCATTCTTGGCCAGTGCCTGACGCGGCCTGTATCCATGTGTACAAATGGAGATCCTGATTTTGGATAATAGCCAACGCCGCCGATGCCTTTTTTCAGACCTATATTGCGTAACTTTCTCAGGCTTACACCTGGGATAAAGAAATCGAGCGCGTTACCCAATGTGTGTTGGCTTTTCTTCGCAACACCACGTCCACGTTTGCGTAATAAACTGTTTGTAGCTGGTGAGCGGTATCCAGAGATTACGTGAATGTATTTTCTGGAACCAGTTTCTTTATACACTTCCCAAATGAGATCCATCAGTTTTGGATTCATCTTTGTCGGTTCATTACGACGCCAGTCGCGTAGGAAGCGATTAACTTTCTTTAGACCACTTTTGACGTATCTACCGTTCTTTTTAAACGTGATTTCAGCTTTTTCACCTGTGTGAAGATAATATAGTTTTAATTTACGCGTTTCTGCATCGGCAGAAGTTACCGGCATAATCATGAATGCAAGCATCAGCACAACAAGGCAAGGGGCCAAGTTGGTTTGCCTTACTTTGTTGTAAGCATTGACAAAAATGATGCTCGATCTATCCAAGTTTTAAAACTCTTCCCCGGCTTATCCACTGGTGACGTAATTAGTATCAGAATTTAGTTATGGTTAACAGATATTAACAAATTCTATAGATACAATCTTTTTGTCCCTAAAAGTGAATTAAAAGCTGAATCCGGCAACACAAAGGCGACGAATTAGGTAAGTTGGTGTCTTGGTAAATAAACTATTAAGCTGAAATTATCTCAACTCTACTAAATACGAATCACTATGCCGATAAAACATCTGTTTCATCTTCTTGTTCTTCGAGGCCATATTCACGTAATTTGCGGTATAGGGTTGATCGGCCAATTCCTAATTTCCGAGCAATTTTGGACATGCTGCCTTCATATTTTTCGATTGCAAATTTGATGATTTCGCATTCTGCATTTTCTAGTGAGATGATATCATTCTCTTCATTTATCAGATTAAGGCTGTTTTCGCCTGAAGATGCAAAAGTTGCCGGTTGCTCTGGGTTAGATATTGGAGCTAAAGGTGTTTTTGAAAGAGCTTCCATTTTTGGCGCTTCAACGATCGGCAATGTATAATCCAGTTGCGTAGCAATTTGAGGGAACTCATTGACAGTGAGTTCATCCCCTTCACAAAGGACAACTGCTCTAAAGACTGCATTTTCAAGCTGACGAATATTACCAGGCCATTCATATTTGCAGAGCATTTCCAAGGTAGTTTTTTCGACACCTCTTATATTGTTTCTGCCTTCTTCTGCAGCAATTCTAGCCACAAAATGACGAAGCAATTCTGGAATATCTTCTTGTCTGTTGCGAAGCGGCGGTACTGTAAGCGGCAATACATTTAAACGATAATATAAGTCTTCCCTGAAATTACCTTCACGGACTTCTTCTTCAAGGTTTCTGTTTGTTGCAGAAATAAGCCTGAAATCAACTTTCACTGGTTTTGAAGAACCAACTGGATCAATTTCACCTTCCTGAATAGCGCGCAATAGTTTTACTTGCATATCCAGGGTTAGCTCGCCAACCTCGTCGAGGAATAATGTTCCGCCGTTTGCTTCCTGAAATTTACCCAAGTGTTTGTCTGATGCACCTGTGAAGGCGCCTTTTTCATGGCCGAATAATATACTCTCAACGAGGTTTTCCGGTAATGCACCGCAGTTGACGGTTACAAAACTTTTTGAAGCGCGTTCACTCATGCCCTGGATGGCGCGCGATATCATTTCCTTACCCACACCAGATTCACCTTCAACCAAAACAGGGATGTTTGATTTTGCAGCTTTTTGGGCAATTGCCTTTACGCTGTTCATACTTGGGCTTGCGGAGATGATTTCATCGATCGTCAATTTACCAGCCGAAGTCTTCTTGATGCGCTTAATCTCACCTTCGAGTGCGCCGAGCTTCAAGGCATTTTGGATCGATACTTTTAGACGTTCTGGAGAGGCAGGCTTTACAACGAAGTCAACGGCTCCGGCTCGCATTGCATTAACGGCAGTTTCCACACCACCTTGCGCAGTTTGCACAATCACTGGAGGGCGGACTTTATGCGTGGATAGTGCCTCAAGCACTTCCATACCACTCATATCCGGCATGACCAG
>CALHIB010000204.1 GCA_938030595.1 uncultured Rhizobiaceae group bacterium | reverse complement strand
TCATGAAACTAACGGTAAATGGTCAAGAATATACGGTCGATGTAGAGGATGAGATGCCCCTGCTCTGGGTTCTTCGTGATGAACTCAATATTAAAGGCCCCAAGTATGGCTGTGGCATTGCACAATGTGGCGCTTGTACCGTCCAAATTGATGGCGTAGCCATGCGTTCGTGTCAGGTTGCTGCTGGTGATGTAGATGGCGAAGTGACGACCATTGAAGGACTGGGAACACCAGAGGAACTCAGTGCAGTTCAAGACGCGTGGGTTAAACATCAAGTTGCTCAATGTGGTTATTGTCAATCAGGACAAATCGTCAATGCCAGTGCATTCCTTGCAGAAAACAGCAATCCAACTGATGAAGACATAGACGATGCCATGTCAGGTAATCTTTGTCGTTGTGGGACATATCCTAGAATACGTGAGGCAATCAAAACAGCTGCAAAAACGTTGAGGAATGCATAATGGGCAAGCTAAAAACAATCGCTAGGCGCACTTTTCTAATCGGTTCTGCAGCAATAGCGGGTGGTGTGGCATTTGGCTATTATGCCTATAAGAAACCTGGTGAAAATCCATTGCTGTCAGGTTTAAAACAGGGAGAAGCCGCCCTCACCCCTTATGTTTTGATTAATGCAACAGGCATTACTCTGATTACGCCCCGTGCAGATGTTGGCCAAGGCGCATACTCAATGCAGGCAGCCCTGATTGCTGAAGAACTGGACGTAGAACTTGATCAAATCAAGATTGATCCAGGTGTACCAAGCGCCACCTATTATAACACTGCATTAGCAGGTGAGTCAGCTCCATTCAGATCAACAGATGATGGCTTTTTGGCGAATTCTGCTCGCGGTGTCATGGATTCACTCATGAAATTCTTGGGTGTTCAGGTCACTGGTGGTTCTAGTTCTGTGCCAGATGCTTATGAGAAACTTCGTATTGCTGGAGCCGTTGCACGCGAAACTTTAAAGCTTGCGGCAGCAGAAAAATCAGGTATTGCGGTTGAGGAGCTTAAAACCTCAAAAGGGTCTGTGATTTTACCTGATGGGTCTCAATTGAGTTATACAGAACTTGCACCTATTGCGTCCAAGATGGAGCCAGCATCTGATGTAACGCTCAAAGCCGCATCACAATGGAGTATTGTCGGCAAACCTCAACAACGCCATGATATTTTAGCTAAGTCTACTGGCACCCTCACCTATGGCATAGATATGGTTCTAGACGGCATGGTTTACGCAACCGTTAAGACCAGCCCTCGCAAAGGTTTGATAAACTCTTTTGATGCATCAGAAGCTGAAACCATGCGTGGTGTGCAGAAGGTTATTCCAGTTAAAAACGGTGTTGGTGTTATTGCAGATAATACCTGGAGAGCAATCCAAGCCGCTAATTCAATTGAGGTTGAATGGGGGGATGCACCCTACCCGCATGAAATGGATCAACATTGGGAAGTTCTTTCCAGCTCTTTTAAAGATGATAACTTAGACAGCCAAATGCGTGATGAAGGTAATATTGAGACAGGACTAGCAGAAGGAAATCTGGTCGAAGCTGAATATCGCGCGCCCTACCTTGCGCATGCACCGCTAGAGCCTCTTGCAGCTGTGGCTCAGATTACTGATGAACGCGCTGATGTTTGGACCTGTACACAAGTTCCCGGTTTTTTAAAGTCAGCGGTTGTTGAGCAAACAGGCCTGCCAGAAGAAAGTGTGCACATTCATATGCTTTATGGTGGTGGCAGCTTTGGCCATCGCTTAGAATTTGATGTTGTTACTCAGGCAGTTGAAATAGCGATGTCTATGAAAGGTACGCCAGTTAAACTTACATACTCACGCGAAGAAGACATGCTAAATGAATATCCAAGGCAAATTGCTATGGGGCGCGTTCGTGGTTCTCATAAAGACGGGAAAGTCGAAACGCTTGATCTTGGTATCGCGATGCCTTCCGTTGTGAGTTCTCAGCTTGGCAGACAAGGGCTTTCTGCGCCAGGACCAGATACGCAAATTATTGCGGGTGCTTGGGAACAACCCTACTCCATTCCAAATTACCGCGTATCGGGATATCGAGCGCCAGAATTGGCGCCTGTAAGTTCCTGGCGATCGGTTGGAGCATCATCTAATGGTTTTTTCCATGATTGCGCCCTGGATGAAATCATTCATGCAGCAGGCGCTGATCCGTTAGAAGAACGCATTCGTTTGATGTGGCATGAACAGTCGAGAAAGACGCTTGAAGCGGTTGGTGAAATGTCAAACTGGGGAAGTGAACTTGGCGAAAACCGTGCTCGCGGTGTAGCATTTTGTCTGTCGTTTGGTGTGCCTACTGCTGAAGTTGTTGAAATTACCAATACCGATGACGGCATAAAAATAGACAAGGTTTATGTGGCTTGTGAAGTCGGCAAGGTAATTGATCCAATCAACTTTGAGGGACAGGTAAAAGGTGCGGTTGTGTGGGGGCTTGGTCACGCCATGAATTGTGAACGCACTTATTCAGATGGTATTGCCGAACAGGAAAATTATGACAGCTTCCAGGGGATGAGATTATATCAATGCCCGGAAATTGAAGTACGCGGTCTGGAAAATGGAGACGCAGTTCGCGGTGTTGGAGAACCGCCTGTACCGCCTGCAGCCCCTGCACTAGCCAATGCAATTTTTGCAGCGACTGGAAAACGCATCCGTGAAATGCCTTTTGATAAGCATATTGATTTTGTCTAGGATTATTTGGCTTTTACCAATGCAAGAAGAGCCTTATAACCACGGCCACCACGTTTGAGATCACGTCGATCAAAGCGTCTGTGAAGTCGTTCGTGTTTTCGGATAGCAAAAGATGATCTGATTTTTTCTATACCAGACATGTTTTGGCATTCTGTGGAAGCGCGACGTCGTGATTTCTTTAGAATTTTTTCATAGTCACTTGCAAATTTCTTTGTGATTTTAACGTGCTCTTGCTCATGCAAAATTGCAATTTTTTCAAACTTCTTCCATGCTTTTCTTGTTTCAGCAGAAGCGGACTTGGATCCTCGCCATTTTGGATAAGTGTAGGTAACATTTACTACAATATCGAGGTTGGTAAGAATACATCTGTCTTTGCGAACCTTAAACACATCATTTTTAAAATCAAATGTGAACGCAGTAGAAGCTAAAATATCTTTTCTGCCACCGCCATGGTCAGGGCCATTGCGTAACATGCTTTTATAAAGTTCAGCGCCTGTCTTTCCCGTTACAGAATAGAATTTGGTTTTCTCTTTCAGTATTACCCGGGCTTGCGACTGCGAAACATCAAAAACTTGAGTAATTAAAAATGATGTTACAACGACTGCTATACTCGATATTATTTTTCGCAAAATGCTCTCCCCTTTGCGCATATTTTTAATGCTGGTATTCTTGTTTATTTTTCCTCATCAAAAGCGTAACGTCAGCATTTGATACTGACAAGTTAAAATATTCATACTGGTTAAATTTATGTCCATACAACCATCGCGTGACATTTCACGTTTATTAGAAATCATGAAAGCCTTACGGACACCTGGGACTGGCTGTCCTTGGGACCTGGAACAAGATTTCAAAAGCATTGTTCCTTATACAATCGAGGAAGCTTGCGAAGTTGCTGATGCAATAGAACGCAACGATATGGAAGACTTGCGTTTGGAGTTGGGTGACCTTCTTTTACAATCGGTCTATCATGCTCAAATGGCCTCGGAAGAAGGTTTGTTTGATTTTGGCGATGTCGTGCAAGGCATTACACAAAAGATGATCAGACGACATCCTCACGTCTTTGGAACAGCTGATGTCAGTGCGGAAGAGTTTTCTGCCAAAGGGTTGGCTGAGGGAACATGGGAGCGTATTAAGGCGGAAGAAAAAGCTGAAGCTGCTGCGCTACGTGCCAGGAAAGGTTTGCCAGCAAAAGACAATAATACTTCTCTGTTAGACGATATTCCAAACACCCTTCCCTCACTTGCTTGTGCTGTAAAGTTACAAAAGAAGGCTTCAAAAGTTGGTTTCGACTGGAATGATCCACATGCTGTCATTGCAAAAATTCGCGAAGAACTGGATGAATTCGAAGAAGAATTAAAAGTTGATAATCAACAAAAGCAGAGCGAAGAACTTGGTGATATTTTATTCGCACTTGCCAATCTTGCTCGTCATCAAAAGATAGATCCAGACAGCGCCTTACGAAGCACCAATCAAAAATTCAGAAACCGATTTGCTTATATCGAAGAAACCATTGGTCGTGAAAATGAAACAATGGAAAGCGCATCACTGGAAATCATGGACAAGCTTTGGAATGAGGCAAAGACCAACACTTAACTTAAACTTGAAATACAGTTTTTGGTTTCAACAATCAGCTTTTTAATCAGTTCAGTTGTTGTTGATTTTCTGTTCAAACCAACTGCCTGGCCTGACCATTGCGCAACAAAATCGGGACTGTTGCTCTCAGCACTTTTCTTTCTGAGCGGCCCTGTAATTGTGTTCATTAGCGGAAAATCAGGTAACTTATCTTCCATCATTGAAATTTCATTGTAATATCGATTTTGAATGCCTCGCGCCGGTCTTCCAGAAAATACCTTGGTAAGTGCTGTATTGCTCCCATCAGAGGCAAGAAGAGAATTTTGATGTACTTCTGGTACGGAAGATTCTTCGCAGGTAAGGAAAGCGGTTCCAATTTGTACACCTGAAGCGCCCAATGCCAATGCTGCAGCAATCCCCCTGCCATCCGCAATACCGCCAGCAGCGATGATAGGTACAGATACTGCATCAACCAATTGAGGCACCAATGCCATTGTACCGATCCCAGCAGTTTCTTCTTTTAAATAAAAACCATGGTGTCCACCTGCTTCCCAGCCTTGTGCGATGATGGCATCAACGCCTCTGGCCTCCAAGTCTTCTGCTTCTGAAACTGTTGTTGCAGAACAAAGAATTTTGGCACCTTGTTTTTTTAGTTCTGCTACGATTTCCTGGTCAGGCAAACCAAAATGGAAGCTTACAATGTTAGGGGCTGATTTTATTACCGCCTCCGCTACACCACCTCCAAACGGAAAATGCGTCGGCACAGTTTCAGGCATTTCTTCGAAGCCAAGTTCTTCATAATAAGGTTTGATAATT
>CALHIB010000203.1 GCA_938030595.1 uncultured Rhizobiaceae group bacterium | reverse complement strand
CCCCCACAAGGAGGAGGCGTGTTCTTTCCTTATTCCACAAGGGGAGAAGGCAAAGCAGAATGGGGGTGAAGCTTAATCTGCTAACACACGCTGTGTTGGAAATTGAACGTGGGCGATTGTGCCTTGGTTTGGTTCGCTTTCCAGATCAAAGAGTGCGCGGTTGGCTTCTATGAGTGCTTTTGTTAGCGGAAGACCAAGGCCTGAACCTTCGTTTCTTTGTTCATTGACATTATGAATTTGATGAAAAGGTTTTAACGCATCTTCGATTTGAGCTTCGCTCATGCCGTTGCCTGTATCTCGAACACGCAATGCGACCTCGCCGTTGCTTTCATAGACGGTCGATACAATGACCTGAGAGTTTGTCGGCGAGAATTTGATTGCGTTGGAAACAAGATTGAGGATGATTTGGCGAATGCTTCTAACGTCGGCAACAACCTTTGGAACAGAGCGTGAAAGGGAGGTGCGGATGATGATGCGATTGCCATTTGCCTGGGGTTGAAGAAGGGCAACAGTTTCTGAGACGAGTTCATTTAAGTCGACCGCTTCAAACTCAAGCTCAAGCTTTCCTGATTCGATTTTGGAAAGATCAAGCAGATCGTTAACAAGGTCGAGCACGTGGGTGCCTGACTTGTTGATATCGCGAAGATATTCTCTGTAGCGCTCGTTTTTGATCGGGCCAAAACGTTCTTCAATCATGATGTCAGAAAAACCGATAATGGAATTGAGGGGGGTTCTGATCTCATGGCTGATATGGGCAAGAAAATCGGTTTTTTGATTGCTTGCACTTTCGGCTTCATGACGCGATTGGATAAGCTCTTCTTCTGCTTTTTTCCAATTGGTCATGTCGCGGATAACGGCGCAAAGCTTGCCTGATGATTGCATTTTGGAAATCGTAATGAAGACAGGAATCATGCCACCACTGGCTTCTGCTGCAATGACTTCCTGGCCATCATTAAACAGGTTTTCAAGGGAGGGGCCTGAAAGACTTTCGATATATTGATCAATGGTGTTTTTGCTTTCAGCAGCAAAAAGCGAGGTAATGTTTTTATCCTTGGCCTCATCAAAACTGATGTTAAACAAGGCTTCCGCGGAGGCATTAATCGAAACGATCGTGCCTTGAGGATCCAGAACCAATATACCATCACTGGTGATATCAAGGATGTTTTGAATTTCACTTACACTTGAAATTTCAAGTGCAGGTGGTTCTTCGTGGACAGTTTCATGGGTTGTCGCGAAAGAGATGAGTAACGCTTTTTCACCGGCCCAAGGAACCGTATGCAAAACCGGATTGATAGGCGTGCTGCTACCTGATTTTGTCGTAAGATGGTAATTGGGAGTGTCGTCTTCTTCCTCAATATCCAGTGTGGTTAAAATGGCCTCTATGCCACCTGCGTTTTGTAAATCAGAGGTTGATTCATAACCAGATGCTTCAAGCAGGCTTTGGTTTGTGAAAAGAATTTCCTCGCTGTTATAAACCACAATCGCAACGGGTAGTTTTTCCATGATTGAAGTATCGAGACCGGCCGGGTTAAACGTGGATTTCTCAACCTCTTCATTCGAAACTTCAATTTTTTCCTGAGCAATATCCTCTGGTGAAGTTTCATTGTTATAATCTTGATCAGGGTTAATCTCTACAGAGGTTTTGGGCTTTCTATCTAAAGATTTTTTGGCATAGTCCTGGTCGTCTTCTTTGCGCAGCGTATCGCCAATTTTGCGGAAGGC
This sequence comes from uncultured Rhizobiaceae group bacterium, assembly GCA_938030595.1. Classification (GTDB taxonomy): domain Bacteria; phylum Pseudomonadota; class Alphaproteobacteria; order Rhizobiales; family Rhizobiaceae; genus JAALLB01. Next base: position 16,964 of record CALHIB010000203.1, on the reverse strand, counting down.
ATGGTTCTCCTGTTCGCTCAGTGTTGGCACTACGGGTTGTGTTTCGCGGGGGACAAGGCGCACAATGTTTGAGTTCGCATTTGTTTCTGGAAGGGGTAATGGTGTTTCTTCATCATCTGCTTCCGGTAACTCGGCAATCGTTTCTGGTGACGTTAACGCTAGGCCTGTTTCGTCCGGATCGACCAATGCGTCTGCTGAGCGAATGATCCCAAAACCGCGAAAGCCTTCAAATTTGCGTTCTGAATTAAATGAGGGAAGGGCTGCCAGATCAATTGGAAGAACCATATCTGTGCCCTGAACAGGCCAAAGAACAGTCTTGCCAGACCAGGTATCTTGCTTGTTGAGCAGTGTTTCGATTTCGCGGTTGGTGTCAAAGCCAAATACATTGGCTACTTCACGCCATTCACGCCCGATAACGGCAGCCGCATTTTTACCAACAGTGTCTTCCAGTTCTGGTGAGACAGATTGGAAAACACGGTTTTCATCAATCATCCATGCGAAACGAACAGTGCCATCATTTTTCTCGATTTGGTATTTGTAATTCTTGTTAGAGTCAGTATTCTCTGGCTCTGGCTCTGGCTCTGGCTCTGGCTCTGGCTCTGGCTCTGGCTCTGGCTCTGGCTCTGGCTCTGGCTCTGGCTCTGGCTCTGGCTCTGGCTCTGGCTCTGGCTGTATGTTTTGTAGTTCGTCCTCAAGATCAGCAATTGAGTTAATATCATTCTCAACATATTCTTCTTGAGGCGATTGTTCAAAATCGAGCGTTGGTTCTTCCGGTATTTTGGTTTCCGAGTAAGCCTTTTCAATTGCCTCTTCGCGAGCATCATCTAACAAAGGAGAGGGGGCGTCATCTTGTAGTGTATCCAGGTTTGTTTGAGCTTGTGTTTGGGTGTCGGCTAATACAATCAGGTTTCTACCAGGGCGATCAGAAATTCGCGCAAGGCCAATTGCTATGATGTTGCCGTATAAATTTGGCTCAGGGCGCTTGATGAGACGGTCTGCTTCATCTTTTAATTGATCAACCATCAAGGACAGGACTTCCTCTGAGGGGCCAATTTCCTGAAAGTTTTTTGAAACAGAAAGAGGCAGGCCGTAATCATCTAAAATTGCGGCTGCATCTGCAAATCCGTTTAGAGTTTCAACAGCGTGGTCTGCGAGCGTATTTTCACTCGCTTGCTTGCTGCCTTCAAAGTAATTCGTAACTTTGTACCCGAACTCATCTTGCGAGAGTTCAATGCGCTTGATCTCAAATTGGATCAAAAGCGAGCGTAAACCCTGGTTTATGCGAAACCCACGGGTAATAGTCTGATTGTTTTCAATCTGTTCAATCGAGTCTTTTAATTGACGGACGATAGATTGATTATCTGAAAGTTGTGCAGACAGGAGGTCAACAACACCGCGACCACCAAAAAGCTGCGCGCCTGTTGCGTTTGCCCAAAGGATTTTGTTGATCTTCTGGTTGAACAAGACAACAGCATCTTGGGAGAGTACGTGTTTGCGTAACTCTTTTAAGACTGAGAGGTCTAGATAGGAAAGATTCTGCCCTTGCATTTGCGTCTTACTCAATACTTGTGTTTGCCGCCTGCAAACCTGGTTTGTAAGTCAGACCCTCATCCTTCTGGCTTACGCTTTATTCTTAATAAACTGTTAATAACGTGCTGATGCGTCATGGTCTAGAAATAATAAGCCTTTGCGGCAATTGCTTGAATTCAAGGTTAATGACAGTTATGTAAAAAAATCGAGAAAGCGTGAAGTTTTTCTTGCAAATTATGTAAGATGTTCGTATCTCACATTATCTTTTGAATGAAGATGTGCGGTTGTAGCTCAGTTGGTTAGAGCGCTTGCTTGTGGCGCAAGAGGCCGGTGGTTCGATTCCTCCCAACCGTACCATTCAGAAGGTATTTTCCAAGATAACCAGATTTTTGTGATGTGCACGTAAAGTGTATTGGTATTTGAATGATGACGCGTTCGTTTAAATAATTAACAAACGCGTCATGTTTTTTTATAAACTAGCTTTCAGGGTTCCAACCACCGATTGCCTTGATTTCCAGGAACTCTTCCAAGCCCCAGACACCGCCTTCACGGCCATTGCCTGATTGCTTGTAGCCACCAAATGGCGCGCCTGCCGAGCGTGCCTGACCGTTCATGTCTACCATGCCAGAGCGCACTTGGCGTGCAACGCGATTGGCTCTTACTGGATCGGTTGTCTGGATATAGTTTGTAAGACCGTAAAGCGTGTCGTTCGCGATTTCGATTGCTTCTTCTTCTGTATCAAATGGCATCATTGATAAGACTGGGCCGAAGATTTCTTCCTGGCAAATGCGCATGTCGTTTGTGCAATCTGCGAAAACGGTTGGGCGTACGAAGTAACCACGGTTCATGCCCTCAGGACGACCCAAGCCACCTGCAACAAGGCGAGCTTTATCTTCTTTAATACCAACTTCGATTAGGTCTTGAACCTTGTCGAACTGCATTTTGCTCACAAGTGGGCCGATGTGACGACCTTCTTTTGAAGCGAGGTCAACGGCTGTGGCTTCTGCTTGCGCTGCAGCTTCTTCCACGGCTTGATCGTAGCGGGAACGTTCCACCAACATGCGGGTAGGTGCGTTACAGGATTGGCCTGTATTGTTGAAACAACGAATGACGCCATTTTTAACAGCATCCGGAGCAGCGTCAGCGAATACGATGTTTGCACCTTTACCGCCAAGTTCCAGCGATACGCGCTTTAATGTGTCTGCTGCATTTTTTGTGATCAGTGTGCCTGCTCGTGTTGAGCCAGTGAAGGACACCATGTCGATATCCTTGTGGCCTGATAGTGCTGTACCAACGCCTGGGCCATCACCATTGACCATGTTGTAAATGCCAGCGGGCACACCTGCTTCATGCAAGATTTCCGAGAATAAAATACCGGATAAAGGTGACTGCTCAGAAGGCTTAAGGACTGTTGTGCAACCTGTTGCAATGCCTGGCATCACTTTAAGAGCGATTTGGTTCATTGGCCAGTTCCAAGGGGTGATCAAACCACACACACCGATTGGCTCATGGATGATACGGTCGTTTGGAGTATCGGAACGTAACTCACTTTCAAATTCATATGTTTTCATTGCGTCGATGAACGCTTTGATGTGATAAGAACCCGTACCTGATTGTGATGTTTTAGACATGCTCAATGGCGCGCCCATTTCTGCAGAAATAGTTTCGCCCATTTCATCAGAACGCTTCATGTAAACTTCAAGGATTGTTTCCATCAGTTCGATGCGCTCGGCCTTGCTTGAACGGCTCCAAGAGGGGAAGGCTGCTTTCGCTGCCGCGATTGCACGTTCTGCATCTTCTTTGCCACCTAGTGAGATTGTAGCATAGGCTTCTTCGGTCGATGGATTGATAACATCAAAGTCGGTTCCATTGATCGGATCTACCCACTCGCCGTTAATGTAAAATTTGCGCATGTTTTCCATGATTGTACTCGTTTAATTAGTTTGAATCTGCTTGGACTTTAGTTGGGAAAATACGATTATGCCAGTGAATTTTTTTACTATAATTATAAAGCTCATATAAAGTAACACATAAAAAAACCCCGTTGAAAAACGGGGCTTTAATAAAGCTCTTTGTATTAGCATTAGCCTACTTTTTTGCGAAGCGCTTCCATGCGTGCTTCAATTTCTGATTGCTTTCGCATTGTATCAATTTCGGCTACTTTTTTGATGTGTTCGCCTTTGGCTATATCTGTTGTTCCGCCTGCGCCGTTCATTGCACGGGTGAATGCGGTTTCTGCGCGTTCAACGCGGCGAACAGCTTCTGCGCCCTTTGACTCTGGATTTTCACTGTCCAAATTAGCATCAGCACGCGCTGTTTCGAAGTGTTTCAATTCCTCTTCAAGGTGAGCTTTGCGAACTTCAAGTGAGGCCAAAGATTCTTCCAGGTCACGCTCTTGCTCGGTTGCCTGGGATTCTATTTCTGCAAGTTTTGCTTTTTGCGCTTCAAAATCCATTTGGCGATGAAGGGCTGCTTCTGCAAGGTCTTCACGACCTTCATTCATTGCGTATTGTGCTTTTTCCTGCATGTCATCCAGGCGTTCAGCGTACATGCGCTGTTGACGGACTGCCTGAAGGCGTTTTGCTGTTGCCAGATCGCGTTCTTTTTTTGCTTCCGCTACTACCTGATCCACTTCACGAATAGCCTGACGCATTACTGTTGCGCCACCTGAGCGTTCCATTGCGTCTACCATGTCTTCAACACTGCCAGAAACCATGCGCTTAACACGTGAAAAAATTGATTCAGTCATTTTATTACTCCCGCTATATTACCCAAATTTATGGCAATGGTTATACGTGATAAGCTATAATTTTATTTTAAATAGTATTTTCAAAATTCAACCTTGTTTAAATGGTTTTTTAACTCTGTTGATTAGCCTCGATTTAAAGAAATTTGTTTATAACTCCCCCAAAATAACAGGTGGAGAATGGGCATGGAATTTCTTTTATATGGTACAGTTGGTGCGTTAGGTGTAGCTGGTGTTTTTGGTTACAAGATGTTTGCAACCTATAACCGATTGATGGCTTTGGATGAGCGTTGTAACACGGCTTATGCAGATATTGATGTGCTGATGAAGCATCGTCATACGTTGCTGCCGGGTTTGCTGGAAACTGTAAAAGGTTACTTAAAGCATGAGACAGATATTCTGGACAAGCTTTTGTCTGCACGAGAAGCAGCACTTAAAGCAACGAAGCAGAATATAAAGCTGGAAGCGGAGGCCAAGCTTAGCAAAACGATTATGTCGGTTATCAATGCGGGTGACAGTACGCCAGAATTGAAAGCGTCCAGCCATTTTCAGCAATTCAAAAACGAGCTTGTGGATATTGAAAACCGTGTAACTGCATCGCGTCGTTTTTTCAATGTAACCGTTGAAGAGTTCAACGCTACAGTACGTCAATTCCCTGCGAATGTGATTGCTGCAAAAACCAATCTTGGCAAGCGTGAGCATTTCAACCTTGGCACAGAACGCATGTTGATGGATGACGCTGTGAAAGTTGATTTCTCGGTCTAAGTCATAATAACGGGTGGGGAGATTGTTATGCTTAAAGTGAATGGTTTTTATGGCCATGTCATGCGGAACAACTTCCGCTCGTTATGGATTTTTCTGGGCTTTGCCGTCGCATTTCAAATATTGTGCGGTGTAATTATTTCTCTGGTTTTATTGTTTGTGAACCCGTCAAAAATGATTTTTGTCAATCCGTTTGGCTATCTGGCTCAATACGGTCTTTATGTTGGCTTGTTTGGCCTCATATTCTTTCTGGGTAATTTGTTTCTTTATAAAAAGAACATCGAAAAAGATATGCAGTTTAATGCGGTTGGCAGTATGTCCAACCAACGCTTGCACAAAATTGTTCAGGATTTGTCTATCACAGCTGGTGTTCAAGAACCCGAAATAGCGCTTATCGAAACCGATGCCCGAAATGCGTTTGTTTGTGGTTTGAATGAAAACTCCAGTACGCTTGTCGTAACCCGAGGCTTGCTTCAATCCCTGGACGATGAAGAACTCGCAGCAGTTATAGCGCATGAAATCACGCATATCAAAAACGGTGATATACGATTGATGGCATTTGCTAATACGGCAATGTCGAGTTTGCTGTTTCTTGAAAAGTTTAATATTTTAAAAGTCAGGGGTGCAAAGACAGCTATTTTCATGATTCTGTTCCCTCCGTTTTTAATCCTTTTTCTAAGTGCTGGTTTTGTTTCCGGTGTTGCGATGGCAATCGGCAAGGTCTCTCGCCTTATGATTGCTTCTTCGCGCGAATTCATCGCTGACGCTGAAGCTGTCCGCCTTACGCATAATCCGGCAGCGCTTATTTCTGCGCTCAGGAAGATTGAAGGTATGAGCGAGATCGAAGGGATTGACCCTATTGCAGATGCCATGATGATCGACGGTGCAACGGTTGGTGAGTTTGCAACGCACCCTACCATAGCTGAGCGCATTTCCGTTTTGGTCAAGCATTCTGGTGGCATGGCATATGAAACACGCGCAAGGAAAGACACACGATTTGGCAATCAAGGAAATTTTGGTGTCAGAACTAACGCTGGTCAGCCTATTTTTGGATTGAAGTCAAAAACGCAAGAAGCAGTTGTTAGTCGAACAGAGAAATACGTTGAGGCACCCATGTCCGTTTTGGACCGAGTAAATGTTGGCAATGACAAGAATGTTGTCGGATTACCTCATGGTGTTGCGAAAGTTTTGAAATACGGCTTTATCTGCATGATTGCGCTTAGCTTTTTCTCATCCTTTGCGATGAACCAGACGTTCAAATCCATTTCAGGCGAGTTGTCGGTTCCGCAAGTCAGTAGTGATATTGTTTCTGGTAAAGTTTCAAACCTCAATTCGACTTCAAAAATTGTAAAGCCAAAAAAATTAAAACCTGTAAAAAGTGGTTATGTTAAAGAGGAGGGGGCAACGCTACCTTCTTATTATGTTTACTTAGGTGCCACACGTTTTGATCTTGTGTTGGTCGCATTGATTGCGATGATATTCTTTGCCTATGCGTTCTTTGTTAAATCGTCTCAATCCAGACGTGAGAATGAGATTGAGCAATTCACAAGTCGAAAATTCTGACTTTTTTAGTGAACCTGGAAAAATTAACAAATCACTTGCGTAGAACCGTACCGTACGGTACTACGCATTTATGAACGAGCAAGCACCTATCAATCTGGAATACTCAACAGTCGAAAATGCGCCTTCTGCGCGTGAGCAGGAAGTGCTTTCCGTTGTGCTGGACTTGATGGTGGAAGAGGGCGATGGGTTTTCCATGGCATCAGTTGCCAAACGGGCATCCTGTTCGAAAGAAACCCTTTATCGCTGGTATGGCGACCGTGATGGTTTGTTGACTTCAACTGTTCAATGGCAAGCCTCCAAGGTTGCCATGCCCAAACTGGATGATGCCAATCTCACCTTGGAAGCTTTCTCGGATACCTTGAATGAATTTGCCTCCAGTTGGCTGAGCGTTCTAACGAGTGATGTATCGATTGCGCTTAATCGTCTGGCTGTTGCACATGCTGGAAATAACAAGTCCAGCCTAGGGCAGATTGTATTGGAGAACGGCCCTTACGCCATGCGTACACGTCTATTGCCAATCTTTCTAAAAGGTCAAAAGGCTGGTCTTATTGATGTGCGTGGTGATGAGGCGTTCCGTCTTTTCTTTGGGTTGGTTATTGCTGATGCGCAAATTCGTGCGCTTTTGGGTGATGACAAAAAGCCTACCAAAACAGAAATCAAGAAATTTGCGCAAAGTGCGGTGGAGCAATTCCTCAAACTTTGCGGGAGTAAGAATTAAAATTTAAACAAACACAGTAACAGGAGAGTACCCACATGCGTGTTTATTATGACAGAGATGCTGATCTCAATCTAATCAAGGGCAAAAATGTCCTTATCATCGGCTACGGTTCGCAAGGTCGCGCACATGCGATGAACCTTAAGGATTCAGGCGCTAAAAACCTTCGTGTTGCACTGCGTGCTGGTTCATCAACTGCTAAAAAAGTAGAAGCTGACGGCCTGGAAGTGATGACTGTTGCTGAAGGTGCTGCATGGGCAGACCTTATGATGATGGCAACACCGGACGAGCTACAAGCCGAAATTTACCGTGATGATATCGCTGGTAACATCCGTGATGGCGCTGCGATTGCATTTGCTCACGGTCTTAACGTTCACTTTGGTCTTATCGAGCCTAAATCAACGGTTGACGTTCTTATGGTTGCACCGAAAGGACCGGGCCACACAGTACGTGGCGAGTACCAAAAAGGCGGCGGTGTGCCATGTCTTATCGCTGTTCACCAGGATGCTTCTGGCAATGCGCATGACCTTGGTCTTTCTTACGCGTGTGGCGTTGGCGGTGGTCGCTCAGGCATCATCGAAACAAACTTCAAGGAAGAATGTGAAACGGATTTGTTCGGTGAGCAGGCTGTTCTTTGTGGCGGTGTTGTTGAACTTATCCGCGCTGGTTTTGAAACATTGGTTGAAGCTGGTTACGCACCAGAAATGGCTTACTTTGAGTGCCTGCACGAAGTGAAGCTGATCGTAGATCTGATCTACGAAGGTGGTATCGCAAACATGAACTACTCAATCTCAAACACAGCTGAGTGGGGTGAATATGTAACAGGTCCACGCATCGTAACAGCAGAAACTAAAGCTGAAATGAAACGTGTTCTGGATGATATTCAATCAGGCAAGTTCACATCTGAATGGATGCAAGAATATCACTCAGGTGCTGCACGCTTTAAAGCTATCCGTCGTAACAACGATGCTCACCAAATCGAGGCAGTGGGCGCAAAATTGCGCGAAATGATGCCTTGGATTGCAGCTAACCAATTGGTTGATAAAGACAAGAACTAATTTCTTAGCGCTTATTTAGATTGCAAGCCCGTAAATATCACGGGCTTGTAGTTGACTTGGAAATGACAATAAAAAGGCTGCTCAAAGCAGCCTTTTCTTTTATCTGTAAGGTGAGTTACATCTCTTTCTCGGTCCATTATATGGCTGGAAAGTATCACTTCTCACGTCATATGATCTATATTTTCTGTCACACCATCGAACGTGATTGCTGCCGCGGTTACTTGATTGAGCAATTGCACTGCCCAAAATGACACCTCCGATAATATAGGGAACAATGTTTCTATTACTGCGGCTGTATCTATGTCCGCGATGATGTCGTGAACCTCTGTAGTGGTTGTTGTGACGTTTGTATTTTCCCCGCTTATATGCATGGCGATGATGTCTGTGACCGCGATGTCTGACATCTACAACAGAATTATTTACATCTAGTGTGTTCTGTGGGGCGGGTATGTGTATCGGCGCTGCAATGGTTGGCGCTATGCTGGTAAATGTAATTGCCGCTCCCAAAAAAGTTGTTGATATGAGGTTCTTGATGTTCATTGCGATCTCCTGCGTCTTTAATTGATTTTCACTTAAACAATGAATGCAAGTAGAAATAGTTCCCTAGCAGTGTGAGTAGAGTGAGTTGTATTACATTGACAGTTTGATAAATCGAGCTTTGCAGACTTAATAATTGTGATAGGGTCATTCAGTGTCTTGATAGGCATTTTATTATTTAATATGAAAGAGTTAATTCATAGATGACCCTTCGCATTGCTACCTTTAACGCTGAAAATCTTATGCAGCGGTTTGACTTTTCTGGTTGGCGCAATGAAATCCGTCGTGATCGCACGCTTAAAATGCTGGATGTTAAGGATGAACAACAATTTCAAGCTCTGGAGCGTGCTAGGGTGGTTGCTCATACGGATGATACGATGCAATTAACTGCGTTGGCGGTAGCCGATTGTCGTGCCGATATCATTTGTATGCAGGAGGTTGAAAATCTCGATGCGCTTCATGCGTTTGAGTATGGGTATTTGTTCAAGATGGCAGGTAGCGGTTATCGTCACAAATATCTGGTCGAAGGCAATGATACGCGCGGCATTGATGTGTGCGTGATGATACGGGACGAGACGGCGACAGGTGAGAAAATAGAATTTGTCTCCATGCAAAGTCATGCGCATCTGACCTATCAGGATTTAGGGATTCATAACAAGGCGTTAGCTGAAACTGGTAATGAACCAAATGAAAAGATTTTCAGGCGCGATTGTCTGCAAATCGATGTCAAAATTGGTGGGCGACCGCTGACGATTTATACAGTTCACTTCAAATCCATGGGTGGCAGTAAATCTGAGGATGTGGATGGCCGTACCTGGACCATGCCTATTCGTGAGGCGGAAGCAAAAGCAGTTCGCAAGATTATCGAGCAACGTTTTGGCAAGGGTAAGACTGCCAACAAACGATGGGTGATTTGCGGTGACATGAATGATTATCGTTCACGTGTGATTGTAAAAGGGGATCGCCATACCGGGTTTGAATTTAAGCACGATACGGAAATCAAATCAGGATTTGATCCGTTAATCGCCGACGGGTTCTCAAGCAATCTGGTTGAGCGTAGAGATAAGCAGGATCAGTGGACACTCTATCATTCACGAGGGCTGCAGGAACAACACCTTTGCCAGCTTGATTATATCCTCGCGTCCCCCGCTTTGGCAGAAAAAAATCCAAAAGCAGTTCCGCAAATTATTCGCAATGGTCAACCCTTTAGAACACCGTTTCCAAAAGGACAAGAAGTAGAGCGCTACCCGCGAACAGGCTGGGACAGGCCAAAGTCTTCAGACCATTGTCCTGTTGTCGTTGAGTTGACTATTTAAGTTTAGTCAGTGCGTCTTGATAGTATTGTCATCCAAGGCGCAATCTCACCTGAAAGTCCGGGTTCTTCGCCGAAGGTTTTGTCGAGAATTGTGAAGCCAGTAGCTTTTACGTGTTGCGTAAGGTCTTCTTCGGTATAATAACTATACATTCTGCCGATACTATCGCGCATCATTCCTTCACCCAGCTTCATGCCGATATGAAAAATGCCGTTTGGAACAAGTGCAGAATGGATTGCTTTTAGATATTTTGAAAAGTCTTCCATGGGTGCATGAAGCAAGCTGAAATTTGCCCAGACACCGTCGTATGTATTTAATTCTTGAAGGTCATCGAATGTGGCTTGTCTTGCATTAATGTCATAAGTTTTGTTGGCATGCGCAACCATTTCCTGTGATGCGTCGACGGGATCTACACGCAGTCCTTGTTCACGCATCATGGCTGATGAATTTGCTGGCCCGCAACCAAGGTCAAGAACATAACCGTCTTTGGGTAGTGCATCCATGAAGCCTTGCAAAATTGCGCCAGGCTTATCAGTTGTGACAAGCGTTGCGTATTTTTCTACCTGATCATTGTAGACTGCAATGGTTTCATCATCGGTCATCGCCTATGGCCCATCATCAGCTTTTTGTGGTGTTTGCGCAGCAGCTTCGTCGTCAAGTACGGAGCGCGCTGCTGCTGTGATCGATTTTTTCTGGTTTTCTGTAAGTGGTTCAACAGGGTCTTCTGCAAGACGGACGGTTACTTCCTTATTTGCAAATTTGATGTTCTCACGTTCGAAGAGTTCTCTAATGGCGGCATAAACGACTTTGCGCGTCACGAATTGGTCGCCAGGTTTAGTCATGAATTTAACGCGGATAATCATGGCCGAGTCTTCCATTTTGTAAACGCCCTGCGACTTCAATGGCTGCATGAAGAGATGACCGCACTCTGGATGCTCTAACAATTGTTGGCCCAGTTTTTTCACCAGTTTTCGAACGCGTTCAATATCCGTATCATAGGTTAGACGAAGCGGGAGTTTCATCATGACCCAGTCGCGAGAATAATTGGTTAGCTGTTTGATTTCTCCAAAAGGAATTGTGTGTAGCGGGCCGTTATGGTGGCGTAATTGGAAGGAACGTAGGGATATTTTTTCTACAGTTCCACGGATATCTCCAAGCTCAATATATTCACCCTTGCGGAAAGCGTCATCAAACAGGAAGAAACCACCAGAGAAAATATCACGAATTAGAGCTTGCGAGCCAAAACCTACTGCCAGGCCAATCACACCGGCACCAGCAAAGAGGGGGGCAATATCAACACCCGCATTTGATAAGATGATCATGAAGGCAAGAATGATGATGGTAACCACAAAAACGTTTCTAAGCAGTGGTAGAAGTGTGCCAATACGTGATGTGCTTTGGCCACCCATTTCATTGTCACCACTTTCTTCTTCCGAGGCAGGACCTAAATCCTGTTCAGAGAGTTGGTGGTCGATATAGATCACGACTGCGCGATATAAGAACCAGGCTACAAAAAGTATGACGAGCGTATCCAGGAACTCCGTTACGGGATTGCCTGTTTGTCCAATGTTTACATCCCACTTACTCAGCACCCAGCCGATTGCAAAGATTGTAACCAAAATCCCCGCAGATGTTTCTATCAAGGATTTGAAAATGGGTTTAAAGACCGGCATTGCCTCAAGCTCATTGGAACTCATTACCTGATTGATGATGCGTTCTTCATCGTCTTCGATGTCTTTTTCCATGGCTGCAGCGATAACTGCTTTTTCTTCTTCATGTTTTTGCTTTGCTTTTTCATGAGCCAGTTCAACACGTTCTTCAAAGCGTTTTTGACGTGCAACGTAGAAACGGTCGATGATTAGCAACGCAATTGAATAAATTGTAATTGCTAAAATCAGTGCGGTAATGGGCGAGCCGATAATTGAAAGCGAGTCTGGCAAGTCCAACAAAATTCTGTAGGCGCTGATAACCCAGGCAACCGCCAGATAGGCGATTAGAATTGCATAAGCTTGCGATGCAAGAATGCGGCGCCATATGGGTTTGTTTGACGGTTCACCTTTGCCAAGAATAATAGTCTTGATATGTTCGCGGTGTTTGAATGCCAAAGTTCCAAACAAGAGAGCAGAAAATAATAAGCAGACGATCACAACGAACTTCAAGGTGTCGGGCGCTAACCCTATCATTGCTAACCATACAAAGAAGGATGATAGAAGAACCACTGTAAAAGCCGCTCGACGCCATTGGCGTTGCATTTTATCTGCATTTTCATCACTGAGATTAATCATGCGGTGTGATGGTACATCAGGTGCCAGCAGGTTAAACAGAATTACATGTCTGAATATTTTATATGTTGCGTAGGCACCTATGATTACACCGATTGTTGCACGGCTAGGTAGATGGCTTGAATCAAAGATTACAGCAATAATAATAGCAACAATCACCATGATTGATAAGGTAACCAAGATTAAGAACGCTCTGAATAGCAGATAGTATATTTTTTCTGCGCGGTTCTGTGGGTTTGGATTGAAGATGCTTTTGAAATAATTTTGGTTCCAGCGTCTTATCGCATAAGTAGGGACACTGCCTATCACGATGCCTGCAATAGCGGTTGCTATTGCCAGCCAAAGCCAGTTTAACGTTCCATCCGGGCTTAGTGCGCGGAATCTTTCATTGATTATAGAAAAGGTTTGTTGGGCTTTACCAATAATTCTGCTTAATTCGGAGCGAATAGTCAGCACATTTTCTGCCAGACTGGGGCCTTCGTCAGTTTTGACTGCTTTTTTATCATCGGGGGATATTACGATAACGTTCAGGCCTTTTTCCTTCGCGCTATCTATTAATTGCTCGAAGTCAGCAGGTGCTGCACTGTTTTCACTTTGCGCGAGTGTTGGATTTGTAATTGAGAAAAAAAATATGAATGCAAAAATTGTGAATAAATAATGCGGGGTATCTTTAAAAAACGTCATAATAAATCCAGAAAATGATATATGCGAGAGTAAACATCAGTAATTATGTTGAACGCAAGTCTTTGTGGGTTACATGAACAGGCATTTTTATGTTCAATGGGAAGAAACGAATCTACCTTGGGTGAATTATGCTTTCAGTTTTCGAAATTGCTTCCATGTTGCTTGCGCTGTCCGCCTTCTTTGGTTGGATCAATCACGTGTTTATTAAATTACCACATACCATCGGATTGTTGGTAATTTCCCTTTTTGCTTCACTTTCCATGTTGTTGGCGCAGAAACTTTTTCCTTCTATTGGTCTAACTGATACATTTCAGGAGATCATCGGTCAGATTGATTTTTATTCAACTGTTATGGAGGGAATGCTTGCTTTTCTTTTATTTGCAGGTGCGCTTCATGTAAATTTTGAGAAAATGGCTGATCAGAAATGGCCAATTCTTTTGATGGCAACCTTTGGTGTTGTTTTGTCTACCTTCATAGTAGGTACAGGTTTTTGGCTTCTTGCTGGCCTGTTTGGTATTGATATTCCATACGCTTGGGCTTTGGTGTTTGGTGCGCTTATCTCTCCGACCGATCCCGTTGCTGTTTTAAGTCTTTTAAAGTCTGTGAATATTCCCAAAGAGCTTGAGGCCAAGATTGCTGGTGAGTCGCTTTTTAACGATGGCGTTGGGGTTGTTGTCTTTACAATCATTGTTGCCATTGCAGCCAGCGGCGGCGACGGTTCTGTTGATTTTGCTCATGTTGCAGAATTATTTGTGGTTGAGGCGATTGGCGGTGCTGTTTTAGGTCTCGTTACGGGTTGGATCGCTTATCGTGCCATGGCTTCCATGGATGAATATACTTTGGAAATATTGATTTCGCTCGGAATTGTTGCTGCGACTTATGCCATCGCGCTTAGACTTCACCTTTCAGGGCCGATAGCTGTTGTTGTCACAGGCCTTCTGCTGGGTAATCGAGGCAAGGTCGTGGGTATGAGTGAAAAAACTGCTGAGCATTTATTTTCGTTTTGGCATTTGATTGATGAAATTCTAAATTCGGTTCTGTTCCTTCTGATCGGTTTGGAGGTGCTGATTGTTGCAATTGACCCATCCTTTGGGTGGTTGATCGTGCTAACGATACCGCTTGTTCTTTCAGCTAGGTTGGCGGCAGTCTCCATACCCATACTTGCGCTTTCAAGGTTCAGATCATTTACGAGTGGTGCTATTCCAGTTCTAACTTGGGGTGGTTTGAGAGGTGGTATTTCCGTTGCCTTGGTCTTGTCTCTGCCAGACAATGAGAGCAAACCATTGTTATTGACTGCAACTTTTGCGGTAGTTCTGTTCTCGGTTATCATACAAGGTTTGAGCGTTAAGAAAGTGATTGCCAGAACCGTTGACAAAAAACTTGTGTAACCTGGCCTCGCGAAAGGAAAATTTATGTCTCGTCACTATTTCACGCTGGATGTTTTTACAGACAAGGCTTTGTCTGGCAATCCGTTGGCTGTAGTGCTGGATAGCGATGGTCTTGATGATGTCATGATGCAGCGCATTGCAGGTGAGTTTAACTTATCCGAAACTGTTTTTGTAATGCCACCGGAAGACAAAAATAATCGCGCGAAAATTCGTATCTTTACTCCTGGGCGTGAACTACCATTTGCAGGTCACCCGACAGTCGGTACTGCTGTTTTATTGAGTCATTTGGATGGCTTAGGCGCGAATACTGAACTTGTTTTGGAAGAAAATGTCGGGCTTGTGCCGTGTTCAGTTTCAGGAAAATCAGCTACTTTCTCTATTCCCAAACTACCGGTCAGGACTGAAGCTGAATTGGATTTGGCGCTGATGGCAGAAACGCTTGGTCTTGAAAGTAGTGATATTGGCATTGAAGGCCATTCATATGCGCCATGCAATGCTGGCGTTCCATTTCCGATGTTACCTCTTGCGAGTTTGAAGGCTCTTCAATCTATAAAGTTGAATGCACCGTTGTTGACCCAACACAATGTGCCACGAGGTTTGGAAGATGAGATCGTGGTTTATACCAAAGAGACGTTAGCTCCAGATGCAGATTATCAGATGCGTATGTTTGCACCTGCAATGGGTATTCCGGAAGATCCCGCAACAGGCAGTGCAGTCGCCGGTTTTGCGGGGCAAATTATGGCTTGTGATAAACCAGAAGACGGAAATCATACATTCATCATCGATCAAGGCATTGAGATGGGAAGGCCGTCACGCATTACGCTTGGGATGATTGTAGAAAAAGGTGAGCTTAAAAGTGCTACAATTTCAGGGAATGCAGTAATCGTAAGTGAAGGTCGCTTGAATATATAAGATAATGTGCGATTGACTTGCATATAGGCTGGGGCACAAGTCAATCGCACTTGAAGGAGCATTCCCCCTCAAAACAAATACAATGATATATTTGAATAAATACTTAATTATGTAAACAATATTTATGAAATACAGCATATTTTTATTTAATTTATTCGTTGTGATTTTTTTATTTTGTTATTTCCAATGGCTGGAAAGCGACCTTGATAGCGCAATTTGACGTTTAAAATAAAATTCATCTGATTATGTAAGTTCGAAACAACTTTGAGTTTAAGGTTATCGCTATGAGCTTAGGTATTGCAATTGGCGCCCGTGTGCGCAAATCCCCATATTTTGATAAAACCATTGAAGACGGCGTTACGTCGTTTTCCGTCTATAACCACATGTATATGCCGACGGGTTATGGTGATCCGCTTGCTGAGTACGACCGCCTTATCAACGGCGTGGCCATGTGGGATGTTGCGGTTGAGCGTCAGGTGTCTCTTAAGGGGCCAGATGCCGAGAAGCTTGCAAGATATCTAACTACACGTGATTTGGGTGCGCTTAATATTGGGCAGGGGCGTTATGTTCCACTTTGTGACCATCGTGGTACCTTGATTAATGACCCGGTACTTTTACCGATTGCAGAAGATGAGTACTGGCTATCAATTGCAGACAGCGATGTATTACTTTTCTCAAGGGCGATTGCTGCCGAACGTGGGTTTGATGTTTCTATCCACGAACCTGATGTTTCTCCTCTGGCGATTCAAGGGCCGAAAGCCGTTGAGGTTGTTAGTGACTTGTTCGGCGACTGGGTTCGCGATTTGAAATATTTCGGACATCGTGAAGCAAGGCTTCAAGGCATTCCTCTTCATGTTGCCCGTTCTGGCTGGTCAAAGCAGGGTGGCTACGAGCTTTACCTTATGGATGGACAGCGTGGTGGCGAACTTTGGGATATCGTCAAGGAAGCAGGTCAGCCTTATGGTATTGGGCCTGGTACGCCAAACTACATCGAACGCCTTGAAAGTGGTTTGGTATCTTATGGTGCAGACACGGATGATTTTACAAACCCTTATGAGGTTGGTCTTGGCAAGTTTGTATCGCTTGGCCGTGAGGATGATTTTATTGGCAAGGAAGCGCTTAAGAAAATCCATGCGGATGGCATTAAGCGTCAGTTTGTTGGCTATAAAATTGAAGGTGAGGCCTTGGCAGCCGGTAATCAGCACAAATGGCCAGTTAAAAATGGTGAAAGCCATATCGGGTTTGTTTCTGCCTCTGCTTGGTCTCCACGTGTTCAATCCAACATTGGTGTTGGTCTGGTTGAAACTGCCTTTAGTGAACCAGGTTCAAAAGTGACCATTCAGACAGATACAGAAGGTGGTGATTTATCTGCAACTGTGTCAAAGCTTCCATTTGATATTCCTGCTTAAAACCTGTTAGATAATTTTTTAAAATTACACTCAAGCAAAAGCGGAATTCTTATGTCTGATTTTTA
>CALHIB010000202.1 GCA_938030595.1 uncultured Rhizobiaceae group bacterium | reverse complement strand
CACCGCGATACTGAGCTTTATCGCCGCGCAATTGTCGGGATCTATAACCGCCTTGCAGCAACGCTTAGGAAAATTGATAAAACCAAATCTACACGCGCGCCATTGGCTAAAGCTGAACCATATAAAAGTAATGTTGAAGTTATTGCTGATTTGGACATCATTAGAGATTCTCTCATAGAAAACAGCTCCGAGTTTTTAACACGCGGTCGCTTGCGTCATCTAAGGCGTGCGCTGGATGTGTTCGGGTTTTACCTGGCAAGTCTTGATATGCGACAGAATTCAGATGTACATGAACGCCTTGCAGGTGAACTTTTTGAAGGTGTCATGCCGGATTTAAATTATGCTGAGCTTGATGAAGAAGGTCGCATTGAACTTCTGGTCGCGGAACTGGAAAATCATCGTCCACTGCTGCGTCGTGATATGACCTATTCAGAAGAAGCGGAAAAAGAACTTGGCATTTTCAAAATGGCTGCGAAGCTAAAGGCGCGTTATGGCAATGGTGCAATCAGAAATTCCATTATTTCGAATGCTCAAAGTGCCTCTGATTTATTGGAGCTTGCAGTAATTTTAAAACAGGCAAGTCTGGTTTCTCCTGAGGGTGAAACTACCATGCACCTAATTCCATTGTTTGAAACCATCGGAGATTTACAGGCCTGCTCTGAAATCATGGATAGGCTTTTGACCATTCCACAATATCGCAAGCTGGTTGATAGCATGGGTGGCGTGCAGGAGATCATGCTTGGTTACTCTGACAGTAACAAAGATGGTGGTTTTATCACGTCTAGTTGGGAACTCTATAAGGCCGAAATCAAGCTGATTGAGCTTTTCAAAAAACACGGAGTAAAATTACGCTTGTTCCATGGTCGTGGTGGTACTGTCGGTCGTGGCGGCGGTCCTAGCTATGACGCAATTCTTGCGCAACCAAATGGAGCAGTGAACGGCCAATTGCGCTTGACTGAGCAGGGGGAGATTATTTCAAGTAAATATACTAACCCTGAGTTGGGTCGTCGTAACCTTGAGATTTTGGCTGCTGCTACGCTTGAAGCTTCTCTTCTGCAAGATGCCCGCCCTGAACCAGAAGATAGCTATCTTGGCGCAATGGATGAAATTTCGCTTGCGGCTTTCAACAAGTATCGCGATCTGGTTTATGATGATGCGGAGTTCGTTGAATATTTTTGGAATGCAACGGTTATCAATGAGATTGCAGGCCTAAATATTGGGTCTCGTCCTGCATCTCGAAAGAAAACGCGAGCTGTTGAAGACCTGCGTGCAATTCCTTGGGTATTTAGCTGGTCGCAATGCCGCTTGATGGTGCCCGGATGGTATGGATTTGGCACTGCGGTGAAAACTTATATTGAAGAACATGGCAATGATGGACTACCAAAATTGCAAGCCATGTTTAAGGACTGGCAGTTCTTTCAAGCACAACTTTCCAATATGGACATGGTATTGTCAAAAACCAATATGAGCATTGCAGAGCGTTATGCTGATTTGGTTCCTGATAAGGAATTAGGCTGTAGAATTTTCCGCAAAATTCGCGATGAGTGGCAACTTACAATCGATATGCTTTTTACAATCACGGGTCAGACACGTCTGTTGCAATCCAATCCATTGTTGGAGCGTTCTATTCAAAACCGTTTCCCATACTTAGACCCGATCAATCATTTGCAAGTTGAGCTGATGCGCAAATATCGTTCTGAGCCAGAAGATCAGCAAGATGAAAAAATCTTGCGTGGCCTGCAGCTTACGATCAATGGTATTTCTGCTGGCTTGAGAAATAGTGGCTAAGAAACGGTTTGTCGTATTCAGAACTTGGCTTTAAAGGATTGATGATGAAAAGAATATTCATCGTCAATTCTGAGTGGTTTTAATGGCTGAAGACAAAATCCTACTAGGTATAGATACAGGTGGCACCTATACAGATGCTGTTCTGTTCACTGATGCAGCAGGCGTGCTGGCTAAGGCAAAATCGCTCACCACCAAACATGATTTATCCATTGGTATCTCTGGCGCGGTTGATGCTGTATTGGATCAATTTACTGGCGACGCTTCAAAGATTGCTTTAACCTCCATTTCTACAACACTGGCCACGAATGCGCTTGTTGAGGGGAAGGGTGGCAGCATTGGTCTTGTGATGATTGGCTTTGATGAACAAGACATGGAAAAGTCCGGTCTCAAAGAAGCGCTGGCAGGCGATCCGGTAATTTTTATTCCTGGTGGTCACGATGTAAGCGGCAATGAACGCCCGCTTGATATGTCTGGTCTGGACGCTTTTATAACTGAGCATGGCAATAATATTTCCGGCTTTGCAATTGCCGGCTATTTTGCTGTTCGCAACGCATCGCATGAATTGGCAGTGCGTGATTATTTAATTGAAAAAACCGGACTGGCAACGACTTGTAGCCATGAGCTTTCCTCAAAACTGGGTGGCCCCAAGCGTGCGTTAACAACAGTATTAAATGCCAGATTGATTCCCGTCATTCAGGACTTGATTTTAGCTTGCCGTTCTCATTTGGAAAAAATAGGGATTAAATCACCGCTTATGGTCGTGCGCGGCGATGGTGCTTTGGTTGATGCAGATTTTGCGTTAAAGCGTCCGATTGAAACCATCCTCTCTGGTCCTGCAGCTAGTCTTGTGGGGGCAAAGTTTTTACTGGGTACAAAGGATGCAATTATCTCTGATATTGGTGGCACAACTACCGATGTTGCTATTTTGGAGAAAGGCTGGCCAAGAATTGAACCACAGGGCGCAAGTGTGGGCGGATTTACAACCATGGTTGAGGCCGTTGCCATGCATACGTTTGGGCTAGGTGGCGATTCAGTTGTGGAAGTAGATGATACAACAAAAACTAAAATAAAGCTTGGGCCAAGAAGACAAATACCGGTTAGCCTGCTTGCCATAGACCATGAAGAGGCCGTAATTGCTTCTCTTAAACGGCAAGGACAGATGGAATACCCAAACCATCTTTGTGCCAAATTTGCTTATCGCATCGCTGGTTCAGAAAAACGAATTGGTGGGTTAAAGGCAACCGAGCTTAGATTATATGAAAAACTGGTGGATGTTCCAAAACCGCTGGACGAAATTTTAAAGGGAGCCTCTGAAGGGGGCACGCTTACAAAATTGGTCTCTCGTGGAATGGTACAAGTATCAGGCTTTACACCTTCAGATGCAATGCATGTTTTAGGACTTCAAAATAATTGGAATGCGGAAGCGGCAGGACTTGCGGCAAGTATTTTGTGTCGAGTAAGAGACCGCTTTGCACAACCTATTGCGGGTGAGGGTGATGAATTATGCATGAATATCAAAGAGCAACTAACTGCGCAAAGTTGCGATGTTATTTTGCAGACATGTATGGCTGAAGATGGCATCAAACTAGGAGAAGGCGCAAAAGAGTTAATAGCGCGTTCGCTTGAAAAGCAATCAGGTTTAGTAAACTTCTCTCTCAAACTTGATCGTGCTTTAGTTGGACTTGGCGCGTCGGCAAAGGTTTACTATCCACAAATTGGTGAAAGATTATCATCTGAGTGCCATGTACCTGAGCATGCAGATGTTGCTAATGCGATCGGTGCAGTTGCGGGTGAGGTTCGTGTCCAACAAACAGTGACTATTACCAGCTCAGATGGTGGAAGTTCATTTCAGTTTATGTCGGGTGGCAAGTTAACCAATATGGTTGACGAAAAAGCCGTCCTTGAAAAAGTTACATCAGATATGGAAATCGAACTTGCCAAAATGGCTGATGAAGCAGGTGCCCAGTCACCTGTATTTGAAACAAGCACTGTCATAAATGCCCCAACAATCGATGGTTCTAGGCATTTTGTAGAAGCAATTATTCACATGACTGCAACAGGTCGACCAAAACTTGATTAAGATCAAGGAACTAAATTCAAGACTTTGTTACTAAAAGTGCGACGAAAAGACGGTTGGCTAAGCCTAAAAGAGTCGCTACCTGTCTAAAAAAGCTGTATGAAGTTTAAAAATAAATTTTGAGTTGCACCATGGACTTTCAATCATTTTTCCAATCGCGTCTGAACGAACTAAAAGACGAAGGCCGTTACCGTGTCTTTGCTGACCTTGAACGCCATGCAGGAAGCTTTCCAAAAGCTACGCGATATGTTGATGGTGAGACGCAGGAGGTGACCGTATGGTGCTCAAATGATTATCTGGGAATGGGGCAACATCCATCCGTTTTATCAGCCATGACTAATGCGGTTGAAAACTGCGGCGCGGGTGCAGGTGGTACGCGCAATATTTCTGGTACAAATCATTTTCACGTTAGACTTGAAGAAGAACTGGCAGATTTGCATGGCAAGGAAGCGGCGTTACTCTTTACTTCAGGTTATAATTCCAACTGGGCATCGCTCGGTACACTTGGCGCTCAAATTCCTGGGTGTGTTATTTTCTCAGACGCAAATAATCATGCTTCCATGATTGAAGGCATTCGCCATTCAAAAGCTGAAAAGCGTATTTGGAAGCACAATGACGTTGAAGATCTGGATCGCATTCTTTCGGAATATGGCCCTGAAGTTCCAAAGATTGTAGCCTTTGAATCCATCTATTCAATGGATGGTGATATCGCCCCGATTGAAGCTATTTGCGATGTGGCAGACAAGCATGGTGCGATGACATACATCGATGAAGTGCATGCGGTTGGCATGTATGGTAATCGCGGTGGAGGCGTGGCTGAACAAGAAGGCATTGCGCATCGTTTAACGGTTATTGAAGGCACGCTTGGAAAAGCCTTTGGCGTCATGGGGGGCTACATTACGGCCTCGGCTGAGCTGGTCGATTTTGTTAGAAGCTTCGCATCGGGATTTATCTTCACAACCGCATTGCCACCAGCTTTGGCGGCTGGAGCCTTGGCGAGCATTCAGCATTTAAAGCAAAGTCAGATTGAGCGTGCACGTCATAAAGAACGTGTTCAAAAGGTTCGCGCAAGATTAGATGCAGAAGGCATTCCTCATACGCCAAATCCAGGGCATATTATTCCGGTGATGGTGAAAGATCCTATAAAGTGCAAATGGATTTCTGATCTCTTGCTCAACAATCATGGCATCTACGTGCAGCCGATTAATTATCCAACTGTTCCCAAAGGTACTGAAAGACTGCGTATTACGCCATCTCCTTTGCACACGGATGAAGACATTGAAAATCTTGTTAGTGCACTGTCTGATCTTTGGTCACAATGCGCATTAGCTAGAGCTGTTGCTTAATCAATAAATAAAACTTACGAAAGCCGATTACCCGCAACCGATAGATTGGGGTATTTGCGTGTGCCTTCTTTAATCATGTCACCAGTAACGGCTTCTTGCCAGCGATAACCAACAACGCCACGCGAAGCTTTTGCAATAATATTATTTGTAATTGATACTTGGCCAGTTCCTTCAACAACACTGACATAGAAACCTGTTTTCGTGTCACGTATGATATTACCACTAGCAGTCACATTGCGTAGATATTCTCCCCAACCCAATAACATTCCAAAGCGAGAAGTACGTTCAATGACATTACCTGTAATAGCAATGTCAGCCTCAGCCAAAATGCCTGTGCCAAAGACATGCTGCTCATCACGATAAGGTGCATTTTCATGAATGTTGCGAACCAAATTGTTAGAACACACAGTAAGGCGTCCGCCTTGATCAAGATTTGCAATTGAAATACCACGCGCGCCGCCATCAACGATGTTACCAGATATCAAGGCACCTTGAAAAGCAAACTCTGAATAAATCGAAGTTTCTCCTGCACGCAAACACGTATTGTTTGTGATTTGAATATTGCTGCAAGAATTAGAACGCACGGTTGAATAAGCACAGTCAGAAACATGATTGTTGGAGATCATAACACCATCGGCCTGCCAGGTGTTAATACCATTGCCATATTGCCCAGTGCCACCTTTAACTGCGGAGATAAATTTAACGCGGTTGTTGGTAATGATCGTATTGTCTTCGCCTACATCGCGGCGATAAACTAGTATGCCAGCATTGGCACATTCTGAAACAACGTTGTCGGAAATCATCATACCAGTGTTTGATTGGCCAACAATTCCTGCAGTTCCAACTGCGGTATCAATTTTGTTTTTTGAAATACGTCCTGCAGATTTTGAGGTTTCTATGCCTGATTTGGAGGCGTTGGTTATTTGGCAATTTTGGATGCTCAGGTGTTTGGTATTCACAATCCCAAGATTTGCTTCAGCATAGTCTTTGACAGGTAAAAGACCGCCATCTAATTTTAGGCCATCAAGCTCAATATGGTCAGCGTTCTCCCCATAGATGAAATGTTCACCACCAGCGTATTCTAAAATACTTGCGCCGTTTGTACCATAAAGCCTTGTATTTTTGGGCAACGTAAGATTGGAGATTTTATATCGACCAGGTTCAATTAAAACGGCCTGATTAGTCTTGGATGCTTTGTCGATAATTTGTTGCAGACGCTTACCTTGATCGCTTGTTGACCCTGCACGCAAACCTTCAGAATTTGCATTGATGCCGCCGCCAATTGCGCGTGCAGCAACAGATGAAGAAGACAATGCAATAATACTTGCGCCAGTACCTGATAGGAAATTTCTACGATTTAATGTCATTTTATAAGCCTCTCCCATAAATTATGCAGGAAACGTGCCATTTTATTGCATTCTTCCTTTGCGATTGCAGAAAATAATAAATATGTATGAGGAATGAAATTCGCCTGAAACAGGCCAAGGGAGCAGATGATGATTAAAGATGGTGCACTTTACGTTGGTACGAGCCGCAATCCTGATGATAGCCTCAATAAAGGTGAGTATTTAAATCTAAAACTTGCAAACCGGCATGGCCTCATAACAGGTGCTACGGGTACGGGTAAGACCGTTTCCTTGCAGATATTAACCGAAGGCTTCTCAAATGCTGGTGTGCCAGTTTTTTGTGCCGATGTGAAAGGCGATTTATCAGGCCTTGCTGCCAAGGGTGAAGCCAAGGACTTTTTGTTAAAACGTGCTGAAGATATCGGTTTGGATGATTACCAGTTCCAGGAATTTCCAGTTATTTTTTGGGATTTGTTTGGTAAGCAAGGCCATCAGGTTAGAACGACACTTTCTGAAATGGGGCCTTTGTTATTGGCAAGGCTTTTGGATTTGAATGATACCCAAGAAGGCGTGCTCAACATTGCTTTTAAACTGGCTGATGATGAAGGCATGTTGCTGTTGGATCTCAAGGATTTAAGAGCGCTATTGTTATCCATGGGTGAACGCTCATCAGAATTAACAACCGCCTATGGCTATGTGTCCAAACCATCGATTGGCGCGATACAACGTCAGCTACTGGTACTGGAACAACAAGGGGGTGAGGGGTTTTTTGCAGAGCCTGCCTTGAAGATATCAGACCTGATGCGCACCACGCGCGACGGTAGAGGTGCAATTAGCATTCTGGCAGCAGATGAGTTGATGCGCTCACCACGTTTATATTCGACTTTCCTTTTGTGGTTGTTGTCAGAACTCTTTGAAGAACTGCCTGAAGTCGGTGACATGGATAAACCAAAACTCGTTTTCTTCTTCGACGAAGCGCATTTGATGTTTGATGAAGCGCCAAAAATTCTGATCGAAAAAGTTGAGCAGATGGTCAAGCTTATTCGTTCAAAAGGTGTCGGCGTTTATTTTGTGACGCAAAATCCGGTTGATATACCTGATGGCGTTTTATCCCAGCTTGGTAACCGCGTTCAGCATGCGCTCCGTGCCTTTACACCAAAAGAGCAAAAGGCTGTGCGTGTCGCTGCGGATACATTTAGACCAAACCCTGCATTTGTCGCCAAGGACGTGATTACAAATCTTGGTGTCGGTGAAGCATTGGTGTCTACGCTCATGAAGAAAGGTGTTCCTTCAATGGTAGAGCGGACTCTGGTGCGCCCACCTGCATCGCGTCTTGGGCCATTAACGGAAAAAGAGCGCGCTGAAATTATCAAGATGAGTCCTGTTGCTGGCCAATACGACAAAACAGTGGATCGTGAATCTGCCTATGAAATGTTAAAGAAAGCTGCCGAAGAAGCTGCCAAGCGTGAAGCAGAACAGCGCGAGCAGGAAGATGACGAGCGTGATAACGGTAAGCGGACCAAAAGCCGATCCGGTTTCCAGTTGCCAGACTTTGACCGTGATGACCGACCAACCAAACGCTCTCGTTCTAAATCCAAGAGTAGAAGAAAGCGCGGACGTAGTGGACGCCAAAGCGTAACAGAAGCAGCAGTAAAGTCAGTCACCCGCACGATTGCAAGTTCGCTTGGTCGCGCCTTGGTGCGAGGTATTTTGGGTAGCCTTAAAAAAGGTTTCTAATTTCAAAAAAAGAGATTGCAAAACAGACTAATTGCTGACAAAGCGGGATTGGGAAGAGTTTTTGTAACCTCTTATTTTGGAATTAGCCCATGATCCGTCAAATATTACCGGTAACTGCACTCTTCGTCAGCACATTCTTTTTGCTTGCTGGCGGCGGTATGCAGTCTGTTCTTTTACCTGTTCGAGGGCAGCTTGAAGGTTTTAGTGCATCCCAAATTGGCTTGATAGGCACGGGTTGGGCATTGGGTTTTACAATCGGTTGCGTGATTGTGCCACATCTTGTGCGCCGCGTTGGACACGTAAGAACATTCAGCGCGTTAGCTGCAATTTTAGCAACCGTCGTGCTTCTAAATGGAATGATCATCGAAGCCTATACATGGATACTGTTGAGAGCTTTAGCAGGGTTTTGTTTTTCAGGTTCATATATGATTATTGAAAGCTGGTTAAACGAGCGCGTATCAGATGAAAACCGTGGGTCCATGTTTTCAGTCTATATGATCGTATCTCAAGGTGCTTTTATGTCAGGGCAATATATGCTTGTGATTGCCAACCCATCAAAAGAAACCCTCTTCATGTTAGGCGCAATTTTATATAGCCTTGCAGTGTTGCCAACCGCACTTTCTAAAGCGCAATCACCGGCTCCCTTGACGCAAGTCAAAGTAGATTTGAAAGGGATGTATAAAAACTCGCCTGCTGCTTTTATCGGATCAATTATTGCAGGAATTCTTTCTGGTTCTTTTCAAAGTTTTGCACCTGTTTTTGGTGTAGAGCAAGGCATGTCGAGTGCCAATATTGCAAATATGATCGTATTGGTCATGTTAGGTGCTCTTATCTTTCAATATCCCCTTGGCAAACTTTCAGACAAGATTGACCGTCGATATGTAATGGTTGGTTTGAGCCTAGCGGGTACCGTCGTTGGCTTTATGATTTCAGGTTATTCGGTTAATGGTGCAAATCCACAATTTACATTTTTCGCATTAATGGTCCTGTTGGGCGGGTTTGTATATCCACTATATGGATTGGTAAATGCCCATGCTAACGACCACGCCGCGCCAGAAGATTTTGTTAAAATTTCATCAAGCCTTCTTATTCTCTATGGTATTGGAAATATGATAGGCCCGTTAGTAACAGGCCCTGCAATGGAAATTCTAGGCACGGGAGCATTGTTTCAGATTATTGGTGCTTCGCATCTATTGCTTGCAATACATATGACCTATCGTATTACCAAACGTGTCGCACCAGATGATGATCAAACCATGGATTATCAGGTTACACCTGTTGCAACGATGGCGCCAACTGCTGAAAGTTACGCACTTGATCCCCGCTCGGATGCTGAGACTTATATGTCTGACGATGAAGAGGTTAAACCCGTAGAATAATTAGCCGCGAGCTGATAAAAATGCTTTGATAGAAATCTTTGACCATGGATCCAAATGCTTGGCTGCATTTTGATAGCTGGACACGATTTCGGCAGTAAGTGCATCTTTTTCAGATAGCTCTTGCATGACTTCAATGGTTGCATTTTTTGCAGCATTCAAAATATCTTGCGGATATTCTTTTAATTCGACGCCTTCATTTTCTACAAGATTTTTAAGACTTGCTGCATTATTCCATTCTGACTCACTTAGAGAAAAAACGTTCTCTGCCGCACAAGCTGTTTCTACTATTTGTTGTAGGTCATTAGGCAAGGCCTCAAAAGCTGACTTGGAAACTAATGCTTCCCCTGTGCCATTTGGCTCGTGAAAACCGGGTGAATAATAATATTTTGCTGCCTTATGAAAGCCCATTGCTGCATCACTAAAGGGGCCAAGAAATTCAGTTGCATCAATCACACCTGTCTTTAGACTTGTAAAGATTTCAGAAGGTGGAAGACCAACTGGGAGTGCACCCAATTTTGTAAGGACTGCACCACCAAAACCAGGCATACGAATTTTTAAGCCTTTTAAATCTGTAAGATTTTCGAGTGGCTTTTTATACCAGCCACCCATTTGGTAACCTGTATTGCCAGCCATAAAAGGCTTAATGCCTGCTGGTTCATAAAGTGTATCCCAAAGTGCTTGACCACCACCATGGTTTATCCATGTTATATGTTCAATCGGCGTGAGGCCAAAAGGTGCTGCTGTAAAAATAGGTGCCGCAGAAAACTTGCCTGCCCAGAATAGCGGGGCAGTATGCGCCATTTGTGCGACGCCATTGGCAACAGCATCAAAAGTACCAAGTCCTGGAACAATTTCACCAGCAGCATAAAGTTTGATCTTTAAACGACCATCAGAAAGAGACGTAATTCTATCTGCCAGCCTTTGTGCCGTAATGCCAGGGCCAGGCAGGTTCTTGGGCCAGGATGTTACCATGCGCCATTCTGTAGAGAATTGCGAAAGTGCTGGTGTCGCAAGTGCGGGCAGTGTGGCAGAGCCAGCAAGCAATCCTAGAGCGCCACGACGTGTGGTATTGTTTCTATCAGTCAATTTATTTGCCCCAAAGGTTGTGAAAGTGGTGAACAGGACCAGAGCCTGAACCTACACTAAGTTGATCAGAAGATGCGATTGCGCCCGTCAGCCATTCTTTGGATTTTTCCAAAGCTGCGTGCAACGTCATGCCATGCGCAAGGTTCGCAGCAATTGCAGATGATAAAGAACAACCCGTACCATGCGTATTTTGCGTATCGATGCGTTTAGCTGAAATCCATACCTCTTCGTCTGATGTCTTTAGTAAATCAGAGCATGTCTCATCTTCACTATGACCACCTTTAATCAGAACAGCTTTGGCACCCTCATCCAAGAGCATGTTTGCCTGTGTGATCATTTCATCATTTGTTTTAGCAAGCGGTTGCCTAGTGAGTTTCGCACTTTCATGCAAGTTAGGTGTCAGCAAATCTGCCATTGGCATAAGAATGGATTTGATCGCACCTACCGCATCCTCAGCAAGAAGCGGGTCGCCGCTTGTTGTCACCATGACTGGATCAAAAACAATGTTCTTTGCGTTATGTTTTGCGAGACCGTTAGCAACAGCTTCAATGACCGACACTTGAGATAACATTCCAATTTTGACGGCATCAATTTTCAAATCTGAGAAAACAGAATCCATTTGTGTCGAGATAAAATCTGCTGGAACATCATGAACGCCTGTAACGCCTAATGTGTTTTGTGCAGTAAGTGCTGTTATGACACTTGCTCCATAAACGCGGTTTGCAGAAAAGGATTTCAGATCTGCCTGAATACCAGCACCCCCGCCAGAATCTGAACCTGCTATTGTTAAGGCAATGGGTATTTTCTTCATGCTCTTACCTCATGGATTATATCGGCCAGTTTTTTGGTTGCCAAAGCAACATCATCAGCCATGTAAAGTGCCGATATCATGGCAACGCCATCGCAGCCTGCATTAAATAATGAACCAATATTAGTTTCATCAATACCTGCAATTGCTCCAACAGGCATTTTTGGTGCGCGCGATTTCAAGATGTTTGAAATTTCCATCCAGCCGCTAATACCAATGGATTTTTTATTATCCTTGGATTGCGTATCGAAGACCCCGCCCACGAAGGCATAGTCAAGAAATTGAATAGGTGCATTTTCTGCTTGCTCAATAGTTTTGATGGAAAGACCAATGATGGCCTTGCCACCCAAAAGCTGACGAGCATCTTCAGCTGTCATATCCTCTTGCCCGAGATGAACACCATCTGCACCGCTGGCAAGCGCAATATCAACGCGGTCGTTAACGATAAAAGGAACACCAGTTCCCGCAAGCGATTGTTTCATCTGTTTGGCATTTTCTATCATTGCGCGAATGTCATTTTGCTTGTCACGGTATTGGATGAGCGTCGCGCCATTTTCAGCAGATGTTTTCGCAAGTTCAGCCAAGGAACGTCCTTTGCTGCGATTGGGGTCAACAATCCCGTAAAGACTAACATCTACCTTGTTCATGCCAGTCTCGCTTGTTGTCTCAAAGTATCTATCGAAGTTTCATAAAGCGCGTCAATGAAGTAAGGAGCAAAACTGCCTGGTGATTGGGTTTTTGAGGCAGCTATTTCGCCCGCAACACCAAACCAGATCAGACCGGCGGCGCTCGCGCAAGCTGGACAATCTGTTTTTGAAGACAGTGCAGTAATTAATGCACCTAATGCGCAGCCAGTAGCAATGACTTTGGCCATAATTGGATGGCCATTGTTTACAGTAAAAGAAATATCCTTATGCAAAACCCGATCGCTCTCACCTGTCATAACAATGCAGGAGCGTGGTTCTGTTTCAATACCAAGCGTTTTAATCTCGTGAATATTGCCCCTGATGATGGAAGTTCTATCCATGATCTCTCCAGCAAATTCTGCTCGCAAAGGAGAGACATGCGCCATAACAGGATCCAATAAAACCGGGATTGAGCGCTGATTGGCAACCGTAATGGATTTTTCAATTGCCTGAATACGATTGGCATCAAGTGTGCCTAAGTTGATGTGCAGAGCATTAGCGCGTGAAGTAAAATCTTCAACTTCATCAGGGTTTGCTGTCATTGAAGGTTTGGTATTGCAGGCAAGCAAAACATTAGCAGTAAAATTTTGTGCAACTGTATTGGTGATGGAATGAATACGAGCGCCATCACGACGTAAGACATCAATTGCCTCAATCGCTTCATCCAACAAATTAGTCAATGCGTCTTTTTCCAAAGAACACTCCATATAAATAATGCTGGGGGATTATGATCAATCACCCATTCCCTACGCTGGCACAATCCAGATCAGGTTCAAAGAATTCAGGGACTGTGGTTAGAATAATAACCTTGACCGAGTCTCAGCCAGCATCAAGCTGGCACTTCCATGAGTTATTGTTTTATTAGACAGATATTGCAGACAAATCAAGCGTTAGTCAGCTGCGTGAATGGCTGCCCAAAGCTTTGCGGGTGTAACTGGCATATCAATATGGTCAATCTGATATTCGCGATATATTGCATCAACAATAGCATTCATGACTGCAGGTGTTGCGCCAATTGTTCCCGCTTCGCCAGCGCCTTTAATGCCAAGTGCGTTGGTGGTTGATGGTACATTGCGCGTTGAAAAATCAAATCCTGGAACGTTATCTGCTCGCGGTATGCCGTAGTCCATGAAGGATGCTGTCAGAAGTTGACCTTCCTCATCATAGACGACATTTTCATTCATGCACTGTCCGATGCTTTGCACAATACCGCCATGAACTTGTCCTGCGAGCAGGATCGGGTTCACGGTAACACCAAAATCATCCACGACGGTGTATTTGATAATTTCTGTAATGCCGGTTTCAGGATCGATTTCAACTTCGCAAATGTGAGTGCCATTAGGATAAGTCGCTTCTTCCTGTTTAAACTCGCCTTCACCTGTTAGATCAGTTTCATCCTTTGCAGCTTTCGCAATATCAGAAAAGGAAATGCTTCTATCTGTACCAACGATACGGGCTTCGCCCTGGTTGAGTTCTATATCTGCACTTGAAGCTTCCAATTCATCTGCAGCGATGTTTTTGATCTTCTCGGCCAACTGTTCACTGGCACGAACGACTGAAACGCCACCCAAAGGTACGGAACGAGACCCACCTGTACCACCGCCATTTTCCAACTCGTCAGTGTCACCTTGGCGTAAATTGATTTTCTCATAATCAATGCCAAGTTTTTCCGCTGCCAATTGTGCATAGGCAGTAGCATGGCCTTGCCCATTGGATTGAGTGCCAATTCTCAGATCAAACGTGCCGTCCTCTTTCAAATCAACAAATGCTGGTTCGGAACCTGCAAAGGCACATGCTTCGATGTACGTAGACATGCCAATTCCGCGAATTTTACCATCCAATTTTGCCTGGGTGTTTCTGGCCTCAAAATCATCCCAACCAGCATTTTGCATAGCGACTTTCATGTGTTCTTCATACTCGCCTGTGTCATACATGCGACCAGTAGGCGTGGTGTAGGGCAGTTGATCTGGTGTGATCAGATTACGTCGACGTATTTCATCTGGTGTCAGGCTTAATTCACGTGCGCATTGGTCAACTAATCGTTCCAGAACATAGGCAGCTTCGGGTCTGCCTGCGCCACGATAGGCATCTGTCGGAACCGTATGCGTATAACTGCCACGCGTTGTTGCTGCCATGGTTTGGATGTCATAGAGGCCGGTTGTCATTGTGATACCAAGATACGGAATAAAGGGTCCGTATGCATGTAGATATGCGCCCATGGCGGCAATTAAGTCGATATCAATTGCAAGGAACTTACCGTCCTTATCCATTGCCATTTTCGCTGTTACTACATTGTCGCGTCCATGGGCATCGCTGACGAAATGCTCGCTTCTGTCACTTGTCCATTTTACAGGGCGGCCAAGTTTTTTAGCAGCAACTAAACAAAGTGGATATTCACGATAAACAAAAACCTTGGTGCCAAATCCACCGCCCACATCCGGCGTCATTACATGAAGTTGCTCGGGCTCGAGGTTCATGCAGGCAGCTAAAGCACGACGAACACCAAATACACCTTGTGATCCAACGGTAACGTCAAAGCGCTTATTTTTTTCATCCCATTTAGCTTGAACAGCACGAGTCTCCATGTAATTGGAAATCAGCCTGTTATTAATAAGCTTAACTTCCGTAATGTGATCTGCCTTGGCAAAAGCCTCATCCGTCGCTTCTCGGTCTCCCAAAAAATGTTCGTAAGCCAGATTTTCTGCACCGTCTTCATAAACGCGCACTGCATCTTGATTAAGCGCTTTTTCTGTATCGGTAATGGCAGGCAGAATATCAAAATCAAGTTCAATTAATTCTGCCGCATCTTTTGCAATCGCAACGCTGTCTGCAACGATAAAACAAATCGCATCTCCCACATGACGAACTGTATCCTTGCAAAGAATCGGGATGTCTCTCGTCGCATTCATACTGCCATCTGGCTGTTTGATAGGCACAATATTCGTAAGTGGATTTAAGTCTTCTATATCATCCGCCGTAAGCACAGCATGCACACCAGGATGTGCGAGTGCTTCTGAAATATCTTCTATCTTAAACTTTGCATGTGCGGCAGGCGAGCGAAGTACATAACCATACAAAATATCTGAATCTGTTTTATCATCTGTGTAACAACCTTTGCCTGTAATAAAAGCATTGTCTTCCTTGCGAAGCGCAGATGCACCCATACCAAATTTTGCGTGAGTAACTTCGTTCATATGACCTCCAGAAAAGGTAATTAGATGATATTCTTATTTAATCATATAGGGGCTCATTACAGTTCAGTCGAGCATCAATTCTATTTTGATTATAACAGTGTCTTTTTTAAAGCTAGCCCGATAGAGTTTGGATTATGAGTCGGATTTATCAATGAGCATCGCAAGCCTAAAAAAAGGATTTCATGTTCTTCCAAATAATGTGAAGGGCGGCATCATCTTGATGTTCGCTGCTGCAGGCTTTGGCACAATGGTGGCATTGATAAAACTGGTTGGTGAACGGCTCGATGTTTTTCAAATACTGCTACTGCGTCAAGCCGTTATGGCTTTGATTGTTGCGCCGACAATTATGAAGAACTTTCCTGGCAGCTTGCAAACCAATAATATCGGATTGCAACTCTTGCGTATCTTTTTGGCATTGGTTGCCATGGGTTTTGGATTTACGGCCGTTGTGAATATGCCCTTGGCGGATGCAACGGCGATTGGATTTGCGAAAAGTTTCTTTGTGACAATCTGTGCAATCTTTTTCTTAAACGAAGTCATAGGCATCAGGCGTTGGTTCGCTGTTATAATCGGATTTATTGGCGTTTTAATTGTTTTACGTCCAGGCTTTGATGGGTTCACGATCTATGGTGTTTACGCATTAATCGGTTCTGCAGGCGCAGGTGCTGTCATGGTTGTTATCCGTATTTTAACACGAACAGAATCAACAACGACTATTCTAACCTATCAGGCTTTGGGCGTAGGCCTTGCGGTTGCAATTCCAGGACTGTGGTTTTGGCTCTGGCCAACGCCGCTTGAATGGGCGTTATTAGTTGCCATGGGCGTGATTTCTTACGTTGCACAAATGTTCAATATTAACGCCTATAAATATGGCGAAGCCTCAGTTATGGCTTCACTTGATTATGTGCGCTTGATTTACGCTGTGTTTTTTGGATGGTTGCTATTTAATAATTTTCCTGATTTTTGGACGTGGTTTGGCGCAATGATTATTATCTCAGCGTCGATTTATACCATTCATCGTGAAAACCAGAAGAAACAGAAAATTGTCACAAGCGCAAAATCCAAGATACAGGATTAGGCAATCAAGCCATTTAAATCAGAGATTGTTTTTTGAGGTTTTAAATCAACATACTCGTCAGGTTGATTGGTTCGGTTTATCCAATGACATGAAAAACCATACGCAGTGGCACCTGCAATATCCCATCGATTGGAGGATTGAAACGCAATTTCATTAGGTTGGATATCGTAAGCATCGGTTACCATGCCATAGGTTGCAGGGTCAGCTTTGAAAATTTGAATATCATCAATCGAAAATTGGTCATCCAATAAATCACTCAATCCTGCATGTTCAACAGCAGAGGCCAGCATTTTGGGAGAACCATTGGAAAGTATGGCGGTTTTGTAGCCATCCTCTTTTAGTTTTTTCAGAACAGAAGGAACTTCTGAATAACAATCCAAGGATAGATAGGCATCCATCAAAACCTTTTTACAATCCAGATTACTTCCCGGCGTTGCCGCAAGTGCAAAGTCCAGAGCCTGCGAGGTCAACTCCCAAAAATCTTTATATTGGTTCATGGTTGTTCGAACCCAAGTATATTCCAGCTGTTTATTGCGCCAAACCTCTGAAACGCGCGCAGGGTTTTCTCCCACCAGTTCAAAATGCCTGGATACTGCAGAATGGACATCAAATAAGGTGCCATAGGCATCAAAAACATAGGCTTTATACATTTTACAGTTCCCAAATAAATCTACTTTCCTGAAGTCTACCCATTGGCAAATTGGAACGAAAGGCCTAATTAAACATTATAATTAAAGTCCAACCAATTTTGGAGTTATAAAATGGCTTTCGAACTTCCTGATCTTCCCTATGCATACGATGCGCTTGACCCATATATGTCTGCTGAAACACTAGAATACCATCATGATAAACACCACAAGGCTTATGTCGACAATGGTAATAAACTGGCTGAAGAAGCTGGCATGTCTGGTAAAAGTCTTGAAGATATCGTTCGCGAAAGTCACGGCACGAACGCAGGCCTATTTAATAATGCAGCGCAACATTACAACCACATCCACTTCTGGAGCTGGATGAAAAAAGATGGTGGCGGCAACAAATTGCCTGGCGCGCTGCAATCAGCTTTTGATAGCGACCTTGGTGGTTATGATAAGTTCAAAGCAGACTTCATGGCTGCTGGCGCTACCCAGTTTGGTTCTGGCTGGTGCTGGATTGCTGTTAAAGACGGCAAGCTTGAAATCATGAAAACACCTAATGGTGAAAACCCGCTTATTCACGGAGCAGCGCCAATCCTGGGCTGTGATGTGTGGGAGCACTCTTATTATATTGATTATCGCAATGCGCGTCCAAAGTATCTGGAAGCGTTTGTCGATAGCATGATCAACTGGGATTATGTGCTTGAAATGTACGAAAGTGCAACAAGCTAGTTGTTTACAGCACATCTGATAAAATAAGCCTCGTCATTTTTGACGGGGCTTTTTTGTTACAAACAGTTTACTAGACAGAATGCCGCAGTAGCATATGATAAAGGGTATAAGAATTCATTCGAAAGGTTATAGCCATGATTTCTCATCTTAAACGTTTGTCAGTTGCTTTATTAATTTCCGCAACAGGTTTTGCAGCCAGCGTTTCGATTGCTAACGCTGATGCAATAAAAGATCGACAAGACAAAATGAAAATTGTTGGTAAGTCCATGGGCATTGTTGGGAAAATGGCAAAGGGTCAAACTGACTTTGATGGCGAAGCAGCTTTAGCCGCATTTGTTGCGATGAAAGATGCTGCCGAAGGCTATGAAACATTATTTCCAGATGGAACGGAAACAGGCGGCGAAACAGAAGCGGCGCCAGCTATTTTTACCGATCGCGCGGGCTTTGAAGCCAAAGTTGCAGATTTTGAGGCATCATTGGTAAAGGTTACAACTGCTGCACCAGCAAGCGTTGAAGCATTGGGAGCCATGGTCGGTGAAGTTGGCCAGAACTGCGGCGCATGCCATAAAGCCTACCGTGTGAAAAAGAACTAAAAGCTAATCATGAGACGGTTGTTAAAACCTGTATTATCAATCGTCTTGTTAGGCGGAGCTACTTTCTTGTGGCTTACAAAACCTGAAACGATCAACGATAGCGTCAAGGAATGGATTGCCAAACCAGGTGATGTTGCCAAGGGCGAAGTGATTTTTTGGGCTGGTGGTTGTGCCTCATGCCACGCAGCTAAAGATGCAACTGGCGATGATAAATTAAAGCTTGGTGGCGACCACGCTCTTGTCACGCCAGTGGGTACATTCAACGTTCCCAATATTTCACCAGACAAGAATAACGGAATTGGCTACTGGTCGGTTGAAGATTTCGCCAATGCAATGCTTCATGGCACAAGCCCTGAAGGTACGCACTATTATCCGGCTTTCCCATATACGTCTTATGCTGCCATGAGCTATCAAGACGTGAAACATTTGTGGACATATCTGCAAACGCTGGATCCTGTCGCGACACAAAACAAACCTCATAATTTGTCTTTTCCGTTCAATGTGTCGAGAGGTATCGGGCTTTGGAAGTTGATGTATCAAGACTTTCAGCCTGTTCTCAAAGTAGGCAATAAGGATACGATTTTGCAACGGGGCAGGGAGCTTGTCGAGGTTTTGGGACATTGTGGCGAATGCCATACACCAAGAAGCGTATTTGGGTACGGAGGCATGGATACCACAAAATGGCTATCTGGAGGGCCTGCACCCGAAGGCCCTGGTAGAATTCCTAATATCACGCCCCATGAAAGTGGCATTGGCAGTTGGTCGCAGGAAGATATCGTCTATTATCTGGAATCTGGCTTTACACCGGATTACGATTCCGTTGGTGGCACGATGGTCGATGTTCAGCAAAA
>CALHIB010000201.1 GCA_938030595.1 uncultured Rhizobiaceae group bacterium | reverse complement strand
CGGGTCAGTCAAGTCATCGGCAGGCACGTAAATCGCTTGCACGGATGTAATAGAACCCTTTGTTGTCGTTGTAATGCGTTCCTGCATCTGACCCATGTCAGTTGCAAGTGTAGGCTGATAACCCACCGCAGAAGGAATACGACCAAGAAGCGCAGACACCTCTGAACCAGCCTGTGTAAAGCGGAAGATGTTATCCACGAAGAACAACACGTCCTGACCTTTGTCACGGAAGTCTTCCGCGATTGTTAGACCAGAAAGTGCAACACGAGCACGCGCACCTGGAGGCTCGTTCATCTGACCATAAACGAGGGCTGCTTTTGAACCTGTTGTGTCGCCACCATTTTCAGCAGGGTTTACGTTCACGTTAGATTCGATCATTTCGTAGTAAAGGTCATTCCCTTCACGCGTACGCTCGCCAACACCAGCAAACACAGAGTAACCACCGTGTGCTTTCGCAATGTTGTTGATCAATTCCATGATAAGAACTGTTTTACCAACACCCGCACCACCGAAGAGGCCAATTTTACCACCCTTCGCGTAAGGTGCCAGAAGGTCCACAACCTTGATGCCTGTTACAAGAATTTCAGCTTCTGTTGACTGGTCAACATAATCAGGCGCTGGGGCGTGAATTGGACGACGTGTCTTGGCTTTAATCGGGCCAACTTCATCCACTGGCTCACCAATCACGTTAATGATGCGGCCCAACATTTCTTCACCCACAGGAACCATGATCGGCTCACCTGTGTCTGATACTGGCTGACCACGCACAAGACCTTCAGATGAGTCCATCGCGATTGTGCGAACTGTGTTTTCACCAAGGTGCTGAGCAACTTCGAGAACCAGACGGTTACCGTTGTTATCTGTTTCTAGTGCGTTCAAAATTGGAGGCAGAGCGCCTTCGAACTGAACGTCAACAACCGCACCAATAACCTGTGCGATTTTACCTGTTGCACCTTTAGACGCTGCTTTTTTAGCAGGCGCCTTCTTTGCTGCTGCCTTAGGAGCGGCTTTTTTAGCCGGTGCCTTTTTTGCTGCTGTAGCTGCTGCTTTTGCCATCGTTTACTCTCCAGCTTTAAAGCGCTTCTGCGCCCGAAATAATTTCAATAAGTTCTTTTGTAATTTGTGCCTGACGCTGACGGTTAAAGCTCAACGTCAATTTGTCGATCATCTCACCAGCATTACGCGTTGCGTTATCCATTGCAGACATACGAGCACCTTGCTCTGATGCAGCGTTTTCCAAAATAGCACGGAAAACCTGAACCGAGATATTGCGTGGTAGAAGATCTTCAAGAATTTCTTCTTCACCAGGCTCATATTCGTAGTGAATGTCTTCAGCTTCACCTTCTTCTTCAACAACTGGAACAGTTGCAGGAATAAGTTGCTGAGCTGTTGGAATTTGGCTGATGACTGACTGGAACTCTGAATAAAAAAGAGTTGCAACATCGTATTCACCAGCATCAAACATCGACAACACTTGTTCAGACACTTGAGAAGCCTGGTCAAAACCAACATTCTTGATTTCACGAAATGTCACAACATCCAAAAGAATGTTGCTAAATTCCATCTTCAGTGCATCATAGCCTTTTTTACCAACGCAAAGCATTTTTACTGTTTTGCCATCAGCCATAAGCTCGCGAGCCTTGTCACGCGCAAGCCTTGCAATGGATGAATTAAAGCCACCACAAAGACCGCGTTCTGCAGTTGCTACAACAAGCAGGTGAGTTTGATCACTACCAGTGCCAGCCATAAGTTTGGGTGCGTTTTCACTGCCTTCCATCCCTGCAGAAATATTAGCCATAACCTTGGCCATACGCTCTGAATATGGGCGAGCAGCTTCTGCAGCCATTTGCGCTTTACGCAATTTGGCTGCAGCCACCATTTGCATCGCCTTGGTGATTTTCTGAGTCGCTTTCACCGATGCGATACGATTTCTGAGTTCCTTGAGACTAGCCATATTTGCTTTCCGTCAAGTGTTCCGTTCTAAGCCCTGTAATCTTTAAGCAAAAGTCTTGGCAAACGCATCAAGCGCTGCTTTCAACTGTGCTATAAGATCATCATCAAGCGCTTTCTTTTGGCCAATCGTATCAAGCAAATCTTTATGCTCTGCACGAAGGTTAGCAAGTAGACCTTGCTCAAATGGGCCAACCTGGCGAACATCAAGCTCATCAAGATAGCCATTCACACCAGCAAAAATCACTGCAACTTGCTCTTCCGTTTTAAGCGGAGAGAACTGAGGCTGTTTAAGAAGCTCTGTCAAACGAGCACCACGATTAAGTAGACGCTGTGTTGAAGCATCAAGGTCAGAACCAAACTGCGCAAACGCAGCCATTTCACGGTACTGAGCCAATTCACCTTTAATAGAACCAGCAACCTGCTTCATCGCTTTAACCTGAGCCGCAGAACCCACACGAGAAACCGATAGACCAACGTTCACCGCAGGACGAATACCTTGGAAGAACAAGTCTGTTTCTAGGAAGATCTGACCATCTGTAATCGAAATCACGTTAGTAGGAATAAACGCTGACACGTCATTACCTTGTGTTTCAATCACTGGAAGCGCTGTCAAAGAACCAAGACCATTGTCTTCGTTCAATTTCGCCGAACGCTCAAGTAGACGAGAGTGTAGATAGAAAACGTCACCTGGATAAGCTTCACGACCCGGAGGACGACGAAGAAGAAGTGACATCTGACGATAAGCAACAGCTTGTTTTGAAAGGTCATCATAACCGATCAAAGCGTGCATTGAGTTATCGCGGAAATATTCACCCATTGCAGTCGCAGCAAATGGTGCCAGGAACTGCATAGGCGCAGGATCAGAAGCTGTTGCAGCAACAACAATGGAATATTCCATCGCGCCGCGCTCTTCCAGAATTTTCACAAATTGCGCAACGGTTGAGCGTTTTTGACCAACGGCCACATACACACAGTAAAGCTTGTCATCTTCTTTACCTGCGTCATGTGCCGGCTTCTGGTTAAGGAATGTATCCAGAATAATCGCTGTTTTACCTGTTTGGCGGTCACCAATAACAAGTTCACGCTGGCCACGACCAACAGGAATAAGCGCATCAATCGCCTTAAGGCCTGTAGACATTGGCTCATGAACGGATTTGCGAGGAATAATGCCAGGCGCCTTGACATCAACACGAGCACGTTGCTTCGCCTTGATTGGGCCTTTGCCATCAATCGGGTTACCCAGCGCATCAACAACACGACCCAACATTTCCTTACCAACTGGTACGTCAACGATTGAACCCGTACGTTTTACGGTGTCGCCTTCTTTAATGCCACGGTCATCACCGAAAAGCACGACACCTACGTTGTCAGCTTCAAGGTTAAGAGCCATGCCTGCAATACCGCCCGGGAACTCAACAAGCTCACCAGCCTGCACGTTATCCAAACCGTAAACACGGGCAATACCGTCACCGACGGAAAGCACTTGGCCTACTTCTGAAACTTCAGCTTCTTTGCCGAAGTTTTTAATTTGATCTTTTAAAATTGCGGAAACTTCCGCTGCACGAATATCCATATTAGCCGACCTCTTTGAGCGCAAGCTTTAGTGACGAAAGACGGGTTTTCAGAGATGTATCAATCTGCTTTGACCCAACTTTCACGATCATTCCGCCGAGTATCGACGGATCTATTGTTGCATTAATTGCAACAGTTTTGCCAACCACACCTTTCAGTGCAGCTTTCAATTCTTTTGTTTGTTCAGCAGTTAGCTTCTGCGCAACAGTTACATCTGCAGTAACCTCGCCGCGATGCTCTGCTGCCAGCTTTTGGAATGCCGGAAGCATGTCCTGCATGGCGAACAAACGTCTGTTTCTTGCAACAACACGAATGAAGTTGCCAACCAGACCTGTAATTTTTGCCTTAGTCAAAATCGCATCAATTGCGTTTGACTGATCATCTGCTGAAAAAACTGGAGAAACAACCAGGCGCTTTAATGCATCGCTTCCTTCGAGAAGTTTTGCAAAGCGGCCAAGATCTTTTTCCACAGCAGGTATTTTTTTCTCAGCCAAAGCCAAATCGAATAACGCTGACGCGTATCGAGATGTCACACCGGAAATCATCATTTCAGAATTTGCCACTGATATATCTTTTTCTGCCGTGTTTGAAAAAGTCCAAATCGTTGAAAATCAACGGTTAGCCCATTCAAACAAATTATAAATTCGAATTTAGAGAGTTTTACCATAAACAAAATTTACAGCAATTCCGAGCTTCCCCTAGCATAGCAATTTTTGAGTCGCAACAAGGGTTTGCGAAATAGTTTGGAATCCATTGTCGCATTAGCCCAATTGATTAGAAAAAACATTAAATAAGTCCAAATATCATAGCTAAAAGCAAACTACCGATGCCGAATTCAAAAATCACGCCGGTAAAATTATATAAAGTAGCGCCGCGATCCACAAAAATTGAGATAAAACGCCCAATTCCCGTAAATAACCATGCCCCTGCCAAAACAATGGAAACAAAAAGCCAGGCAATATAATTGTCTAATAAGAGTATGGGTGCAGCACCTGTTGATATGTAAAACCCGGCAAGCACACCTCGCGTTTCCCCAACACCATATGGAGAGCTCTCTTTTGGGTGCAGTTTTAAAATTT
This sequence comes from uncultured Rhizobiaceae group bacterium, assembly GCA_938030595.1. Lineage (GTDB taxonomy): Bacteria > Pseudomonadota > Alphaproteobacteria > Rhizobiales > Rhizobiaceae > JAALLB01. The sequence continues at coordinate 2,147 of CALHIB010000201.1, read as the reverse complement.
TCAAAGCGAGCTTTGGTGTTAATAGAGAAATCAAACCCAATATCAGGGTTAAAAAAGACACTGAAGTTATAAAATATTCTCTAATAGTTTCTGGCATTCTGAAATTAAACGGCAAGGGATCTGCTGAACTCAATGCCAAGCCCCCAATAAACAGGCATACCAAAAACTTTCCGAACACTTTAAATTTAGTGCCGCCATCCAATAGCCCCTGAACCATCACACCAAACGCAGCGATGAGCCATGCAAAAGCCAGCAGTTGATTCAGACCTGGCTGCAATAATGCAGGCTCTTGCAACAAAAGGCATCCTACCCCTAAAGCAATCATGATACCGGCATAGGACGAACGCCCTTCACCAATAGCGTGAGGCACATCAACACGGGCCTCAACTCCTGAAAAATTTAAAACTTGGCGAGGAAACAATAAATATACCAACCCAAAAACCATCGTTAACACCGGAGCAAGCATGATGAGCGCCTGCTCAATCGTTTGAGGGTAAGTGAATGTAAAAACCATAAAAGATTCGCCAACAATATTGAGAACAACTATTTCTGCTGATACCAAATAAAGGGTTGATTGAATATATGTAATTATAAATTGAGCAGCTTGATGAAAATTGTCAGCACTGATGACGACATTACAAAAGGACTGAATGCACTCAAGCTCATTGATAGAACACTCATCCCGATTATTGAACAAACACCGAATGTTGCGTTAAGACGAGAACCAGAAGGATTTGCGGGGCTGGTACGAATAATTATTGGCCAACATGTTTCAACTTCTTCGGCCTCAGCCATTCATACGCGCTTTATAAAAGCCATTAAGCCTGTCACTCCTGAAAGCTATCTTGCAGCTGATCAGGAAACGCTCATTAAGATAGGACTAACCAGAGCCAAGCAAAGCACATTAACAAACCTTTCTACTGCAATATTAAACGACAATCTGGATTTAAAAGTCATAGGTACACTTGACGGGAAACAAGCTATTTCAGAACTAACTGAACTAAAGGGCGTCGGCCCATGGACAGCCGAGGTATATCTTTTGTTTTGTGCCGGGCATCCGGATATTTTCGCTGCTGGTGATCTTGCCTTAAGAGAAGCAGTGCGTCATGCTTATAAAATGCAAGAGCGGCCAAGTGAAAAAGAGTTACGTGTGATTGCGACAAAATGGTCCCCATACAGGGGTATAGCAACACGGCTTTTTTGGTCATACTATGAACATGTCAAAGGATCAGGCAAGGGTCAGCCATTGTAACAAGGCAACGGGATATAAAGCGCAAGAGGAGAAACCGCTTTCAATTCAAAACAGTATGAGCATTACACAACAATTTCTATAAATTGCAAACCAGCAATTGTACCGCCTTGTCGAATCACAAACAGGAGGGGCAAGTGACAATTGCAGTAAAGCCGGAAGCGCATCCAACGCTCGTTTTGAACGCCGATTATCGGCCGTTAAGTTATTATCCACTGTCTTTGTGGTCTTGGCAGGATGCCATCAAAGCTGTATTTCTGGATCGCGTTAACATCGTTGCCGAATATGACTTTGCAATCTCCAGCCCCTCTTTTCAAATGCCACTACCAAGCGTGGTTAGTCTAAAAAACTATGTCCGCCCTTCTACCACGCCAGCCTTTACACGCTTTAATGTATTTCTTCGTGATAGTTTTGAGTGCCAATATTGTGGCACAAGCGAAGGCGACCTGACATTTGATCATGTCATACCGCGTTCCAAGGGCGGCATAACCAGCTGGAAAAATGTCTGCGCCGCATGTTCTCCTTGCAACCTGCGTAAAGCCAACAAAATGCCTAAAGAAGCACAAATGTTTCCAAGGCAAACACCCTATGTGCCGCATGTCGAACAACTGCATAAGAACGGCAGAAAGTTTCCGCCCAACCACCTGCACGAAAGCTGGATGGATTTTCTATATTGGGATGTAGAGTTACAGCCATAAAAAACCCTGGCAAATTTAAAAATTGCCAGGGTCACATAATTTAAAATGCAGCAGGAGCCTTACAAAATGAAGTCATCCGCTCCCATGTCTGCTAAGTCAGTATTTCTCAGCAGGATGATGTCTGTTCCGCCAAGATCAATCCTGACATGGTTTCCAACCTGACGCATCATCGCTTCCACATCGGTATAATCCGTAAAGCC
>CALHIB010000200.1 GCA_938030595.1 uncultured Rhizobiaceae group bacterium | reverse complement strand
GCTTTGACCAGGATGTTTTGCAAGCATAAAGAAAACATCACCATGGTCACGATCAGCAGGCTTCTTTTCTGTAGGAATGGAAAGCACATAACAGATTTTACCGTTGCCAGTGGTATGGCTGTAAGCACCCCAGGCATTATGTTGCTTGATGCGTGTTGGCGCTTGTGCCTGCGCGTAAATTGGAAGGGATGTGCTGATCAATACGCCTGCAAAGGCTAATCCTAAAAGTCGTTTCACATTCATTCTCTTATACCAGTCCTGTTACCATATCTTACAAATTGCCATTATAATCGAGGCAGGTTTGTAGCCATATTCATTTATTCGGGTTTAAAATGCGTTAACATTGGTTAGCAAATCATAAACAATTCAAAGAAAACTGTAAGATTTGCATTCATTCTTCGTAAATCAGCCCGATTAACCAAGTGATGCTCTAACATTCCTCAAAATCAAGGCAAGAATCAGGCCTCGAAATCAAATTCTCAAGAAATATTACAAATTATTAAATGACTTCTATGGGAGTCGCTGGCCGCCAGAATATATCTTTTTACCATGCACATGCGGGCGTAAAAGCTCCTTTGGTCCACCTGCTGCAATTGGGCGCTCTGCAAAGCGACCCAAAGAGTGCATACGGTCATACATGACAATAGCGCCCGCCATCGCAACATTGATACAAAAATCCATCGGTATTTTTACTGTAAATTCGCATTTATCGATCATCGCTGGCGATAACGATCCACCCTCAGGGCCCAATACATAGGCAGCCTTTGCAGGATGCCTGAAACTTGGAAGCTCAACAGCATCTGGTGTTAACTCAACACCAACCAAACGACAATCATCCGGCAAACGCATTTCTTCAACCGTGTCATACGAGTACCACGGCAAGTGATCCCGCGACTTCGTCGTATCAGACATCGGTTTGCCAATCGCTTGGGTTGCCGCAACTGTAAAGATGAAACTAGCACCAAACCCATGTCCGGAACGCGCAAGATTGCCAAAATTCAAAGGCTTGGAAATGCCCTCAACACCGATACCGAAATAACCACGCATATTAATAAGCTTTATTATTGAAACACTCTGTGAGGATTTACGGAATTGGGGAGAATAAGTCTATAAGAATTATCAGTTCAGTCCTGATGAGACATATCCTGCTGTAATGCCTGTTTGGCAGCAGCGCGGTGACTGTCTTTTATATGACCGCTAATCGCCGTAAAAGCGACTGTTAAAACAGTAATGTCATCAGTCAAACCAAAACCGACCAGAAAATCAGGAATGGTATCTAAAGGCAGAATAAAATAGGCCAGTGCCGCTAATAAAATACCACGAACCTTGCTTGGGGTTTCAGGATCCAGCGCGCAATAATATGCAGCAGCCACATCTTCCACAAAGGGAATACGATTGGCTGTTTCACGAAATTTTAGCCAAAATTTATCTCTAAGCGTTTGCTCACGATCTGAATTCTTTTCATCATCGTTCGAATACAAAATTTCATCTATCTGCGCTTTTTTCATAAACCTCTCCTTCCCTTGTAATTGGGAATTAAAGAATGAAAATTCAAGATTTGGCAATTTTGTCCATGGCTTTTGCCAGTTTGAAATCAAGCTCAGTCAAACCATCAACATCATGGGTCGCCACTGTCACTTCAACCGTTTTATAGACATTGAACCACTCAGGATGATGATCAATCTTCTCGGCTATAATCGCTGACTGGGTCATAAAACCAAATGCCTGAACAAAATTTTTAAACGTAAAGGTTTTTTGAATGGCTTCCCGCCCTTCAACAAGTGACCAACCTTCCAATTCACCTAATGAGATTTCAATAGCATTATTATCCAAACGTAGCGGACGTGACATGGCTCTAATTCCTTATTGGCAAATTTTATTAATTAAATTCTGTACTGATGGCATGATTTTTTCAACAATAACCGAAATGCCTTCTTTGGTTGGATGAATACCATCAGCCTGATTTAATTTTGGATCAGCCACAACACCATCCAGAAAAAACGGATAAAGCGCAATCTCATGCTTGTCTGCAAGTTTTGCATAAATATCATTAAACGCCTTGCCATAGGCGACCCCCATATTCGGCGGCGCCATCATGCCAGCAAGCAGGACTTCAACATTTTTCTCTTTTAACTTGGTAATCATCGCATCGAGATTTTTCTCTGTAACCTCAGGCGAAATACCACGAAGCGCATCATTGGCACCCAATTCCAAAATAACAGCGTCCGTACTCTCACCAATCGACCAATCCACCCGCGTCAACCCACTTGAAGTCGTATCGCCAGAAACGCCTGCATTAATAATCTCAAGTTTGAGACCTTTTGCTTCTAGTTGCTTGTTCAACTGTTCCGGAAAGGCTGCACCTGGTTGAAGCCCATATCCAGCCACCAGACTGTCCCCAAAAACAACCAGTTTTTTACCCTCGCAAGCATTGGTTTGCGCATAAGCACCAGACACACTGAGACTAATAAAAGCCAAGCTTGCCAAAATGTAATAAAAAAGTGGTTTCATTTGTGCATTACAATCCCATATAGAAACAATCATTCTACACTACTTGGACACTTAACCGCCGTGAAACAAGACGTAACTCTATCAACTTCTGTAATTCAGCTTGAAAATCTCCATCTAACATTGGGCGAAGATGCTTCACGTGTTCATGTCTTGAAAGGCATTGACCTTGAAATCGCCAAGGGCACTTCAACCGGAATTGTTGGACCATCCGGTTCAGGCAAATCAACCTTGTTGATGGTCATTGCAGGATTGGAACGCATTGATGAAGGTCGTATTGTTATCAACGATACAGACATCACCAAATTAAACGAAGATCAACTGGCAGCTTTTCGCGGCAAGCATGTCGGTATCGTTTTCCAGTCCTTCCATCTCATCCCTAATATGACAGCGCTTGAAAACGTCAGCGTGCCACTGGAACTATCAGGCGATCCGAAAGCACAAGAAAAGGCAAAAGCAGAACTGGAAGCTGTTGGACTGGGGCATCGCTTAAATCATTATCCAGGTCAGCTCTCAGGTGGCGAGCAACAACGCGTTGCACTAGCAAGAGCCCTGGCACCAGAACCAACCGTTCTCATTGCAGATGAACCAACCGGCAATCTGGATGGTGAAACCGGTGTACAAGTTGCCAATTTGCTGTTTGAACGCCAACGTGAAAAAGGCTTAACCTTGGTGCTTGTCACGCATGATCTCGATCTTGCCAAACAATGCGACAGAACCATTCCTGTTCGCTCAGGCATCATTGAGGGCGCGAATGCCTAGTCAAATTGCACCTCAAGGTTTCATCCCAGGCATTGCCCTTGCGATTAAATTTGCAGCAAGAGAACTTCGCGCAGGCCTGCGAGGGTTTTTCATTTTTCTAGGCTGTATTGCACTTGGCGTTGCAGCGATTAGCGGCGTTAATTCAGTCGCCAACTCAATCACGCAGGGCATAGCCTCTGAAAGTCAGGCAATTTTGGGTGGGGATTTATCCTTTTCGCTCGTTCAACGAGAGGTTAATCAGGCACAGGCTGAATTTCTGGCATCAAAAGGCGAGGTTAGCAATATCATCACCATGCGCGCCATGGCACGCAATAAGCAAGCTGAAGAGCAAACACTGGTAGAATTAAAAGCAATAGACAATGCCTATCCTCTCTACGGTGACTTTAAACTAGAAAGCGGCGCAACGGCAAAACTGAAAGACAATGAAATTTTGGTTGAGCCATTATTGTTGGAGCGTCTTGGCGTTAAACAAGGTGAAACACTTGAAATTGGATCAGCCCTTTTCGTCATTAAAGACCTAATCCTGAATGAACCTGATAAGCTCGGCCTCAACATCGGCTTTGGTCCCAAAACCCTGATTTCACTGGAAGGCATGCAACGAACTGGCCTAATTCAACCAGGCTCTCTCTTACGCTATCATTACCGCGTAAAGTTGAATGATCCTTCATCTTCAAATCTTGAAAGCGTCATTGAAGAAGCTAATGAAACCTTTCCTGATGTAGGCTGGCGCATTCGCTCTCAAAAAAATGCAGCCCCCGCACTTTCACGCAGCATTCAACGCTTTACAGAATTCCTGACCCTGGTTGGTCTAACGTCTCTTATTGTAGGCGGTGTCGGTGTTGCCAATGCAACGCGCGCTTATCTTGAAACCAAACGCTCCGTGATCGCCACTCTTAAAAGCCTCGGCGCGCCAGGTGGTTTTGTATTTCAGCTTTATCTCATTCAAATCCTGATTATGGCAGCCATTGGCATTTTCATCGGCCTTTTGCTTGGCATTGCCATGCCATATCTTGCCCGTTATTTCATGGGCGATATTCTACCTATCTCAGACGGCACATTGTTTTTTCCGGCGGCACTCTTGCCAGGCATATTATATGGATTTCTAACAGCGCTGATCTTTGCAATCTGGCCACTGGCCTTATCACGCGATGTACAGCCAACCGATCTCTTCCGCGCCAGCTCTTATGGGCAAAGACGCAACCTGCCAAGACTGGCTTATCTCATAGTCTTGTTCATATGTGTCGCCAGCTTGATTGGGTTTGCAGTTTACTTCTCACAAAGCAGATTTATCGCAATCGTCTTTACTGGCGCAATTGCATGTTCGTTTTTACTGCTTCAGGGCGTAGCAATTCTCATTCAATATATTGCCAGAAAATCACCTTCGTCCAAATCACCAGCGCTTAGAATGGCAGTTGCAAATATTCATCGCCCGGGTTCGCTCACCTCTTCCATTATTTTATCCTTGGGTCTTGGACTTGCGCTTCTTGTGGCGCTCGCAACCATTGATGGGAATTTAAGAAGCCAGATTTCAAATAATATTCCAAAAGATGCCCCTGACTTTTTCTTTGTCGATATTCAAAACAATGAAATTGATCAGTTTCGTGAAACTTTGGCAGAAATAGCCCCTGAGGGAAAAACCATTGCAGTGCCCATGTTGCGAGGACGCGTTGTCTCGCTCAAAGGCATTGCTGCTGAAAACTATCCCGTTGCTCCAAGCGGAGCATGGGTATTAAACGGCGATCGCGGGATTACCTATGCCAAACGCACGCCTGAAAATTCTACACTCTCTGCGGGTGAATGGTGGCCTGAAGATTATTCAGGAGAACCCTTGGTCTCTGTCGCTCAAGAAGAAGCAGGCGAACTAAATCTGTCTCTTGGTGACGAAATCACCATCAATGTTCTGGGACGTAATATTTCTGCAAAAGTTGCAAATTTCAGAGATGTACAGTGGGAATCACTTGGCATTAATTTCGTTTTTGTCTTCTCACCAAACACCTTTGCAGGCGCACCTCACTCTTATCTGTCAACACTGATGACTGGCGCAGACGCTGACGAAGGCTTTGATGGAAAATTACTCAAGCGACTGTCAAAGGAATATCCAGCCGTGACCGCTGTTCGCATTCGCGATGTGCTGACAACAGTCAACACGCTAATAAGCCAACTTTCTACAGCGATCCGTGCAGCAGCATCGATTGCACTTATTTCTTCGATTCTCGTGCTTGCTGGCGCATTGGCAGCAGGCAATCGCGAGCGCGTGCATGATGCAGTCGTCTTAAAGACATTGGGCGCGACACGGCCAACCCTAATCCGCATGCTGGTGCTTGAATATGCATTGTTAGGACTGGCAACGGCAATTTTTGCCGTATTGTCGGGAAGTCTGGCAGCCTACTTCGTAATCTCGGTGATTATGAAGTTCCAATTCGTATTATTACCAGGAATTGCCGCCAGCACAGTATTAGCCGCGTTAGGTTTTACGATTGTTTTAGGACTGATTGGCACTTGGAGAATATTAGGTCAAAAAGCAGCTCCTGTACTCAGAGAACTGTAAAAGTTAACCAAAAACATCAAGATTCATCGTTTTTTGACGTTTTGACGCAATGTTAGGCCTTGTGAATGTCTTAATTAATACTCATATTAGAGACATATCCGAGGGGATTATTTCGTCATATTTTTCAGGAGAGAAAATAAACATGGCTGACTTTAGACAAAATCAAATGGACCAATCAATCGGTCGCGCTGGCGTTGAATACGATGCTGGCCTGCGCTCCTATATGCTTGGCGTTTACAACTACATGGCATTGGGTATCGCGGGTACTGCGATCGCAGTTCTGGCAATCGCAAGCAATCAAGCTGCACTGGAAACAGTTTACAGCATGCGTTGGGTATTCCTAATCGGTATGTTGGCAGTAGGTTGGTTTGGACCAAACTTCATCATGAACTCGCGCAGCACGGCAATGGCGCATGGTGCATTTGCACTATACGCAGGCCTATGGGCAGCAGCGATCACACCAATCGTTGGTCTGTATCTTAGCATACAGCCTGGCTTGGTCGCCCAAGCATTTGGCATCACAGCCATCATGTTCGGTGGTATGAGCATCTTGGGTTACACAACCAAGAAAAACCTTTCAGGCATTGGCCAATTTGCAGCAATGGCGCTTATTGGCGTGTTTGCAGCAGCGCTAATCAACATCTTCTTCGTTGGCAGCATTGGCTTCTCAATGTTTGTAAGTGCAGCGTTTGTACTTCTTGTTGCAGCAATCACTGCATGGGAAACACAAATCATCAAGAACATGTACTCAGCAGGTGACGCAGTAGGTGTTGCAAGCCGCAAGTCAATCTTCGGCGCATTCATGTTATACGGCAGCTTCGTGAGCATGTTCGTAAACATCTTGCAGCTTCTAGGCTTCATGAGCCAAGAGTAAACACTCACAATATAAAAATTATAACGGCGTCTTTTAGAGACGCCGTTTTTTTATGCTCATAAATAAGTTGAAACCCTAAAGTGAAACGAGCTTTGGCTTTTTATCGAGCACTTTCAATACCTGTTTCAAATCCTTACCGCGTTTTAAAATCAGGCCATTCGCATTGAGAAGTGACCACTCACCCTGTTTATTGGCAAGCTTGGGCGTCTTGTGTACCGTATAAATCGGCACTTCACTGGCACGTTTATAGACAGAAAACACAGCCCGATCCTTGAGCATGTCCATGGCATAATCTCGCCATTCCCCTGTTCCAACGCGCTTGCTGTAAAATTGCATCAGCGCATCAATATCCCGACGGTTAAAAGAAACCATCTCTACGGGCTTTTGAGGTTTGGGGGAATGGATGGGTACGATATTATTCTGTATTGTCATACTTTAATCATGAAACCGAATATATCAATTTTCAAGTAATTTCAGCATTTATTTATAAATAAGAATAGTTGGGATAATGAGTCTCATTAATTCATTTTTTTAAAAAAAATATCACATTTCAGCCTGATTCTGCCCTAGATATGAACCCAATTTTTTACGAATATTCTTGTGTTGCCTCAGACGGTCCGGTTTGAAGACCCACCGGTTTTCAGCCCCCCCAGCCCCCGGACGTCATTAAACTGGACCACACTGAGCTGCAACATCTACATATCCCCATACTTACGACCGACAGCAAATTGCAAGTCGGTCTTTTTTTTGGGCTATAAACTTCTAAACTATAAATCTGTAATAACAGTAGCACCAACAATAGCCGCTGGATTTCCTGCTGAATCACTCTTTTGTAAAATCAAGGCACAGCCATCATAACCGTGTCGTTTCATTTCAGCGATTGGAAATTCCATTTCAAGACCATTGGCTTTCACCATGCCCAATGCTTGAGAAGCATGCACAACATTATGATAAGAAAGCGTCTTACCGCCATTTTCACCACGTTTGATTTTCACTTTGTGCTCTTTGTTAAAGAAAACCATATAAAGCGTAGCATCCGCCGCATCGAGACTATTCTCAATATTAATCTTGATACTTGTATCTGTCATAGTAGCCTTGATCGGAACAATCATCCCGCGTTTGCTACTGTTTAAAATACCCATTGCTGTTTTGATCTTGCCCTTATTAGAGCCAACCGTATGCGTTCTGCCATTAATCACGGCTTGGGGGGTATAAACCTGACGCTCTTTTAATGCGCGAGCATAACCATATTGGCGCTGTGTATTGGATTTTGAGCCAAACACGTCTTTCCAACCAAGATAATCCCAATAATCAACATGCCAACTCAAGCCCAAGACTTCTGACCCTTTTGAGTATTCACCGATAATTTTATCTGCTGGAGGACAAGAATAGCACCCTTGGCTCGTAAACAATTCAACAACAGCTTTTGGGTAAGTTATCTCGGCAGCTGACAAAGACGTCAAACCAAAACCCATTGCGGATGCTGTTAACATGAAAGAAAATAAAAGTTTACGCAAAAGTTCAACTCCCTGGGCACCAGCCGCCCCTAAGAAATTCAGATGTAATTAAACCGTTGAATAGTTCTAAGAGAAAATAATCTCAATTGCGACTCACAACTCAGTGAAATTGATATGATCACGTTCCAAAAAATAAAAAAGCCGCCTTTTCTAGCGAAAAAGCGGCTTTTAAATAGCTTATAACTTATACGTTATGCGGCGCGATTAAGGTTACGCAGCACGTAATGAAGAATGCCGCCAGCTTTGTAGTAATCAAGCTCATCTTCCGTATCCACACGAACCAGCAGTTCGATAGATTTCTGTGAACCATCTGAGTACGTAATATCAGCCGTTAGGGTTTGACGCGGTTTCAAATCTGTAAGACCGGAAATCGAAACCTGCTCATCCCCTTTCATGCCAAGGCTCTCCCATGTATCACCATTGGTAAATACAAGTGGAAGAACGCCCATACCGATCAGGTTGGAACGGTGAATACGCTCAAAGCTTTCGGTTACAACAGCCTTAACACCCAGAAGACGTGTGCCTTTGGCAGCCCAGTCACGCGATGAACCTGTGCCATATTCCTTACCAGCAAAGATGACCAGCGGAGTACCTTCTTCTTTATAACGCATCGCAACATCATACATTGGCGCCTGATCGCCTGACGGATAATGCTTGGAGAAACCACCTTCAACATCACTCAACATTTGGTTTTTGATACGAATATTGGCAAAAGTACCACGCATCATGATCTCATGGTTACCACGACGAGAACCATAAGAGTTAAAGTCAATCGGGCGAACCTGACGGTCTGTCAAATAGCCACCTGCAGGCGTGTCCGCTTTAAACGAACCAGCAGGAGAAATGTGGTCTGTTGTAATCGAATCCGCGAATAGACCCAGGATACGGGCATCCTTGATGTCTTCAATCGCATCCGCTTCCATGGTCATGCCTTCAAAATACGGCGGGTTTTGCACGTAAGTTGAATTTTCAGACCAGTTGTATGTTTCACCACCAGAAACTTCAATTTCCTGCCAGCCAGCATCGCCTTTGAAAGCATTGCCATAGCGTGTGTGGAACATGTCTTCATTGATGGAAGTACGAATAAGATCCGCAATTTCTTTCGTTGAAGGCCAGATGTCTTTTAGATAAACATCATTACCATCCTGGTCTTGCCCCAGTGGCTCTTTGGTAATGTCGATGTGCATTGAACCGGCAATCGCATAAGCAACAACCAATGGCGGTGAAGCCAGATAGTTGGCACGACAATCAGGGCTAACACGACCTTCAAAGTTTCTGTTACCGGAAAGAACCGAAGTAGCCAGAACGTCATTGTTGTTAATCGCATTTGAAATTGGCTCAGGCAATGGGCCAGAGTTACCAATACAAGTCGTACAACCATAACCTACAAGGTTAAAGCCCATCGCATCAAGGTCATCTTGAAGATTGGCCTTTTCAAGGTAATCCGTCACGATTTGTGAACCAGGTGCCAAAGATGTCTTAACCCAAGGCTTAACGCTTAGACCTTTTTCGCGTGCATTACGTGCAAGGAGACCCGCACCAATCATTACAGACGGGTTTGAAGTGTTTGTACAAGACGTAATCGCAGCGATTACAACATCACCATCATCGATCTTGTAGTTTGTGCCCTCTACTTCATAACGCTTTTCATCGCCCTTTTGAGCAATCGCACCAGACTTAATGTCTTTGGCAGCCGCAGCAAAAGCTACATCCGCACCAGCTAGTGAAACACGGTCTTGCGGACGTTTTGGTCCTGAAAGAGATGGAACAACATCACCCATGTTCAGTGACAGTGTGGAAGAAAATACCGGATTTGGCGTATCATCATCGCGCCACATGCCTTGCTCTTTTGCATAAGCCTCAACCAAAGCAACGCGGTCAGCCTCACGGCCGGTATCTTTCAGGTATTTGATCGAATCAACATCAACCGGGAAGAAACCACAGGTTGCACCATATTCAGGTGCCATGTTAGCAATCGTTGCCTGATCTTCCAAAGAAAGGTTCGAAAGGCCTGAGCCATAAAATTCAACAAATTTGCCAACCACACCTTTTTGACGAAGCATTTCAACCACTGTGAGAACCAAATCCGTTGCTGTCGTACCTTCGGTCAGCGAACCTGTCAGTTCAAAACCAATCACTTCAGGAACAAGCATGGTAATCGGCTGGCCCAGCATCGCAGCTTCCGCTTCAATGCCACCAACACCCCAACCAAGAACAGAAAGACCGTTCACCATGGTTGTATGTGAATCTGTACCAACAAGCGTATCTGGATAAGCAACGGTTTTACCGTCGATGTCTTTTGTCCAAACAGTTTGCGCTAGGTTTTCAAGGTTTACTTGGTGACAAATGCCAGTGCCCGGAGGAACCACACGGAAGTTTTCAAATGCTTCCTGACCCCATTTAAGGAATGTGTAACGCTCACCATTGCGCTCATATTCGCGGTCCACAGTCATGGTGAAAGCTTTTTCGTTTGCGAAGAAGTCGACCATCACAGAGTGGTCAATCACAAGATCACAAGGAACTTGCGGGTTAATCGCAGCTGTATCTCCACCAAGGTTTTTCGTAGCATCACGCATCGCAGCCAAATCAACTACCGCAGGAACGCCTGTGAAATCCTGCATCAAAACACGTGCAGGACGGTAAGCGATTTCCGTTTCAGCAGAACCTTTTGTATTCAGCCAGTCAGCAACGGCTGCAATATTTTCTTTGGTAACGGAACGACCGTCTTCAAAACGAAGGAGGTTTTCCAAAAGCACTTTCAAAGAGAAAGGCAATTTTGAAATGCCTGTAAGGCCATTTTCTTCTGCTTTTGCGAGGGAGTAATATGTAAATTCCTTGCCGTTTACGGTCATGGTCGATTTACATTTGAAACTGTCGATTGAGTTCAACATGAAGCATCTTTCTTAGAGTTTGCGAAAATCTATAAGGGCAGCATCCAACAAGATGCGCCACTCTCATGGGCGCGTTATAGATGCAAAAATCCCAATTGTGAATAGGACAAAGGGTGCAAACAGGAGAAGTCTCTAATGTTATTAAAAAATCATGTCTTTTCGTCTTCAAAGTTTAGCGTTAGAAGATGTTCATGAAATTAATTGTAGAAAACTTAAACCTCACCCGCGCAGGCCAAGAAATCGTTTCCGATATTTCATTTGAACTATCTGCAAGCGAAGCTTTGATTGTCACAGGTGAAAACGGTTCCGGAAAATCTACAACGCTTAGGGGTGTCGCAGGACTTCTACCAATCAATTCAGGCTCCGTAAAACTGCTGGATGAAACGGGCAAGCAATTTGAAGGCGAGACCCGCGAGTATTGTCATTATCTAGGCCACCAAAACGGCATGAAGCCGGCACTGACTGTACGTGAAAATCTCGACTTCTGGCAAAAATTTTGCGGCGAACCAGACTTGACCATTGAAGAAGCGCTGGATGAAGTTGATTTGGCACACACAATTGACCTTCCGTTCAGCTATCTGTCCGCAGGCATGAAACGCCGCGTATCCATCGCACGGCTTTTGGTTTCAGACCGTCCCATCTGGATTTTGGATGAACCCACCGCAGGACTGGATGCGCAATCGGTCAAAATGTTCACCAATCTATGCAAGGCATTTTGTGACGGTGGTGGCATCCTAATCGCTGCAACGCATTTACCGCTTGGTATTGAAACTGAGAAAACACTTGAGATTGGAGGGTAGTATCTTGATCAATTACCCCCCTCTGTCACTTCGTGACATCTCCCCCGCAAGGGGGGAGAGTGATCTTTCAGTGCAAGCTTTTCGCAATAAAAATCTGAAACTACGACTAATTCAATTGTTTGATTTGATGGAATTAAACTCGCCACATCCACTCTCCCCCCTTGCGGGGGAGATGTCCGACAGGACAGAGGGGGG
>CALHIB010000199.1 GCA_938030595.1 uncultured Rhizobiaceae group bacterium | reverse complement strand
CCTGCAGACCCAACCATAAAATTCGATGCAAGCAGAATTAACATTTACGAAAATTCGCACTTAATCAGGGGAGCCAAAAGATAATGGATAAACCTTATAATAATAAAGCCTGGCTCTTGGTTCTGCCTGTTTTCATTCTGGTTGCGATCAGTGCCATAATTCCTATCATGACGGTCGTCAATTATTCGGTGCAGGATACATTTGGGAATAATCAGTTTTTCTGGGCAGGGACAGAGTGGTTTCAGGACGTGCTTAGATCAGACAGGTTCTGGGATGCGCTCGGGCGCAATCTCTTGTTCTCTTTCATAATACTATCCATTGAAATTCCACTAGGAATTGCGATTGCTCTCACCATGCCCAAAAAAGGTATTTGGGTTCCTGTATGTCTGGTTTTAATGGCCTTGCCGCTTCTTATTCCTTGGAATGTTGTTGGTACAATTTGGCAGATTTTCGGACGCGCTGATATTGGCTTACTGGGCTATACGCTAGACCAACTGGGTATTGAGTATAATTATGCCAGCAATATCTTTGATGCTTGGGCGACCATTATTTTGATGGATGTCTGGCACTGGACCAGTCTGGTTGTGTTGCTTTGTTATGCTGGTCTTGTTTCAATTCCTGAGGCTTATTATCAGGCAGCAAAAATTGATGGCGCATCAAAGTGGTCTGTATTCCGCTATATTCAGTTACCAAAAATCCGTGGCGTTTTAATCATTGCTTTCTTGTTACGTTTCATGGATTCATTCATGATTTATACAGAGCCATTTGTTCTGACTGGTGGTGGCCCAGGTAACTCTACAACCTTCATGTCGATTGATTTGGTAAAGCAGGCGATTGGTCAGTTTGATCTTGGGCCAGCTGCCGCCATGTCACTTGTCTATCAGCTCATCGTCCTTACTGTTTGTTATGTCTTCTTTACCGTGATGAGCAATGTTGGCGTCGATAAACCGGATGCGAGGGTAGAAGACTAATGAAACCTCAATCAGTACAATCCCAGATGGAAAGCCCAGTAAACGTAATTGACACAAGCAATGTGCGTTCAAGCAGTCGTTTTGCAAAGAAAAGTGTAACGCGCTGGTTGGTTCCGGGTCTTTATATTTTCTTTCTGATGCTGCCGATTTACTGGCTCATTAATATGAGTTTTAAAACTAATCAGGAAATTCTATCGACCTTCAGCCTGTTTCCACAAAACCCTACATTGCATAATTATACGGTCATTTTCACAGACCCGTCTTGGTATACGGGATATATCAATTCCCTGATTTATGTGGGTTTAAATACACTGATTTCAATTTCAGTAGCCTTGCCTGCAGCCTATGCGTTTTCGCGTTATCGCTTCCTTGGTGATAAGCACATGTTCTTTTGGTTGCTCTCAAATCGCATGGCACCTGCTGCCGTTTTTGTCTTACCGTTTTTCCAGTTGTATTCAGCCTTCGGTCTAATCGACACACACATCGCCGTTGCCCTTGCTCATTGTCTTTTCAATGTGCCACTTGCAGTCTGGATATTGGAAGGTTTCATGTCCGGCGTGCCAAAAGAGATCGATGAAACTGCCTATATTGACGGTTATTCTTTCCCTAAATTCTTCATCAAAATTTTCACACCATTGATTGCTTCAGGCATCGGGGTTGCAGCCTTCTTCTGTTTCATGTTCTCATGGGTGGAGTTGCTAATAGCAAGAACGCTAACAACAACAGACGCAAAACCGATTGCTGCGATCATGACCCGTACAGTAGGGGCATCAGGTGTTGATTGGGGCGTACTAGCTGCTGCCGGGGTTTTAACCATTATCCCCGGCGCGCTCGTTATTTATTTTGTCAGAAACTACATAGCCAAGGGCTTTGCCCTGGGTCGGGTATAGGGAGAAACGTCATGACATTATCATGGATGGCTTGGACACTACCAACGTTTCTTTTTTGGGCGAGCATTATTGGCTTAATCATCTCCATGGGTGTGTGGGAATATTTTTCACCTGGTGGAAACCCGCGCATTGGTATCTTGCGTTTTGAAACAACCCGTGGCGATCGTCTTTTTATTTCGTTGCTTGGCAGCGCATTTATTCATCTTGCATGGTTGGGACTTGTTGGTCCCAATCTGTGGTGGGCTCTTGGAATTTCACTGATCTACGCGGTTTGCGTTTTTAAAACAGTGTAATTCCATCTGGAATGGAGATGGGATATTTTTTCCATCTCTCTAACGTGCATGTAACTCTAAAGGGAGGAATTAATATGCGAAATTTCTTATTAAACACGACAGCCTTTGCAGCTATCATGTTGGCAACGGGCGCAGCCCAAGCCGATATGGCAGCAGCAGAGAAATTTCTGGCTGAAGAAATTGGTGGACTTTCGGTTCTTTCAGAAGCTGAACAAAAAGCCGAGATGGAATTTTTCATCAATGCAGCCAAAGCGTTTGAAGGCATGGAAATCAAAGTCGTGTCAGAAACAATTGGAACGCATGAATACGAATCCAAAGTTCTGGCGCCTGCGTTTACAGCAATCACGGGTATTAAAGTAACCCATGATCTGATTGGTGAAGGTGATGTGGTTGAAAAACTGCAAACCCAAATGCAGTCAGGTGAAAATATCTATGATGGATATGTAAATGACTCTGATTTGATTGGTACGCACTGGCGCTATCAACAAGTTCGTAATCTGACAGATTGGATGGAAGGCGAAGGGAAAGACGTAACCAACCCAGGTCTGGACGTTGGTGATTTCATCGGCACATCTTTCACAACAGCGCCTGATGGTAAGTTGTACCAACTACCTGACCAACAGTTCGCAAACCTTTATTGGTTCCGTTATGACTGGTTCAACGACGAACAAAACAAATCAGACTTCAAAGCCAAATACGGTTATGATCTGGGTGTTCCGGTAAACTGGTCAGCTTACGAAGATATTGCCGAGTTCTTCACGGGTCGTGATTTATCGCGGCTGGGTGTTTCAGGTAAAGTTTATGGCAACATGGACTACGGTAAAAAAGACCCATCACTGGGTTGGCGTTATACGGATGCGTGGATGTCCATGGCAGGCATGGGTGATGTGGGTGAGCCAAATGGTCTACCTGTTGATGAATGGGGTATCCGCGTAAACGACAAGTCGCAACCTGTTGGTTCTTGTGTAGCGCGTGGCGGAGCCACAAATTCACCTGCTGCTGTATATGCCGTAGAAAAAGCCATTGATTGGTTGAAGCGTTTTTCACCACCAGAAGCTGCTGGCATGACATTTGGTGAAGCAGGCCCGATTCCTGCCCAAGGTAATGTTGCTCAGCAAATGTTCTGGTATACTGCCTTTACGGCTGCAACTGTAAAACCTGATCTGCCAGTCATGAACGAGGATGGTACACCAAAATGGCGTATGGCTCCTTCACCCCACGGTGTTTACTGGAAAGAAGGCACCAAGATTGGTTATCAGGATGCAGGTTCCTGGACTTTGATGAAGTCTACACCTGTCGACCGTGCAAAAGCAGCTTGGCTTTACGCACAGTTTGTAACGTCAAAAACAGTTGATCTGAAAAAGTCAGATGTTGGTCTTACATTCATCCGTGAATCGACCATTAACTCTGATCACTTCACACAACGTGCAGATAAACTGGGTGGTTTGATTGAATTCTACCGTTCACCAGCGCGCGTTCAGTGGTCGCCTACAGGTACCAATGTTCCTGATTATCCAAAGCTTGCGCAGCTGTGGTGGCAGAATATTGGTGATGCAATGTCGGGTGCAAAAACTGCACAAGAAGCATTGGATAGCCTTTGCGCGGCACAAGAAAAAGTGCTTGAGCGTCTAGAGCGTGCTGGCGTGCAAGGTGATATTGGTCCAAAAATGAATGAAGAAAAAGAAGCTTCATTCTGGCTGGAACAAGCAGGTTCTCCAAAAGCAAAGCTTGCAAATGAAAAGCCACAAGGCGTAACAATTGCTTATGACGAGCTAATCAAAAGCTGGCAATAAGCTGTTATGCAGTAACCAGAGCGTCTACTCTCCCTAGGCGCAAAGATGGGGCCAGAACTTTTTGTTTTGGCCCTTTTTGATTTTTGAATTACTATCGAAATAAAGGGTGATTTATGGGTTCTTATATTCTTGCAATTGATCAAGGTACAACGTCTTCACGCGCGATTGTTTTTGACAAAGATATTTCTCCGATCAGTTCGGATCAAAGTGAATTTACACAACACTTTCCTGCTTCTGGCATGGTTGAACATGATGCAGAAGAAATTTGGCGCAGCGTTATTGGCACTTGCCGAAATGCAATTGAGAAAGCAAATATCAATGCTTCAGAAATTGCTGGTATAGGGATCACCAATCAGCGCGAGACAACCGTCGTATGGGATCGTCAAACAGGCACACCTGTGCATCGAGCAATTGTTTGGCAAGACAGAAGAACCTCTCAATTTTGCACGGAATTAAAAGAGCAGGGCAAGGAAGCGTTTGTTAATGAAAAAACAGGTCTGTTGCTCGATCCATATTTCTCTGCAACGAAAATACGCTGGATTTTAAACCACGTTGATGGAGCAAGAGAAAAAGCAGAACGCGGTGATTTACTATTTGGCACGATAGACAGTTATTTATTATGGCGATTAACAGGTGGGCGTTGCCATAGAACAGATGCAACAAATGCATCGCGTACCTTGCTGTATAATATTCATGAAAATAAATGGGATGATGAACTCCTGGCTTTGTTCGAAATTCCAATGGCGATGCTGCCAAGTGTTGAGGATTGTGCCTTTGAATTTGGCAATACAGTAACTGATTTGTTGGGTGCCAGTATTCCAATTCTTGGCATGGCAGGTGACCAACATGCTGCAACCATTGGGCAAGCATGTTTTAACCCGGGTATGGTCAAATCGACCTATGGAACCGGTTGTTTCATGATGTTGAACACGGGTGATAAGGCAATCCAGTCTGAAAACAGATTACTCACAACCATTGCCTATCAATTAAATGGAAAAACCACTTATGCACTCGAAGGCGCAATATTTATTGCAGGCGCTGCAGTGCAATGGTTGCGCGATGGACTGGGTATTATTGAAAATGCTGAGCAAACTGGTGGCATGGCTGCAGAAGCAGATAATAGCCAAGAGCTGATTTTAGTGCCGGCATTTGCAGGACTTGGTGCTCCTTATTGGGAGCCAGATGTGCGTGGTGCGATATTTGGCCTGACGCGAAATTCGGGGCCAAGGGAATTTTCGAAAGCAGCCCTGGAAGCAGTTTGCTATCAAACGCGCGACTTGGTTGAAGCGATGCAAGCGGATTGGGCAAGTAGTGATAGTGATGTCACTTTGCGGGTTGATGGGGGCATGGTAGCAAGCGATTGGACAATGCAATTTTTGGCCAACATATTAAATGCTCCCATAGACCGCCCAACAATACTGGAAACAACTGCATTAGGTGCCGCATGGTTGGCGGGGATGAAGGCTGGTATTTATCCTGATATGGAAGAGTTCTCTAAATCCTGGAAATTGCAACAACGTTTCCAACCCAAGATGGAGGAAGCTGTTCGTGAGGAAAAATATTCAAATTGGAAGCGTAGTATCAAGAGTGTAATTGAACAGCAGCGCAACTGATTATTTAGCGTCAGAATAAGATTGGCACTTAATCGTTGTCATTTAATCCTGCACCTGCACCAGCAAGTCTTGAGGCTTCTGTTGCAGGCGCATAGGTATTGTGAGCAAGCGCATTTAGAGTTTTAATATGAGGTTTTGCATCCTCTAGAACACGTGACTTCGGATTTATGGGTTTTGTACAGGCATGAGAGTGTTCAATGTCGATGATACATTTCTTTATATTAAGTTCGGTTACCAGTGTTTCTAAATCGTCAGTTGCAACACCTGAGTTTTGGATCTGAACAGTATTATCGTCCCAGCTAAGAGTAAGGCACTTATCATCCAGAATAGCTGCGATGAATGGAATAAGTAACATGGGTTCAACAACAGGCTTGTCTTTTAGAAAAGACCAATCATTCGTATCCGATACAAGACAGCCCAATCTTAAGGGACATTGATTAAAGTCAAATTCATCAGATTGGTGAACATGAGACAAATATTGCGATAAAGCTTTTACGCCTTGTAGTCCTTTTGCTTCTAGCCATTCTACGGCAAAACCAGCTTCTTCAGCTATGCCCCAGTCCATACCAGTCCCGCGCGTAGCTTTCACACTTAGCGCTCTAATCTCACCTAAAGACCAGCTCATTTTATTACCAGTGGAGGATAAGCAAGATCATCGGGGTCCAAAGAAGCAAGCTCATCAGGGAATGGCGCTCCTTGATACATTGTAATGCGCACCCATCGGTCAGAACGAGGATCGAACTTGGTAGCGCCAAAAAATGATAATTTACAACGTAAAAGATCAATCGGTAGCATTTTTGAAGAAATTGTATTATCGCAAATTTCTGCATACTGTTTGTCACACACCAATTGTACGCGTCGCACGATATGACGATGTTCTGGATGTTTCATCAAGAAAGCAGCAACACTTTCTCCATCGTTCCAGTCTTTAAGGCACTGTATTAAACGACAAGCATCACGCGCAGGTGACAAGGGTTGCTCATAAGGTTCAATCGGTTCTTCATGACGCTCGCCTAAGCGCGGTTCCAGTTTTTCTTCTGAAACATACCAAACACGTGCATTCGCTTTCTTGTCTTCGAAATTGATTTCATCTGCCCAAGCATATAGATCATTTAGTCGGTTCTTTAACTGACCAATTTGCATTGTACCATTTATACGAAAGCTTGCTCTTTCATCGGCCCGCATGCTTGGGGCAATGTCATCCACAAGCTCGCCATAAGGTTCTAGAATAAGAGATGCAAGTTGTTCTTGCGCTTCAAATCCAACATGATTTTCTGCCCAATCCATCAACGCATTCCATGGATGTTCTTGCTCAAGAATGTCAGTTTTTAAAATGGCATCAATCTTTTGAAAATCCTTGCGAAGGCATTCAATTTTTCGCATCTGATGTTCATGGTCAGTATGCCAGCCATTAGCATTAACTTTCGAACGTTCAATAAGGTTTTTGAATTTTCCAATAGCTTCTGTCGATGCTTTTTCGACTGCACGTACAATCCCGATAGCCGTTTCACGACCGTTAATCCAGGCGTGTATAAGGGCAGGGTGATTAATGAGAAACGGAGCCATGCCAAGCCCTGTTGAATTGCCCACACCGAAACGGCGGCGTACATCTGGATCAAGTTTGATTGCTTTTTTACCACCCTTTACACGCGCCATGTGTTCAACGATATCAATCGCAAAGGTTCTGATTAGCCATACAGCCAAAAGCTCTGGTTGAAACGAACCGGAAAACTCTTCGCGGTCTGCCCATTTATCACGGTCACAAGCACCAAATTTTGCAGAGCCATAAACCGCTGTGGTTCGCATCAGATAACCAACTTTTTCAATTTCTGAAACGTCAGGTTGCTCGCCTCTGGCCAAACATTCACTTACATATTTGAAGAGACGAACAGATCGGTTAGCCCTCGATAATGAAATTTCGTTTTCTGAAATACGACCTGCTTCTTGTAACGGTACATTTTGAGATAGACGCTCAATATCAGTTTGCTTTGGCTCGCCATCAAAGAGCGTAAAAGTAGAATCCCACGCTTCCGCAATCACACGGTCCGAGCGAAGTTCCGCTGGTAAATCATGCGCAAAAGCAACAAGTGTATAAGTTCGTTTTGGGCCTATGACACTATAAGTTGCAACACCAACGCCCTTGTCATCAATATCAAAAACTGGACGTGTAAACTGCCAGCCTTCTTTTTTAATGCGCCGTAGTAGTACTCGCATAAAGCTTAGACGCGATTGATGAAATGACCCCATGCGTTTTAATCGCATAACCTGAGAAGCAGGACGGAGTTTAATTTCTTTATCTAGTCTCTTATCTTGTTCAATCATTTTGCAGGTCCAAAATTATTGTCATAAAAACGCAACCAGTTTTCGCCCATGATGCCAGCTGTTTCCTTATCAGAAAACCCGATATCTTTCAGGCCTTGTTCAATATTATCAAAGTCACGATTATCCTTAAACCACTCAGGCATTGGTGGGAAACCTGCATCAGAGGCAGAGCCTTCGCCATAGTCAATTTCCTTTGTCCAGCGTCCAACACGCATCCACTCGACAATACTGTCTGGTTGATCCTGGCAAAGATCTGTGCCGATGCCGATATTTTCTACACCCATCAGGTCTGCTGTTTTGGCAATCATGTCGCAAAAGCTTTCGAGCGTACAATCAGATTTGTCTTTGAGGTGGTGTGGATACATGGAGAAACCCAACATGCCGCCAGATTGGCCCAGTGCTCTTAAGACTTCATCAGACTTATTACGAAGTGCGGGATGCCAGAAATTTGGGTTGGCATGTGTAATCGCAATAGGGCGTTCAGACACTTCTATGGCTTCCATCGTAGAACGTTCAGCAGAATGGCTCATGTCAATAACGAGTCCAACGCGATTCATTTCCTTGATGACCTGTTTGCCCATGCGGGTGATACCAGTGTCTTCTGTTTCATAACAACCAGTCGCAAGCAGAGACTGATTATTATAAGTAAGCTGCATGAAACGCGCACCTAACATATGGCAGATTTCTACCAGACCAATATCATCTTCAATTGGTGAAGGGTTTTGAAAACCAAAAAAAATAGCTGCGCGGTTCGTCTTACGCGCTAGGCGGACATCCTCGCCTGTTTTGCCATGAAAAATCAGTTCAGGAAACCGCTCAAACCAAAGGTTCCATTTCTCGATGTTTGCTACCGTTTCACGAAAGTTTTCATGATAGGTAATCGTAACATGAACAGCATCAACATTGCCCTCACGCATCTGGCGGAAGATCTTTTCTGACCAATTGGCATATTGGAGATTATCAATTCTATGCATGTAATTACTCTTGTATTAATTCTAAAGAAATATGCTTCACTGGTAGGAAATATCAAGCTTAATTTGCGCCTTTTTCAAATCCTTGCAAGACGTTCACAGCATTTATGCCAATGGCATCGATGGCATAGCCACCTTCCATGATGAATTGCGTTGGCAGGTTAAGTTCTGCAAGGTCTTTTCCAAAAGTATAAAAATCATCAGATTTCAACTTGAATGAACTAATTGGATCTTCTTCAAACGTATCCGTACCAAGCGAAATGATAAGGGCGTCAGGTGCGTATTCAGTAATCCGCTCCATCGCTTGGAAAAGCGCTTTGCGCCAGGTTTCAAAGGTTGTTCCCTTAGGCATAGGTAGATTAAGATTGAAACCTTCGCCATTATCTTCGCCTATCTCGTCGTCATATCCCAGGAAGTGTGGAAACTCATCTTCTGGCCTGCCATGAAGGGAAATAAACAAGACATCATTGCGATTGTAAAAAATATCTTGCGTGCCATTGCCGTGGTGAAAATCGACATCCAGAATGGCAATTTTTTTTGATCCATAATTAAGAAAGGTTTGTGCGGAAAGCGCTGCATTATTAAAGAAACAATATCCGCCATACATATCCAAGGCTGCATGATGGCCAGGCGGACGGCAAAGTGAAAATACAGCTTTTTCATCCAGCAAGCGGCGAGCACCTTCAATCGCAACATTTGCACTGGCACGCGCTGCTTCCCAAGTGCCTTCGGTAATAGATGTTTCTGCCGCTAGTGAGTAGTAACCAAGCTTCCCGTCTATATCGACAGGGCATTTCTGAGCCATGCGGCGTGCTGGCCAAGTGGAAGCAATCGCTTCGCCCTCCATGCCCGCAGCAATCCATTCATCCCAGCAGGTTTCCAAAAACGAAACATAGCCTTTATCATGAACCTGTAAAATCGTATCAAGGCCATAATCTTTAGGTGCAATAATCTCGCCTAGCGAGACTTCATTCAACCGCTTGAGAATGTAGTCCATGCGTGACGGTTTCTCAAAAGGTTCAACCAAAACGCCACCACAGAGCTCTGTCTTTGCATCGCGCTTGCGATGATCTTCTGAATATATCGTCAGCATTATCGAGCCATTCCTTTTGTTGCTAATTCTGATAAATGTTCCGCCCAGCGTTCTTCTTTGTTCTGGCCCAGTTCTCTAAAATATGCCCAACTAAAAATACCTGTGTCGTGCATGTCATCAAAGGTAATACGAACGGCATAGTTACCTACAGGTTCCATCTTCATGATCTCAACGTTTTGTTTGCCGCCAATGGTTTTGCGCTGTTCTGGCGAGTGACCTTGCACTTCGGCAGAGGGTGATAAGACACGCAGCATTTCTGCTGTCAGCTCATAAGTTTCATTTTCCCCAAAATTAATTTCCAGAGATTTTTTATCTTTGCGAACGGTCAGTTTTGTTGGCTGCATGTCTTCGATATTGCCTTGTGTGAATTATCATCAAATATTGTGTGTAAAATTCATATTGATATTCGATGAAAATTAGAATTATCTTTTCCCATGGATAATACGATTTTAGATCATAAACAACTAATAGCTAGCCTGTCAGATGAGCAAAGGCTTTCGTTTACGCAGAAATCAGATTTGTACGGCTTGCTGCATTTTCTAAGCCATGTTTTTGCACTCGCCCTAACGTCAACCTGGATAATAAATGCTTGGGTTGGTTGGCAGGCAGTTTTAGTTTTGCATGGCATAATGCTGGTTTTTCTGTTTACACTTTTGCATGAAACAGTGCACTTCACAGTTTTCAAGACGGCTAAGCTAAATACAATGATCGGTTGGCTTTGTGCTTTCATTATTTTGCTACCTCCAAATTGGTTCAGATATTTTCATTTGGCGCATCACCGCCATACGCATGACCCAGAAAAAGATCCTGAGCTGGAGGGTGACAAGCCAGAAACATTGGGCGCGTTTTGGTGGACGATCAGCGGTATTCCGATTTGGTGGTTTCATCTCATGACCATTTTCAAAAATGCAGTTTTAAATCCAAGCTATGATTATGTTCCTCCATCAGCTTTCAAAAAAGTCAAACAAGAAGCCTGGGTGATGCTTTCGGGTTACGGTATGATTATAATGTTGGGAGTAGCCTTCAAGTTGAATTTTTTACTATGGCTTTGGTTGTTACCCATCTTGCTTGGCCAACCTTTTTTGAGACTTTATCTAATGGCCGAGCATGGAAGATGTCCCAACGTTGCAAATATGCTGGAGAATACACGCACAACTTACACTAATGCTTTCGTGAGATGGCTTGCTTGGAATATGCCTTATCATACAGAACATCACGCCTATCCATCCGTGCCGTTTCATCAACTGCCAAAGTTCCATCAAGTCGCAAAAGAACATTTGCAACACATTGAAAACGGTTACTCTGAATTTCACAAAAAGACTGTTCAGATATTGTCTGAACCAAGGGAGCAGTCATGAACAAGAAATATGATGCAATCATTATTGG
>CALHIB010000198.1 GCA_938030595.1 uncultured Rhizobiaceae group bacterium | reverse complement strand
CTAATGATCCGGCATTTTTGCCTGGAAATCTTGGAACTTCATCAGGTTCTGGAGCGCAAACAGTCCGTTACGGTGTATCACTTTCCTTTACACCAGTTGTGCTTGCGCCTGGCAGAATTAGCCTTCGCATCAGAACTGAAGTATCAGAACCAACTACAGAAGGTAGCGCATCGCCTGCCCGTGTAGGTTCCTCTTCTGGTCAAACTGCACCTGGTATTCGTAGACGTCAGGCAGAAACAACTGTTGAACTTCCATCTGGTGGCTCAATGGTACTGGCAGGATTGCTTAGAGATGATGTTCGTCAAGCAGCTTCAGGCTTCCCTGGTTTGGCATCAATCCCTGTGCTCGGCACATTGTTCAGAAGCCGTGATTTCCAGCGTTTTGAATCAGAACTTGTCATTATAGCAACGCCATATTTGGTTCGCCCGGTAGCACGTAAAAAACTTGCACGCCCTGATGACAACTTTCAGGCAGCTGCAGACGGTCCTGCAAATTTCCTGGGTCGTTTGAACCGGGTATACGGAAAAGTAGAAGGTGATCTGCCTAAGGGTGGTTACCACGGAAAAGTAGGTTTCATCTTTAAATGATGAATCAATTTAACGGAGCAAAAACAATGTCTCGAGTACTAAAGAACATGAAACCTATGAAAAAGAATTTGAATAATTCATTAAAACTATCAGTTGTCTTTGCTGGTATCCTACTGACAGGTTGTGCATCCTATCAAAAAGATCACTTCACAGTTGGCTCGACACCAAAGGATTACCGCACACAGCATCCGATTGTTGTTTCTCAATCTGAGGTTTCGGAAGATTTGATCGTAGCATCATCGATGAACAAAATGTCTTTCAGACATGAAAACACTGCAACAAGCTTCTACGGCAAGTTCAGACGTTCAGGTGCAAAGTCGGTTAGAGTAATTCTTCCGGCAGGTTCTCACAATGAATCAGCTGCAAGAAGTGTTGCACATGATGTGATTGCACACATGAAGGAATTGGGGTTGAAAGGGCATGAGGTGACTGTCTCCAGATACCACGCGTCCAACCATGGCGATTCAGCAACGGTCCGTCTTTCATTCGATGCTATTACTGCCAATGTAGCCAGTAAATGTGGTCAATGGAATGAGGACCTTCGTGAGACATCTGATAATCAGAATTATGGAAATTATGGGTGTTCCACGCAAAATAATTTAGCTGAAATGATTGCCAATCCTGCGGATCTGCTAGGTCCAAGAGGTGAGTCGGAAATCGATGCAGGTCGTCGTGATAACGTGATTAATGACTGGCGCGAAGGCGGCACAAGCGCTCTACCGAGCCTTCTGTAGAAACAAAGTAAAGAGTTAGAGGAAATACCATGTCAGAAACTGCTCCTCAAATGGATCAATATAACGAAGCCGTTGATAGTGAAGTTGCAAAAGGTCCGATGTCAGAAGTAAGACCTATTCCCAGGATTACCATTCAGGCGTTCTGTGAAACTGATGCTGTCAGGCAAACTTTGGAAATGGCTGCAGGCGATCGCCGCATGTCCCGAGCCCATGTGTCTGTAAATACTGGCGGTATCCCAGGTGCTGTTGATTATTATGGCACTGCTCCAACGCCAAACTTGATAATCATTGAATCATCAAACGCTGGTGATGCACTGATGGCTGACCTGGGTCAGCTGGCAAGTGTATGTGATGCAACGACAAAAGTAATTGTTATTGGTCACTTCAATGACATCTTGATGTATCGCGAACTGATCTCAAACGGCATTTCAGAATATCTTGTTGCGCCTGTTTCAATGGCGGACATTATGCTGGCTATTTCAAATATTTTCACAAGTGAAGAGAACGGTCCTCTTGGACGCATGATTGCCTTCATTGGTGCGAAAGGTGGTGCCGGGTCATCGACGATTTGTCATAATGTTGCATGGACAATTTCATCATCTTACAAAAATGATGTTGTTTTGGCCGACCTTGACCTTGCATTTGGTACTGCCAATATGAATTTGGATCAGGATCCAACCCAAGGCATTGCAGATGCAGTATTCTCTCCAGACCGTGTCGATGATATTCTACTTGACCGTCTCCTTGCAAAATGTGCTGAACACTTAAGTCTCTTGGCTGCACCTTCTACACTGGAACGCACATATGACTTTGATGCACATGCTTTCAGCTCAATTCTAGAAGTTGCCCAACGCGGCGCGCCTTGTGTTGCAGTTGATATACCTAACCAATGGAATGGCTGGACCAAACAGGTTCTGGCAGCGGCTGATGAAGTTGTTCTCGTTGCAGAACCAGAACTTGCCAATTTGCGTAACGCCAAAAATCTGATGGATACCATCACCGAGATCAGACCAAATGATGTCATGCCAAGGTTGATCATGAACAAGGTTGGTGTTCAAAAGCGTCCTGAAATTTCAGTCAATGATTTTGCCAATGCGTTAAACGTGGATCCAATTGCGGTTATTCCTTTTGAACCAGCACTGTTTGGTACGGCATCAAACAATGGGCAAATGATCTCTGAGGCAGATGCGAAAAGTCCTATTTCAGAAACTCTCGAAACAGTCTCGCAAATTTTAACAGGTAAAGCAGAAGTAAGATCCAACAAAAAGTCTGCATTCAATTTGTTAAAAACATTGAAGCTTAAAAAGTAATTTTGGGTATCTGATTATCTAGTACAGGAATATAATATGTTCGGTAAACGCGGTGGAAATACACCTACACCTACACCTACTCCGGTAGCAGTGGCTCCTGCAGCACCTGCGCCTGCAGCTGCTAGTGCACCGGCCAAACCTGCAGCGCCTACGGCACCAGCAGCACCTGCAATGCCCGCCATCGCAACGCAAAAGGCGCCTCCAGGTGTTCAGATCAAGTCTGAAGAGTACTATGATACCAAGACAAGTGTCTTCTCAGCACTGATTGATACGATTGACCTTGGTCAATTGGCGACGCTTGAACCAGAAGCGGCTCGCGAAGAAATTCGTGACATTGTCAACGATATCATTTCTATCAAAAACCTTGCAATGTCGATTGCAGAGCAGGAAGAAATCTTAGAAGACATTTGTAATGATGTTCTGGGTTACGGTCCGCTTGAACCACTATTGGCACGCGATGATATCGCTGATGTGATGATCAATGGTGCAAAAAGTTCTTTCATCGAAGTAAATGGTAAAGTTGAAGAGGCCAATGTGCGCTTTAGAGACAATACCCAGTTGATGAATATTTGTCAGCGCATCGTGAGTCAGGTTGGCCGCCGTGTTGATGAATCTAGTCCGATATGTGACGCGCGTCTTGCAGATGGTTCTCGTGTTAACGTGATTGCGCCTCCACTTGCAATTGACGGTCCTGCACTGACAATTCGTAAGTTTAAGAAAGACAAACTAACCCTTGACCAACTTGTGAACTTTGGTGCGATTACACCCGAAGGCGCACAAATTCTACAGATTATCGGTCGTGTGCGTTGTAACGTGATTATCTCAGGCGGTACAGGTTCTGGTAAGACAACACTTCTCAACTGTATGTCAGCTTATGCAGATGCGGATGAGCGTATCATTACTTGCGAAGATTCCGCAGAACTTCAATTACAGCAGCCACATGTAGTACGTCTTGAAACGCGCCCTCCTAACCTTGAGGGTGAAGGTCAAATTACAATGACAGATTTGGTTAAGAACTGTCTACGTATGCGCCCTGAACGTATTATTGTGGGTGAGGTTCGTGGCTCTGAGGTATTCGATTTGCTTCAGGCGATGAACACTGGTCACGATGGTTCAATGGGTACTATCCACGCCAACACACCACGCGAATGTCTAAACCGTATTGAATCCATGATTGCCATGGGTGGCTTTACGCTTCCTGCAAAAACGGTCCGTGAGATTATTGTTGGTTCGATCGACGTAATTATCCAGGCAAGCCGCCTTCGTGACGGTTCAAGACGCATTACGCACATCACAGAAGTGCTGGGTCTTGAAGGTGATGTGATCACAACACAGGATTTGTTCATCTACAAAATGGACGGCGAAGATGCCAATGGCAATATTATTGGCAAGCACGTTTCAACAGGAATTGGTCGACCAAAATTCTGGGAAAGAGCACGTTACTTCAATGAAGAAGAGCGTCTTGCAGCTGCACTTGATGCATCAAATGAAGAAGACACTGGCTACTAGTTTAGGGTAAATTGAATGTTTGGAATTGATACAAATACATTAATATTAGTTGCCCTGGTAACCATGGCTGTAGCTGCTCTTGTCTGGGCGGTCTTGTTTAATACGATTAGCAACGAACGCAATCAGGAGCGTCGTGTAAAAAGTATTAAAAGAAATGATGGTGACAGAAGCACCAAATTGGCAGCAGAAGCGCGTCTTGCCGATGCACAAAAACGCAGGCAATCAACCCAGGCTTCTTTGAAAGAACTTGAAGAGCAAACCAAAGCAAAAAACCCTAATAAAAAGGGCATTAAAGATCAAATGCGCCAAGCAGGTATGAATGGTGACATGAAGAAATTTGCCATGTTTAGTATCATTACGGCAATTGTGACCAGCATTCTCGCGTTCGTCGCAAGTGGCAATCTAATGCTGACAGGCGCTATGCTATTTATTGGTGGCTTTGGTATGCCGCGCTGGTATGTTGCAAGAGCAAGAAAGCGTAGAATGAACGCTTTTCTTGAAGAATTTCCAAATGCTGTAGATGTTATTACGCGTGGTATTAAAGCGGGCCTGCCGCTAAATGATACAATTGGTATTATTGCAACCGAAGCAAAAGAACCTGTTCGCACTGAGTTTAGAAAAATTCTGGAAACCCAAAAAATGGGTATTCCTATGACAGAGGCAATCCAAAAGCTTTACAAGAATGTACCGCTTACAGAAGCTAACTTTTTTGGCATCGTGATTGCCATTCAGCAAAGCGCTGGTGGTAACTTGTCCGAGGCTCTTGGCAACCTTTCAAAAGTATTGCGCGATCGTAAGAAAATGAAAGCAAAAATCATCGCAATGGCGTCAGAAGCAAAAGCGTCAGCCGGTATTATCGGTATCTTGCCACCTGCCGTGATGTGTCTGATTTATCTTTCAACGCCTGATTATATCATGCTGTTGTTCACAACGACGACTGGCAATTTGATTTTGATTGGTGCCGTCTTTTGGATGAGTGTCGGTATCATGGTGATGAAACAAATGATCAACTTTGATTTTTAGAAATACAAAGATCAAAAGTTGAAAAGTAAGAAACTAAATTAGGTGCAAAGACAGGAATCTTTGCATCACCGTAACGAAGGCATAGTTTATGGAAACCTTGGCAGAGCCACAAACGCTATTATCCATCTTTGCAGCAGTTGCAATTTTTGCAACTATTATTACCTTGGCAATGCCATTGCTTGCAAAAGATGAGCTAGGTACACGGATGAAATCTGTGGCTATCGAGCGCGATAAAATTCGTGCGCGTGAGCGTGCCAGGCTGGCTGAAGAACAAGGTAGAAAAAATACGCTTCGTCAAAAAGATGAAGGCATGTTTCAGAAAGTTGTTGAACGCTTAAATCTTAAAGCAGCACTTGCAGATGAGAATACGTTCCTGAATTTGACGATGGCTGGTTATCGGCAAAAATCTCATATCAATATTTTCCTGTTCTTTAAAGTGGCATTGCCAATCATGATGATGATCGCTGCTTTGATTTACTTCTTTATTGTCTCGCCGTCAGACCGTTCGACAATGATGAATATTCTGTTTGCCTGCGCAATTGGTATGGCTGGTTTTTATCTGCCTTCAATTCTGGTGAAAAATGCAGTTGGCAAAAGACAACTATCGATCAGACGTGCCTGGCCAGATGCGCTTGATCTCTTATTGATCTGTGTTGAATCAGGTATGTCACTAGAAGCTTCAATGAAAAAAGTAGCGGTTGAAGTTGGTTTGCAATCTCCTGAACTTGCAGAAGAGCTTACGCTTACTACGGCTGAACTGTCCTATCTTCAAGAGCGCCGTCAGGCACATGAAAACTTTGCCAAGCGTACAGGTTTGGATAGTGTTAAAGCGGTTACCATGGCGCTTATTCAAGCAGAACGTTATGGTACACCTCTAGCCACTGCGCTGCGTTCTCTTTCACAGGAAAGTCGCGACATGCGGATGGCTGAAGCTGAGAAAAAAGCTGCAGCACTGCCGCCAAAACTAACCGTTCCAATGATTATCTTCTTCTTGCCGGTCTTGTTTGCCGTAATCATCGGACCTGCGATTATTCAAATTCAGGCAGGTTAACCCCATTGGCTCATTAGGCCACTACACAAAATATATCCAGGGCGAATTTTTATTCGCCCTTTTTTATTGCCTTATTGAGTTTCTTGTTTTGACAATCATGAGTGCGGCATTCGCTGCCTCTTTGCCTTTTTCAATAAAGTGGTTTTGAAAGATTTGATTATAATGGTCTGTCTCTTGGTATTGATGTGGAGTTAATGAAACCGAGAGCACCGGAGTCTTTCTATCAAGTCCGACACGAACCAACCCATCGACAACGCTTTGAGCAACAAAATCGTGGCGATAAATGCCACCATCAACAACAAAGGCTGCCGCTGCAATGGCCGAATATTTTCCTGTAGCAGCCAAGTCATCAGCAACCAGTGGCATCTCCAATGCACCCGGAACTGTAAATACATCAACTTGATCTGATGGAATAATAGAACAAAAACCCTCAAGGGCTTTGTCTACGATAGCGCTATGCCAATTGGCTTTTATAAATGCATATCTGGTGTGTGTCATAGTAATCTCCTTTTACGTAACAAGACACGTCACCAAGGCGATCACGAACGAGAATAAACACAACTGTGCCTAGATCAAATCTCGAACGTTCTCTATCATCCGGACTATGACCGTCGGCTCAGGAGTTTGACCTGATCTGCTGACCTTCTTTATTACAAAAGAAGCGCTCGCGGGCTCATAGCAAAAAGCCACCTACCGCCGGTGGGGAATTTCACCCCGCCCTGAGAACGGCAAACAGATATAGCAAGTTATAAAGAGAATCAATTGCTCAATTTAAGACAATAGATAATTGTGTTAATGAGTTTTATTGAGCCTGCGCTGAAGCATCACCATCAGTGTTTTTCAATAAATTCCATGCAGACTGTTGTGACAACATCTGGCGTAGAAATTTGATGTTTTCTTCGGCTGCTGCTTGGTTCAATTCGCCACGCGCAACTTTCTCGGCTTCTTGGAAATTGCCCTGAAGACCAATCACAAGCGCCAGGTTTTGGCGAACACGGCTATCAGCTCTTGGCTGTTGAATGGCACGGCGCAGATATGTCTCTGCACCACGAAGGTCACCCGTTAGCACATAGGACATGCCAAGGTTTGAAAGAACCGATGGTTCGTTTGGAACAATATCCAGCGCCTTGCGGTATTGAACGCGTGCTGCTTCTGATTGATCAAGCTGGTCTAGAATTGCGCCTTGCGCAGAAAACAAACGCCAGTCTGGGCGATCAGGGCGTTGTGCACGTTGAATAACCTGAAGCGCTTTTTTGAAATTACCTGTCGCAGCAAGTGACTTGCCATATTCAGACAAAACATCATTGTCCTTAGGGTGTTTAATGACGACTTGCTGCATCACAGCCAGTGCTTGCTCGTTACGACCTGTTGAGCGCAAAACGCTGGCGTATTTAACGCCAATCAGTTTGCTAGCTGGGTTTCTGTCATATTGACTACCCAAAACATTTGCGGCTTGTTGAAGTTCAGGTACTGACATATGTTCAATGGGTTTGTTAAGTCCACGAATTGAACCCGTTGATCTAGGGTCTTTTGCACAGGCAGAAATTGCTAAAGTACAAGCAATGGTAAGAATTGCTAATGCTGAAGGTCTGTTTGTCGCTTTTTTCTGCATGGTACTCTGTCGCTTTCAACTCACACGGGTAATATTAAGAAAAACTGATTCTTTTATAAGTAATCTGTTAACCCTAATGCTTCGTTAATTTCTGAATGTGGAAGCAGTGTAGCTGGAGAAAAATATGCAAGACTTGCCAATCGCCAAGCCAAAATCAAAATCTGTTCCGATCCACGTTTTAAGCGACACAAAATCATTATCGTCTGAACAAAAAGCATGGGCAAAATCTAACGTCTTTGAAGGCCAGCCGGGTCGTATCCTGTTGTGTTCAGATGCCAAGGGGAATTTGTCGAGTGTTCTGTTTGGCAATAGCGATCAGCCATTGGATGCTGGCAAGCTTTCATCCAGTCTACCTGCCGGCAATTCTCACTTTGAAGGTGAATTGGATGATCCGCACCTAGCCTCTCTGGGTTGGATGTTAGGCGCTTATCGGTTTGCAACTTACAATAATAAGAAAATGCAAGGCGCAAATCTTGT
>CALHIB010000197.1 GCA_938030595.1 uncultured Rhizobiaceae group bacterium | reverse complement strand
TGGTGCAGTGATTGTGATGGTGGCGCCGCCATTAGAGATGACCGCTTCTGTAGCAGGTGCAACCAAACCATTCACAACCCAGGTAAAGCCCGGTGTTGTTCCGTTGGCAGTGATGACCAGACGGTCATGATTAATATCCATCGCGGATACAGGACCGCCAAACGTTGGCCCCGCGAACAATCTCAAATTAATTGGGTGATCAAAGACCCAGGTATTTGCTGCAGCAGCGCCTGCTTCCGTTGTACCAGGGTTCTGGAATTGAAAGCCCAAGCTTCCACCGCCATTTGGTGCAACGGCTTCATCATCTGTGCCAGGCGCAATTGTTGACAATGGCCCAACATTCACCTGAACAATATCATCACCAGCAACGTTGCTCGTAAGCAATGCACCCGCATTATTCAAACCTGTCCAAGACACAGGAGAAGTGGAAACCGGAAGTGGAACAACTGGTGCGCTACATACCGCTGCAACAGGTGTAGGTGCTGCTGGCGTGATTGATGGTGGTGCGCCATCTTCGTTTGTAATGGTACATGTATAGTCTGTGCCGATATCTGCCACGGCATGCGTTAGCGGGCTACACGTATTTGCGGTTTCAGAATAACCAGCCAACGCATCTTCAGTAAGAGTATAAGTGTTAGAAGTTCCGCCAGAAATAATACCAACAACATCGCCATCCGCGCGCGCAGTTGCGTTGGTTGTATCACCTTCAGTTGATGCAAGTCGTAGAGTAAAGTCAGCTGGGATAGCAGTGCCGGTGAAATTGTTCACAACAGTTTTAGCGAGTGTGATCGTAGAAAACTCTATAAGCAGATTACCATCACCGGTATCTGCCATTACACCATCGACTTTATTTGTAAAAACAGCTGAAGCAGCTACAAAAGAGCCGCCGCCACTCGTCAGCCTAGAACCATTTGCACCCGCGCCACCGGAATAACCACCGCCACCGCCGCCAGCACGGTCATCAGAACCGCCGCCACCCGTGAAACCACGACCACCAACAACACCAGGTCCTGTTCCGTTAGTAGCAGCACCACCAAACGCAACGGTCAGCCCATCAGAAGCATCTAAATCAGCAGCGCCACCGCCAGAATTTGCAATTGGGCTTGTCGGACTACCGCCTACAGCAGGCCAGGAATCACCACCTTGAGAGAATACACCGCCGCCGCCAGAACCACCCTGGAGAGTACAGTTACCACCAGAAGAGTTGAAACCACCGCCTGCTCCACCGTTACCAGCCGTACCACCAAGAACTGGTATACAAGTGTTAAAAGAAGGCGAATCTGAAGCGTTTTCCGCTGCAACCGCTCTAGGCAATGTCGAGCCACCTTGCGTGTTGTCAAAACCGCCGCCAGCCCCCGCTACTGTAAGGAGTGTACTTGTCCCAGCTAAAGGATCATATAAAACGACACCAGTAGAACCACCACCTGACCCCTCACCTGCATTTGCGAGACCTTGCTCACCGATTACAAAATGAACTTCTTGCCCCGGAACAACAGAAAACACGCTAGTCGTTGTCGCTCCACCGCCGCCAGTCGCGGTACTGTCGGAGTCGACGCCGCCTGCAGCACCGCGTGCCGTCAGCTTTATTTCCGTAACGCCAGCAGGGACAGTCCAGCTCCCTGAAAGACCCGGCGTAGTTGTCGTATTGAACGTAACTGAACCAGCACTTGCAAGACTTACTGCATAAAAAAAACAAAAAATTGAAAATAAAAATACTTTAGAAAATGTAACAAAAAGAGTATTAAAGTACTTTTGTTTTGAATTTAACATTATAAAATCGCCCCTATAATAATTTAATATATCAAAACACTGAAATACACTAAACTATATTATTTATAATTTTTTTATAGCTAACTCTAAAGTCCAATAGTCAACAAAAAGAATCGCACTTTACGTAATGTTAGCTTTCACAGCTTATGGTTAACAAAGTATTAAGAAACGTTTGAACAAAACGTTAAAATCGAACTTCATAAAATCACATTTAACTTCACTTACCGACCAATTGGTCAGCAAGAATTATTCATAGAATCGACTTAACGAAACCACGCAATAAACTTAAAACCTTGAAAACGCCCTGTATCGTTTGAAGACTGACCACTAGAATCAAACGCTACGTAATGTTTATCACAAAATCGTTTTAAGGCTAGATGAAAATAGAGCTAACAATTTTAAATAGTTTTGAATGAAATTGGCTTACTAGCCGCATCAAAGTAATTATGTCTTTATTTATATTGAAAATTCAAAGAGTAAGCAGAGCGCAGATAAAGATTGTTTGCACAAAAAATAAATAACTATTTTATGGAAAAAAATCGCTTATATTGGCAAAAATCAGTATTGGTTGATAAAACCAAGAAAATATCTTCTCTATTTTCTTGGTTTATTGTCGAAAGAAGTGAATAGCATGCGACACACTTCAACCACAAAATTTTTCTGAGGTCACAAATAACGTATCTGAACGTACGAACGCAGGGGTTGAACTGCCAATGAAAGAGTTTGCCAAGTATCAAGAGCGGGTTCGGTTCTTTCGCAAGACTATATGTGCCTAATAGAAACCAGCCTCACATCTCAAAAAGAACCTCATTACGCCGCATGAAACCTGGTGTGAACGGGTCGTTATAATAGGCATAGAGCGGTGGCCCCTTTGGAATAATCCCTTTGGTTTTTAACCAGGCTCTTAGTTCTTTTTCCTTGGTTGCAAGCAGTTCATCGGTTTGCTTGCCGTTAAACTGAATGGCAACGCGTTTCTTGGCAGGTATTTCGCGTAATCTAACTTCCGCATTATCAGGTTTTGGAAGCTCTGAGAGACTATATTTTGATGGCATGATGAATTGAACGGTCCAATCACCTCCGGTTTTTTGTTGCGTTACGGGGGCGGTCATGGAAATTTTTTCGCCATCGCGTTTCTTGGCAAATATATAGGAAGCAAGTGGACTGAAAGCATTTCTGACAGCATTGCCACGATTACCAGAGCGTTTAATCTCGGCAACGCGCAAGGCGGGATATTGCCTGATTTCAATTTTTCCGTCTTTTTCAAGTACCTTGTACTTTGGTTTTTCGACATTAGCAGCGTAAACAAGCGCCCCGCCCGCTCCCAAAACAAGCATTGAAATTACACTAATGATGGTCAGCATGATTTTCTTCATTTTATCGTTTCCGCTTTGGTTTAATCTTAAAGATAGGGCTTGAGCGAATTATTCCAATTCCTCACGGCAACTTGTCTTGAAATTAGGATTGCTGGCGCACACATACTAGAGATATTTGATTCAACAATTCGGAGTTTCCCATGAGTGATGCAACTTACACCCCACCTGAAGTCTGGAAATGGGAAGAAAAAAGTGGCGGCAAGTTTGCCAACATCAACCGACCTATCGCTGGCTCTACACATGAAAAAGAATTGCCACGTGGCGAACACCCGCTACAGCTTCACTCTATGGGAACACCCAATGGTGTTAAAGTAACTGTTATGCTCGAAGAGCTTCTAGCTCTCGGACATGCAGGTGCAGAATATGACGCCTGGATGATTGAGATTGGTGAAGGTGATCAATTTGGCAGTGGCTTTGTAGGTATTAATCCAAATTCCAAAATCCCTGCTCTACTTGATACAACCACTGGTACACGCGTTTTCGAGTCAGGTTCAATCCTATTATATCTGGCAGAAAAGTTTGGAGCTTTTATTCCACAAGATACCAAAGGACGAACAGAATGCCTGAACTGGTTATTTTGGCAAATGGGTTCTGCGCCTTATCTTGGCGGTGGCTTTGGTCATTTCTATGCCTATGCGCCAGAGAAGTTTGAATATGCAATCAACCGTTTCTCCATGGAGACCAAACGTCAGCTAGACGTTTTAGACAAGCATCTGGCAGACAACACATATTTTGCCGGCGATGATTATACCATCGCAGATATGGCAATCTGGCCTTGGTATGGTGCCTTGGTGAAAGGCCTGCTTTACGGCGAATCTGCCAAATTCCTTTCTGTAGACGAGTACAAGAATGTGCTTCGCTGGACGAATGAGATTGCGGAGAGACCTGCGGTAAAACGCGGGCGCATTGTTAATCGTACCTGGGGAGCACCAAACGCTCAATTGCGTGATCGTCATAGTGCTGCAGACATCGATGAAGTGTTGGCAAAGCCAGCTGAGTAAACTTTATGGCGAGGTGATCATCTTGATAGCTTCTGGGGTATCCAGATCAAGACTTGCCGCCTCGCCTAATTCAACTTCAATCACCCTATCCTGATTTGCCGCCATAATATGGCGCGCTCCGACATCACCTTGAATTGTTTTAAGCTCTTCAAAAAAGCGACAAGGCCAAAGTACAGGATTACCGCGCTTTCCGTCATGCGTTGCTACAATGATGTGCTCAGGGTTTTTGCTGCAAACGGATATTAGATCATCCAGCATTTGAGATGTAATAAAGGGCATATCACCCAGCAAGATGAGTGCGTGCGAGCTTTGACTATCTATACCAGTGATGGCTTCCACCAAAGAGGTAGACAGTCCATCCCTATAATTAGAATTGCATAATTGCTTGAATTCAATTCCATCCAAAGCCTCAACAACCGATGAAGCTTCGTGACCTGTCACTACATAGAGGCTTGAGAGCCTGGAATTTACCGCAGCCTCAGCGACATGGCGCACCATTGGTTTGCCATTTATTTCAACCGTCATTTTATTTAAGTCGCCCATGCGACGGGACTGTCCTGCTGCTAGAATTACACCTGCAATCACAGGCGATGATTGAGAACTTGCTTCTCGTGGATGCGGACGGCTACCTGTCTCCATCAATAGCCCTCCAACCCCCATGTTTGCGATATCGTCCGCGGTGATTTTCACATCAGCCAGTAATCGGTTTAAGACCCAGTCAAAGCCGTTCTCAGCAATGGATCGCGCGCATCCTGGGGCACCGATGACGGGTATATCACCAGCCTTTGCAAGTAACAGAAGATTTCCAGGGTCAACAGGCATCCCAAAACGTAGAACCTCGCCACCAGCGCGTGTAACACCTTCCGGAATGCAATCGGCTATATCACTAATGGCAGAAGCACCAAAAATTATCAGCACATCACATTTTAGGGACAGTTTACTAATTGCCTGCGCTATACTTGCTGCATCATGATCAACTCTCATTTCTTCAGCAATCAAACTTCCAGAAAAGTTCAAGCGCTGTTCCAATGTGTTGTATGTTTTATCAATGACGGAAGATTTTAATGAAGGTAATTGCGTTGAAATAAGTCCGACGCGCTTTGATTTAAAAGGATGCAAAATCATTGCTTGCGATAAATTCAGCGCCAGAACAGCTTCCAGATTTTTGGAATGAACCGCGTAAGGGATGATCTTTATTGTTGCGACAAGCCTGCCTTCATTGACGCTGGTCATCGCTGGCAAGGTAGCGATTGTAATGCTTGGATCGATTGTATTGAACTTGTTGATCGCTTCACTATTAACTTCAAACAAACCACTGCAAGTCGCAAAGATATTAACCCTGCCCGTTGAAGCTTCTTCAATGTTGAAGTGTGGATTACTGAATTGCTGGGCGATTAAAGTTGCCGCCACGTTTTCCAAAACATCCTCTTCATCTGGCATGGCCACTGTGATTGTATTAATTCCAGCTTTCTTGATTTGGTTGATTATGGCTTCATCAATCAAAACACCTTTACGCAGACGCTTGCCATTTGGCAGCGATAAGCTATGCGCCAGAATACCGCCTTTGGCCTCATCCAGTTTGAAACTGCCAAATTTCATATCGAATTCAATCCGCGCTTGCGAAAGGCTTCGATGGTTTCAGCCATCACTGCGACAGCAATCTCCTGCGGGGAAGCGGCACCAATATCAAGCCCGATGGGTGCTTTGATACGGTCGATCTGATCTTGTGTGATACCATCTGCCAACAGACGCTCAACACGCTTGGCATGCGTCTTGCGACTGCCCAAGGCACCCACATAAAAACAATTGTGGCGTAAGGCTTGCGCAATTGGAAAATCATCTATCTTGGGGTCATGGGTCACCGCTGCCAAGGCGCAATAAGCATCGAGTGGATGTTCTTTTAAAACCTCGTCAGGCCATTCAGCATGAATGTTTGTACCTTCAAACCTTTCCGGTGTTGCAAAGGCTGTTCGCGGGTCAATTACTTCCAAATCATAACCAGCCATTTTTGCAATCGGTGCCATGGCTTGCGTGATATGCACTGCGCCAATCACAACGATACGTGGTGGAGGCAAGTGAGCATTAAGGAAAAACTCGGTCTC
Source organism: uncultured Rhizobiaceae group bacterium (assembly GCA_938030595.1). Lineage (GTDB taxonomy): Bacteria > Pseudomonadota > Alphaproteobacteria > Rhizobiales > Rhizobiaceae > JAALLB01. The sequence goes on along the minus strand of CALHIB010000197.1, from coordinate 3,441 downwards.
GCCAATTTGAACAGCTGATGATTTTCCTGTCAGTAATGCTTTTGTAATCGCTGCACCAAGTTCACCTTCGACCAGATGGCCTTCCAGCACCAAGCGATCACGGCCATCATCCAGGTTGGTTACAAGCACACAGGCTTTTCGATCATTTCTTGCCTGATTGAGTTTTTTGAGAACAAGCGGATCCATTTATCCCAAACGCTCCACATAGATGCGGATGTTGCCTCCGCAGGAAAGCCCTACTTCAAAGGCTGTCTCGTCGGCCACACCAAATTCCAACATCTTGGGTTCGCCAGAAGCAAGGACATCCATGGCTTCTGCCACCACTGCCCCTTCAACGCATCCGCCTGAAACAGAGCCTTCAAAGTTACCGTCTTCGTCAATCACCAAATGTGAACCGGATGGGCGTGGCGCGGATCCCCAGGTTGAAACGACCGTTGCAATGGCGACTTCTTTGCCTGATTTCATCCAAGCTTCAGCGATCATTAGTTCATCATCCAATTTTGCTTGTTTGCTCATTACGCAGCCCTCATTGCTTCCAGCCAGATACGAGGATCATTCTCACGCCCAGCCTCACCTGCAAGAGCCTGACACAGACCTGAAAGCGCATCAAGGGAGTGAACGGGTCTAAACTCATCCACATGGGGCAACATGGTGCGAATGCCTTTTGCTGCCGCTTGAAATCCATCAAAGCGTAGAAGTGGATTGAGCCATATCATGCGACGACATGAACGGTGTAGCCTATCCATTTCATGAGCAAGCCTGTCATCTTCATCGCGTTCAAGACCATCGGTTATCAAAAGCACTATGGCTCCCTGCCCTAATACGCGTCTTGACCATAGACGGTTAAACTGGTGCAAGGTTTCGCCAATCCGTGTTCCCCCTGACCAGTCTTCAACTGCATTGGCGCATTCATCAAGCGCGACGTCCGGATCTTTCATTTTGAGCTGGCGCGTGACATTCGTCAGGCGTGTGCCGAACAAGAATGTATGCACATGGCGACGGTTTTCTGATAGTGCGTGGAAGAAATGTAAGAACGTGCGTGAATATTGGCTCATAGAGCCTGATATATCCGCCAAAATCACTACAGGTGGCTCTATCATTTTGGGTTCGCGAAATTGCGGCAAGACCAGATCACCACCTGTGCGCATGGCTTTGGCGAGCATCCTGCGCGGGTCGAACTTTGCAACTCTATTTACTGGTTGAAAGCGTCTTGTTTTGACTTCATTAAGCGGCAAGGTCATCTTGGCCATTTCGCGTTTAGCCTGATTGATCTCTGCGACGGTCATTTGTGCGAAGTCTTTTTCTCGTAATACCTCACGCGCAGACGTCGTAAACTGTGCATCAATTTCTATTTCGGGACGTTCAAACTCTTTTTGGCTCTCTTGGCCTGCAAACATGGCTTCAGAAACGCGGCTTTCACCAGCCTTGGGCTTTTCGCGATTATCGTCCTCACGCATCTGAGGCGAGAACATCTGTATCATTTTCTCAACCAGCTCCCGCGAGCGCCAGAACAGATTAAACGCCTGTTCAAAAACAACCATATCTTCTTTGCGCGTGACTAAAACACTATGCAGCGTCCAGTAAAAATCATCGCGGTCTGAGATTCCTCCTGCCTCAACAGCGCGAACACAATCCACTACAGCAGATGGCCCAAGCTTCATACCCGCAGCACGAAGGGTGCGCGAGAAATAGAGAATGTTTTCGGCAAGTTTGCCGGAGGGGGGGGCTTGGGTGGTCATAATCAGAGATACCCCCCTCTGTCACTTCGTGACATCTCCCCCGCAAGGGGGGAGAGTAGAAATGCGAACCCACCACTAGATACTCTCCCCCCTTGCGGGGGAGATGTCCGAAGGACAGAGGGGGGTAAACATACTATCATTTAAAATCCACACCCTGTTCTTGTAATACGGATATGATGTGCTGGCAGACGTTTGTAATATCTTTCAAAACGTCATCATTCCAAAATCTAAACACAGTCCAGCCTTGCTCTTCCAAATAGGCAGTGCGTTTTTCATCGTGTATGAATTGCTCACCTGCAGCGTGATGACTGCCGTCTACTTCGACGATTAGTTTATGTTCAACACAGGCAAAATCTGCAATATAACCTTCAATTGGCATTTGACGCCTAAAGCCTAAGCCTTCCAATCGATGCGCACGCAGTTCTTGCCAAAGCTTTGCTTCTGCGTCCGTCATATCTTTACGCATGCGCTTTGCATTCATTCTGGTTATAGGCGCTATAGATTGATGGGGCATGATTTATAGATATACCCCCCTCTGTCCTATCGGACATCTCCCCCGCAAGGGGGGAGAGTGTTTTAGTGAAATCTCTGAACCAAAAAATCGACAAAAAATGCTTTGGAACTTAGGTAATGAAGATGCAACAAGGCGCACCTCTCCCCCCCCTTGCGGGGGAGATGTCACGAAGTGACAGAGGGGGGCAAGCTGCAAACTACTCAACCCGCCAGTTCCTTCTTAACATCGCTCAATATCTGCTGCCCTTCACTCGAACTGATCTGCGCGATATCGTCTTGGTATTTCAGCAACACGCCGATTGTATCGGAAACCCCTTGCGGGTCTATTGCTACTTTATCGAGTTCAATCAAGGCACTTGCCCAATCTAGCGTTTCGGCAACGCCAGGGTTTTTGAACAAATCCTGCTGGCGGAGTTTTTGTACATATGCCACGACTTCTTTGGCGAGGTTCTGGCCTGCCTGTGGAACTTTGGAGCGAACGATTGCAAGCTCTCTCTCGGCATCTGGATAATCCACCCAGTGATATAGACAGCGACGTTTCAGTGCATCGTGGATCTCTCTTGTTCTGTTTGTGGTGATGATGACGATTGGCGGCTCTTTTGCTTTTATTGTGCCAAGTTCAGGAATGGTCACCTGAAAGTCTGACAGAATTTCAAGCAGGAATGCCTCGAAAGCTTCGTCTGTTCTGTCGAGTTCATCGATGAGCAAAACAGGCGCCTTACCCGCCTCGCATTCCAGAGCTTGCAGCAATGGGCGTTTAATGAGGAATTCATCCGTAAACACGCCTTTACCAAGTGAGGCCTTATCGCTGGAAGCTTCTCGCATACGGATTTCTACCATTTGGGCTGCGTAGTTCCATTCATAGACTGCGGATGAGACATCCAATCCTTCATAGCATTGTAAACGAATTAGAGGCCTATCCAATGCTGAACTAAGTACTTTGGCGATTTCGGTTTTGCCGACACCCGCTTCACCTTCAAGGAAGAGCGGCTTTCCCATTTTTAGAGCGAGATAAAGCACGGTGGCTAACGAGCGGTCTGCCACATAGCCCTCGCCTGATAATAGCGTTTCTGTTTCATCAATGCTTTGGGGCAATCCAGCCATGCGTATCTCCAACTCTTTGTAAGAATTAAGTTAGCGCGTTGTTGGGCATAAAAAAAGAGGCATGAACGATAAGTCCATGCCTCTT
>CALHIB010000196.1 GCA_938030595.1 uncultured Rhizobiaceae group bacterium | reverse complement strand
GGCGGTGTTCCAAATCGCACGGGCAACATCGAGCATCCCAATCCGCCTGATACAATCAGATGACGATTATCCTCAACGATATGTCCATAATTGAGTTTGCGGCCTGAAACTGTAATAGGCGCATAGCCCATGAAGCGGACTTGTCCACCATGCGTATGGCCTGAAACCGTTAGCGCCACACGATCAGAAACCTTGCGGAAAATATCAGGCTCATGCGCCATTAATATCATCGGAGCGTCATCTTTTATCTGCGCCATGGTTTTTGATAAATCATCGCGCGTTGCCCATTTCGTATAGCCATATTTTCGAAATGGTGGAAACGCCAATTGATCACCCAGTCCTGCAAGCCAAAATTTTTGCTTTCCCTTTTTGATTTGCACCGCATCATTTTCATAAACAACAATACCAGCTTTTTCCAAAGCAAGGTGACCAAACGGCTTTCCAATCCTGTCGCGTTGAACGGTTCTGTCTTCCCAAAAATCGTGATTGCCCAAAACGGCATGAACACCCAATGGTGCTTCCAGCTCACCCAGCACAGGTGCCCACTCTGATGAATGCACAAAATCCGTCACCAGATTTAAGCCAGTACTGTAATCACCCAAGAGCAAGATCACATCCGGTTTCAGCTTGTTTGTCTCGCGCACAATATAGCGAATACGCTCCACGGTCATCCAGGGTTTGCAGGCGTGAATATCGGTAAGAACCGCAATGCGTAGGTTCAAACCCTTTGGCCAATTAGGAATCTGCGGGCGGTAATAAGTTGTCTTCAAACTATAAAGCGGCTCAATCGCAAAAGCATAAGACCCTAGCGCTAAAGAACCAATCGCCCCACACCCCATCAACTTCATAAACCGCCTGCGTGTAAACATCAAAACCCGTCCTCTTCAAATTGCAACTGCAATCGAAGTAACAAGTCTATGCGAAGTTTTCTGGCAGGGGATTAGGAGTTTATGTGCAGGTTAGTCATCCTCAAACAGGCTCTTCTGCGTTGCCGCCAGGTTTTGTGGCGTGGGCAGTCCTAAATGTTTCCAGGCGCGTTCTGTCATCACGCGACCTCGTGGGGTTCTTTGGATGAAACCCTGTTGAATGAGATAAGGCTCGATGATGTCTTCAATGGCATCGCGTGGCTCTGACAAGGCTGCTGCAATGGTTTCAATTCCCACGGGTCCACCGCCAAAGTTTCTGGCGATTTGATTGAGGTAACGTCGATCCAGTTCATCCAGACCAATGGAATCCACCTCCAAACGTAGAAGCGCTTCATCGGCAATTTTTGCGGTAACTTCGGTTGCATCTGCCACAACTGCAAAATCCCTGACACGACGCAACAAACGTCCGGCAATGCGCGGTGTTCCTCTGGCTCGATTGGCAATTTCTCGTGCACCGTCATCTGCCAGTGGCAAACCCATAATCCGTGCGCCACGTTTTACGATGAGCTCCAACTCTTCTGGTTCATAAAAATTAAGACGAACCGGAATGCCAAAGCGATCACGCAAAGGTGTCGTCAAAAGGCCAAGGCGTGTGGTCGCCGCAACAAGGGTGAACTTTGCCAAATCAATTTTAACAGAACGTGCCGCAGGGCCTTCGCCGATAATCAAATCAAGCTGATAATCTTCCATGGCAGGGTATAGAATTTCTTCAACCGCTGGACTAAGGCGATGAATTTCATCGATGAACAAAACATCGCGGTCTTCAAGATTGGTCAGCAGCGCCGCCAAGTCACCCGCCTTGGCAATCACGGGGCCAGAGGTCGAGCGAAAATTAACGCCCAATTCCTTCGCCATGATTTGCGCAAGCGTTGTCTTGCCAAGTCCCGGAGGCCCCACAAACAACACGTGATCCAGCGCTTCGCCACGCTTCTTTGCAGCCTCAATAAAGACCTTAAGGTTAGCCCGCGCCGCCGCCTGCCCAACAAAATCATCCAAAGACTGCGGCCGCATCGCAACGTCAATGTCGGCGATGGTATCATCACCCTGTTTTTCTGGCGTTATGATGCGTTCATCAGTCATGAGGAAAGCTCCTTCAAGCCCATCCGAATAAGCGTGGCACTGTCAGCATCTTCACCCGCTTTTGCCAGTGCAGATGAAACTGCGCCTGCTGCCTGTTGCGAGGAGTAACCCAGATTACCCAAGGCAGAAACTGCATCTTGAACCGCGCTTGAGGCAACACCGTCGCCAATATCATGTGCCAGACCCATTTCTGCAGCACTATCGGCTGAATAAGCGGGTACCTTGTTTTTGAGTTCAAGCACAATGCGTTGCGCAACCTTTGGGCCGACACCCGGCGCTCTTGCGACCATGGCTTTGTCTTGCAAGGCAATGGCTGACGCAAGTTCGGAGGCTGATAAAGTTGATTGAATAGCAAGGGCCACTTTCGCACCAACACCCTGAACCGATTGCAAAAGCTTGAACCAGTCGCGCTCCATATCATTTGCAAAACCGAAGAGCTTGATTTCAGTCTCACGCACATGGGTTTCGATCATCATGGTGCAAGGTTCGTTGATTGATGGAAGAGAGCCAAGCGTACGCGCCGAGCAATGCACTTCATACCCCACGCCACCCACATCGATGATGATTGTCTCATCACCAATTGAATCCAATATGCCCTTGAGTTTACCAATCATCCCGCGTCCACCAGTTTCTGTAATCTTGATATCAGAATATCGCGTCCCTCGTCTAATCCTTTATAGTCGAGTTCAGCCACATTCATCATTTCAAGCAGTTTGATAAATCCTTGCGCTATTGAAGTTTTATCTTCACGTGTTTCCAGCGCTTCAAAAGGATCGACATAAATACGGATGGTAAAAAGAATATCACCTGATTTTGGAAGCTTGGTCAGCGTTTGTCTTTCAACTCTTAAGAAATGTTCTGTACCACCGCTCGTCTGCTCACCAGAACGATCATCATGATAAAGCGCGTCGTCATTATAAATTGACCAATTAAACCGTTCGACCGGCATACCAATTTGCAAGTTATCAAAAATCCGCTCAATCATCGAAGCATTGCGCGACCCTTTATTAAACTCAGGCACAGGTGCGTGAACATCGTGCAGGGGCTTGCCGAGTTTTTCTTGAAGCGACCAGGATGAGGGGAAACAAACCGAGCCCGCAACCAGACGCCAACCTGCATCAGACTTGCGCATAATCACCAAATCTTCCTGAACCATCATGGCAGCTTTTAGAAGTGGCGCATCACTTGCATCCGTTTCCTGCATTGGCAGATCATGCTTTTGCAGATAGTCCAGGATTAAAGTCAAAACCTCTTCTTGCGCATCCTGCGTACCAGCTTCTGCCTGAAACACTTTTTGCGGAATGTCTTTCATCAGCCGTTTTTTCTCAGCCATGAAAGCTTCAAAACTTGAATCAAAATCAAGCCACTCATTCACATCAAACGGTCGCAGGCCAATTCGAAATAATGGCTCGGAACCATCATAAGGGCGGTGCGCCAGATTGGAGTAGTGATTAGAAAGAGGCTGCAATCTTCATTTCCATATGTCCGCGTTGGTGAGCATGACAAATAGCAATTGCCAGGGCATCCGCCGCATCATCTGAATCATAGTGAGCCTTTGGCAAAAGCATATTGACCATAAGCTTGATCTGCGCCTTGTCACCATGACCAACACCGATCACAGTTTTCTTAACCGCGTTTGGCGCATATTCAGCAACCGGCAAACCGCTGCGTGCAGGCACCAGCATGGCAATGCCCCTCGCCTGCCCAAGCTTCAGCGTTGCTTTCGCATCCTTGTTG
>CALHIB010000195.1 GCA_938030595.1 uncultured Rhizobiaceae group bacterium | reverse complement strand
GCCCATTCCGATGTCTGCCCCTTTGCTATTGGGAGCGAAAGGCATTTGCAGCGCTTCTTTTGCAGCAAGTGCTATTAACTCATCTGGCAAATTCATAGGTTTAATTAAACTATCAATATCACGCTCAATCAGACCCGTATCGACCTCACCTTTTGCAAAACCTTCATGCAGACAAAGCGCTCGTAAAAAGGCAGCATTGGTCACCGTTCCCGCAATGCGCGTTTCGCCTAACGCGCTCTCTAAATCACTCAAGGCTTCTTCGCGTGTGTCAGCGTGGGTGATGACCTTAGCAATCATTGGGTCATAAAATGGTGTAATCGTATCACCTTCTATGACACCAGAATCATTGCGAGCGTTTTGCGAAAATTCCAGATACTCCAACGTACCTGTTGCAGGTAGAAATCCCTTGGGCACGTCTTCTGCATATAGTCTTGCTTCAAAGGCATGACCGTTGATGGATAGGTCATCTTGCAGCATCGGCAGAGTTTCATCACTGGCAACTTTCAATTGCCATTCGACCAAATCAACACCTGTAATCGCTTCTGTAACAGGATGCTCTACCTGTAATCGCGTGTTCATTTCCATGAACCAAAAACCATCGGGCTTTAAACCTTCAGAACCGTCAACAATAAATTCAATTGTTCCAGCACCTGAATATTCAATTGCCTTTGCTGCTTTAACGGCGGCATCGCCCATCGCGTCACGCATTTCCTGTGTCATGTCGGGTGCAGGTGCTTCTTCGATTACCTTTTGGTGGCGACGTTGCAGTGAGCAATCGCGTTCAAACAAATGTACGACATTGCCATGATTATCGCCAAAGACCTGTATCTCAATGTGGCGTGGTGCAGTGATGTATTTTTCGATCAAGACGTGCGCATCGCCAAAACTGGCCTCGCCCTCGCGCTGCGCTCCGATCAGAGCTGCGGCAAAATCTTTCGGGTCGTCGACCTTACGCATGCCTTTGCCGCCGCCGCCAGCGCGTGCCTTGATCAATACGGGATAGCCAATTTCATTTGCCTTTGCTGCCAAGAAACCCGCATCCTGCATGTCACCATGATAGCCTGGCACAACAGGCACGCTGGCTTTTTCCATTAAGACTTTTGCAGCATCTTTCAAACCCATCGCACGAATGGCACTTGCCGATGGCCCAATGAAGATAAGTCCAGCTTTCTCTACCGCTTCTACAAAATCAGGATTTTCAGACAAGAAACCATAGCCTGGGTGAATAGCTTGCGCGCCCGTGTCCAGTGCAGCCTTGATGATGATATCGCCGAGCAAGTAGCTTTCATTGACAGGTGCCGCACCAATGCGCACAGCCTCATCGGCCATTTGCACATGTTGTGCGTTTTTATCTGCATCTGAATATACGGCAACACAGTCAACACCCATTGCTTGGGCTGTTCGCATGATGCGGCAAACAATCTCGCCCCTGTTTGCTATGAGAATTTTATCAAACATTATCTTGTTATCTCCAGACTTGGCAGGTCTATCAAAAGACGCTTTCCGTGAATTTCTGTATCAATTACTTGGCCGGGCTTTGGGAATAGATGCAGGCCATTGGGTGTTGCGAACTTGGTCAAGGTTGCGTAAATATGCGCAAACATCGCATCTGCATCACGTCCATGCAGGTTGATTGTTCCCATGTTATTGACTTTATCGATTGAGTGCAGATCAATCTCAACCGACTTTGAATTGCGAATAAGCTCGATCAGTGCATCTTCAATCTCATGTAGGATTTGATAATTGCCCTCACGAATTGGAATATCAACCAACAGGTTTTGTTTAAGCCGCTCTTGCGTGAATGTCTTGCGATCTGCATATTTCCACGCCCAGATACCACGCCCCAATTGCGCCGCACCAAACATCATGGCAGCTAACAAAACAAGCTTGCCCAAATCTCCAAGACTGTATTCAAACGCCTGATAACAAAGCAGCGAAAGTCCAAAGACAATCCCGCCCATCAGCATTTGCTCACCGCCCGGTGTGTTGGAGATACGGTCGTTATTCATTGGCTTGCTCGATTAAATATACATCTTCACCAATTAAGTCCCTGGCCAGGTCAGGATTTAAATCTGTTGCTATTTCAAATTGACGACCGCCTGGAACAGGTTCTCCAGTCAAACAAGCATACTCGCGAACATACTTTCCCAAGCTCAACACCTTGTATTCTAAAATTCCAATTTTGAGTATGTCAGCAACTTTTAAATCGCCCACCGCATGACTGATTAACGTGAAAGAATAGAACTCGCTATCATTACCAGCGGCATTTACTAAAGCAGGCGTTTGTCTGAGTTTGAAGTTATCTTTGAGGATACCAATTTTTTTCATAATCTTGTCCTTGTAGCAGGCCAAAATCGCCATTCGATTGACTCTTCTTTTTGGCGAAGTAGTTTCTCAAGCACTTCTACAATCGTGTTTAAAACTACTTCTTTTTGTTTCAAAACCAGTATGTTGGTAAATCGCAAAACATTCCAACCCTGATTGTTTAACCAAGCATCACGTTTGTTGTCATACGAGCGTTCTGCATGTT
>CALHIB010000194.1 GCA_938030595.1 uncultured Rhizobiaceae group bacterium | reverse complement strand
AGGCGCACTTCGCCAGATGGCACGTGTTGAACCGATTAACATCGTCAGTGAAACGCCAAAAGGTTCTGCGCAGATTGTCATAGGCGAAGCGACTTTCTGCCTGCCTCTGGAAGGGGTCGTTGATTTTGCAGAAGAGCGCGCGCGCCTTGAAAAAGAGCTTAAGAAGTTCGACGGCGAGATTAAGCGTCTTGAGGGCAAGCTTGGTAATGCAAAGTTTGTAGCCAATGCACCGGAAGAGGTGGTTGCAGAAGAAAAGGCAAAACTTGCTGACTATCAGGAGCAACGTGCGCGAGTGGAAATAGCTTTTAAGCGTGTAATTGAGTAATTTACAGCAAGAATCACGGCTTGATTTATCCACAGAGGTCTTGATTTTTGATTGTAGTTGCAAATTTTTGTTGCTCTTTTGCAACAAATTCTAATTTTTACGTATAGGTAAGAGTTTTTCTGGCGGTTTTTGGGGGTTCTGAGGTCTAGAACTAAAGACTCACTTAAACTTCACTGCTATAGGTTTAAAAAATTTTACATTAGCTTTGGAGGGCTATCCCATGGGGCAGAATACAACACTTAAAAGCATAGGGCTTGCTTTACTAACGACTTCCATACTTTCAACATCTGCAATCGCTGGCGGTTTTGACCGCGGTGGCGTTAACATTGATCAGTTGTTTGATGAAAGCCGTTTTACAGCTGCGGCACAATATACATATGTTAATCCTCGTAGAACAATCAATAATATCAATCGTCCAGGTCTTCCATTGAATTCAACTATCAATGTTGATTCAACATATGACGTTGTTCGCTTGGGCTTAAAAGCTAATCTTGCTGAAGGTCTTGATTGTCTTGCCAGTTATTCAAATGGTTTCGGTGGTGCTGCTAACTATGGTCTTGGCAACATTTATTCCCCTTCAACTGTAGATTTTGAATTTGAAGCAAAAGATTACGGTCTTACGTGTTCTTACCAGTTCGGTGCTGGCACAACATCAGTAGGTGATGCATTTGCTCGTATTATTGTTGGTGGTTCGTATTTGGAAGCTGATGGTTTTCAGTCTCGTCAAAGTCTACTATTTACGGGCAACCCAGGCATTGGCACCTTTACCATCTCAGACGAAAGTTACGGTTGGCGTGCTGGTGTAGCTTACGAAATTCCTGACATCGCGCTTCGTGCTTCACTTGTATATAATTCAGCTTATGATTTGAATTTTACAGGTACGCAAGATATTTCTGGTTTCTTTGGTGCACCTCCTGGTACTGGGCCAACATTCCCAATTCAACTTAATACTGAAATTCCTCAATCGATTGATGCAAAGTTCCAAACTGGTATTGCTGAAGGCACACTTGCTTTCCTAAACCTTCGTTGGCAGGACTGGAGCCAGCTTGATGTTGTCCCTGTACTTAACGGCAGCAATCCAAACCTTGCTCTAGAGCCTGGTTTCCGTGATGGTTACTCAGTAAGCCTTGGTCTTGGCAAAGTGCTCACAGACAAGCTATCTGGTCGTGTTGCAATTAACTGGGATAGAGGCACTTCGACTGCATCTGGTACTCAAACCGACACTTGGAGCCTTTCCGCTGGTGTTCGTTACGATGTTAATGAGAATCTTGAATTTAACATTGGCGGAGCAATTGGTATACTGACAGATGGTTCTTCAGGTCCATTGCCTAACTCAATTGATCCATCAAACGCGATTACCTATACTTTTGATAACGATACAATATATGCGGTGTCTACAGGATTTAAATACAAATTTAATTAAGAGTTGGTATTTAATAACTTAATTAAAAGCCCCGATATCATTCGGGGCTTTTTTGTATTTGCTATAATTTTCTAATGCTAATAACCCAACCTTTAAGGTCATTGGCAGGAATATGATCTCCATGTTCCTGGTTCAGTATCTTTATGGCGTTTGTGGCTTCCAGTATTTTCAGCTTATTAGTCAGTGATCCTTCATTGTAGTAATGATCATTCAGCCCAATGATTAGTGTTCCATTTTTCTTTAATATCCGAATCAATTCATCAATTGCTTCGGGCATGATGTGCCCGAATGAGAAAACACCAACTGCTGTTATAGCGTCATAGTTATCTGCAGATGCGTCGATTGGTGGTTCGTTTAGATTACATGAAAATAACCGGCTATAAATTGCCAAGTTTTTTGCTTTATCAAGCATGCCTGTCGACAGGTCGCAGCCGTCAATGTTTTTATAGCCTGCTTGCTTTAGAGCCAATCCGGACAAGCCAGTTCCACATCCCACATCCAGTATTTTGATGTCAGGATTGCTGTCTTGAATAGATAATGCTTTTGCACATCTGGTTGGTTGTTGATATTCACTATCAACCAAATCTTGATCATAGACCTTTGACCAACGATCGTACATTTCTATGGTTTCTTGTGTGCTTTTTAAGGAATATGCACTTTCAAAGAAGTTTTCTTTTGCCATTATTCTGTCTCCATCCACACTTCAAGACAATCAAATATGTGATAGTTTTGCAACAGCTTAAAACAGAGTTTTGTTTGGCTGTACAATGGATGTATTTGCCCCTTTTAAGCCACAAATGAAGCTCAATCGGTATATGTAATTTTTACCAATTTGTATTACATGACAGTGTTGATGCAGTGTTTGAAAACTTGTTTTCTTATTCAGGTCTGAATTTTTCTTCATGCCGCCGCACTATCGACTAAAAAGTAAAACATGGTATTTGATAATCATGCTTCATAAAATTGAAGCTAAAAGAAAAACACAGGGTTATGAAGCGTAACAGATATTCATCTTTGCTAATTGCTATGGCAACTGTAACTTCTCTTTACAGTACGTCGTCTTTTGGATTCGATGCTTCAAAAGTAATCAAGAAGGATTCTCCTGCTACTCAAATATTCCAATTTTTCTTCAAGTTTAGAGAAGATGGTAAATCGGAAGAGGCTGTTGAAGTTCTTAAGTATGCTGCAGAAAACGGAAACTCTGCTGCACAATGGAAACTCGCGCGAATATACCAAACTGGTGATGGGGTACGGCAAAATTCCCTAGAGGCATTTCAGATATTTCAGAAGATCGCCAATCAATCTGCATATGCCATTCCAAATACACCTAGTTGGCAATATGGGGCGGATGCATTTGTAGCACTTGGCAATTATTATCGTAATGGTATTCCTAATACGGTTATTGTTGCTGATGAGAGCAAGGCACGAGTAATGTACACGACAGCTGCCATGATCTATCGCCATCCGGATGCTCAATTTGAATTGGGCCGACTACAGGTCAATAATGAGAAGGTTTATGGCCAAGTTCGTAGCGGTATTAGAAACCTGAGTCTTGCATATGAAAAAGGTCATGTGGGTGCAGAAGCACTTCTTGGCTATTTGATTTTTGAGGGTGAGCATACAACCTTTGATCCTATTCGTGGGTTGTTTATGCTTGGCAATGCCAAGAGACGTGCTTCTGAACGGGATCGTGAATGGATTAATCAACTTCATGAAGAAGCATTTGCACTTGCTCGTCCAGATGATAGACGACAGGCCGTTGAAAAAATAATGGCTTCATCAAATTCTCTGCAATAAAACCTCAGCCGTATTTCTTTACTAAATCGCGCGCCTTCTTGTAATCAAAGTTTGTTTGATTTTCAGGATTGGTTACCGCAGCTGTCGGGCAGGGAGTGCCTAGAAATTTCCAGCTGGTGTTGTTTAGAACGCGCGAACATTCAGCCATTTGCATACCTTTAGAGGTCTTGATGCAGGCCTTTTGTCCTTCCGGGGTTTTTGCACCCTTGTGGCTACACGTGCAGTCCTCACCCGCGAAAGATGGCGAGGTTGCAATTAATAAGCCAATGAAAAGAGCATAGCGTACCATACTTAATCATTGGCTTTAATTTTTCATTTGTCAAATTTATGCAGGTGACAGTGCATCTTTAAAGGATAGTAGACGATATTGTTTTTCATCCCATAGCGCCAGTTTCACGCATTTGAAACTTTCCCATAGGGTGATTCTACTAACCTCTTTTAATTCCGGATAGTCTCTAATGACTTCGGTTAGCCTGTAAAAAGGAATATGACTGCACAAGTGATGTACATGGTGGATGCCAATATTGCCGCTTAACCAGCGCAGGACAACTGGTAAGTCATAATGGGAACTGCCATGCAGTGCCGACTCTCGTCTGTCCCAATTTGGCGAATGATCCCAATTTGTATCTTCAAATTGGTGCTGTACAAAAAACAACCAAACACCAAAAGATGCCGCTAGAAATGTAACGGGTAGCTGAATGACGAGAAAAGCTTTCCAGCCAACAAACCAAATCAGGAGTAATGAGTAAAATACAATACCGATGTTGGTCAGCATTGTGCTAACCCACGGTTTCCAGCCTATTTTCATCATGCCGATTGGCAGGCGTTGTTCCAGAAAAAATACATAGGCAGGCCCGATGACAAATAGCGTAATTGGGTTTCTATATAATCGATAGATCATTCGCCCGAATTTTGATTTTGCTTTGTATTCACTGACGGTAAGCGTTTGAATGTCGCCCATGCCGCGATGATCAAGGTTGCCTGAACTTGCATGATGAATAGCGTGACTGCGCTGCCAATAATCGTAGGGTGTGATTGTTAAAATGCCCAAAACACGGCCGAGCCATCGATTTGCAGTTTGATTGGTTAGAAATGAGCCGTGACCACAGTCATGCTGAATTATGAAAATGCGAACCAAAAAACCTGCTGCCGGAAAAGCCAGGAGACCTGTTAAAACATAACTAAAACTTAGTGTTTGATACATAATCGCCCAAAGTATTCCGAATGGAATGACTGTGAGTAGTATCTCTCGCATTGCTTTTACATTATTAGCTTTTTTGTATTTTTCGAGCGCCTTACCCCAGCCCCGTGCATCAAGTTCAAGTGCATTTTCTGATATCTTAGCTTGTGTATTCAATTTCCCAGCCCCTTATTAGCCTAAATTAATTTAGGACGATTCGTGATTGAAACCTAATTTATTCTCAGCCTGCGCTTTATCGAGTAGCTGTTGGATAAAGGCGGGTGCTTTTTCTATTATGCTGTTACCTCAATCCATACAGGAACATGGTCAGATGGTTTTTCCCAATCTCTGACATGCTTGTCTATATCAGCAGCTTTGAAAAGTTTAGCAGCCTCTGGTGACATCAATAGATGGTCAATTCTTATTCCATTATTTTTGGGCCAGGCGCCTGCCTGGTAGTCCCAGAATGTATATACTTTATCATCATCGTTTGTTGATCTAATTGCTTCTGTTAGGCCTAGATTTAATAATCGCCTAAATGCTGTTCGGCTTTCTGGCCTGTAAAGGGCGTCACCTTCCCATGCTTTTGGATCGTAACAATCTTCTGGCATTGGAATAACATTGTAATCGCCAGCCAGTATAAATGCCTCTTCTTGCTCAAGTTTTTCTTGAACCCATTTTTCCAAACGTTTCATCCATTGAAGCTTGTAGGGAAACTTCTCAGTATCTACCGGATTGCCATTTGGAAGATATAGGCATGCAACTGTGATTGCTCCATCAGATGTGCTAAACAATCCTTCGATGAAACGAGCTTGTTCATCGGGTTCATCTTCTTTTGACAGTAGGGGCAGGCCTCTATTGATTGCGTCAAAGGGCTGTTTTGATAAAAGTGCTACACCGTTAAAACTTTTTTGCCCATGTGTTTCGAGATTATAGCCGAGAGCTTCAATTTCATCTCTGGGAAAGTTTTCATCAATGGATTTTATTTCCTGCAAACAGGCGATGTCTGGGTTTTCTTGTTTGAGCCATTCGATCAGATTCGGATGTCTGGCTTTAATTCCGTTTATATTCCAGGTCGCAATTTTCATTTTCAAGCCAATCCATTGTGATACCAACTGATACATCATCGTAATCATGCTTAACAGAGCAATATTTAAAAACACGAAAAATGATTTGTGATCTGTTATTAACTCATAATTAGTTCAAATTTTATATGTTATCCGCGCATTAGTAAGTGGAAATACAAATGACATTTGGAAAACGGTTTGCCCCGCCCGCGCCATCTAAGAGAATTAAGGTCGGTTCAGGTAACCTGGCTGAAAGTTTGAGAGATGATTCTGGCGTTTATACAGGCTTGCCTTGGGATGGCGCAGATTACGCACCGTGTAATTATGCTGTAGGTCATTTGCGAGACTATCTTTGGTCTGCTTTATCAAGGCGTAACAATAGGCCTCATCCAGAAACATTGTTTTGTGCCATTGGCTCAATTGCTGGTTTTATCAATCAGAAGCATGTTTTTCTGAAGTTGCGTGAAGCCGGTTATATGATTGCGCCTCCAGCGATTGATACTATAAATGCCAGAAATGGACTTACCTTATATAAGGGGTCAGCACTTAGTGTTGGACTGATTTCTGATCCAAAAAACAAGCAACATGGCCTTGAATTTTGGCCAATAATTTTAAATGCGGCAATTGACGCCGGAATGGATGTGGATGGGCAGCCAACACCTGAAAGTATGCAGCAGCATATTAATGAACAGGTTGAAGCGCGCATTGTGCAACTTCGTGTTGGAATGCATCAGCAACCAATTTTACAACCACACGAACTTCTCAAAGTCGTGTGGCCTGTCGTTGAGCGGTGTTTTTCCGGGGAAATTGATTTAGATGATAATTTTGGTCGCGCCAAATTAGCCTATCAATGTGCAATTTGTGGTTACGTGGCGCAGCAATTTATTGAGAAACTGGATGGGCAGTTTCCTGTTGGGGTTGCGCTTACAATAGCAATGGAGTCGGCCTTGTACACTTCGCGACTACCTAGTACATTTCTGGATTAAGTGATTTAGACTGAAAAACTCGTTCCGCAACCGCAAGATGCGACCGCGTTTGGGTTATTAACCTGAAATGATTGCCCCATCAAATCATCAACGAAGTCGATTTGTGATCCGCCCATATAAATTAGGGACATTTCATCAATCAATATCTTTCCATTGTGGCCCTCAATGACCAGGTCGTCTTCGTTTTGCTCATTCACCAAATCAAATTGATATGAAAAGCCTGAACAACCGCCGCCTTCTACAGAGATTCTAAGCGCAGAGTTTTGCTCATCTTTTGCAATAATGGCTGCAATCCTTTTTAGAGCTGCATCGGTTGCTGAGACTGTATTTGCGGGTGTTTGTACGTTCATTGTTAATATAAACCTTGAATAACTATCTTTTTAGATATGGTATGCGCAATTACATAATACAACATTACGCTATACATATCTTATAAATATTACTTGATTCGACAGGTTGCAATGAAATCGCTTGATAAAACCTCTTATGGCCGTGATGGACTTGCAGCCTACGCTTGTCATGCTGATAATAGCAAAGGCAGGCTGTTTGAAGAACCTGAGAGTCCGACACGAACGCCGTTTCAGCGTGATCGTGACCGTATTATTCACTCAACAGCATTTCGTCGTTTAAAACACAAAACCCAAGTCTTTGTTCACCATGTAGGGGATCACTACCGTACAAGGCTTACGCATTCGATTGAAGTGTCGCAAATTGCAAGATCACTTGCTCGTGCTTTACGAGTTGATGAAGACTTGGCTGAATCATTAGCTTTGTCACATGACTTTGGTCACACTCCGTTTGGTCATGTGGGAGAAGATGTTCTGGACGAGTTAATGCAAGGTTATGGCGGGTTTGATCATAATGCCCAATCTTTGCGAATTGTTACAATGCTAGAACAGCAATATGCAGAGTTTGACGGTTTGAATTTATGTTGGGAAACCCTTGAAGGACTGGTTAAGCACAATGGACCTGTTGTTGGTGAAATCCCACAAACGTTTACAGATTTTAATGAGCTATGGGATCTGGAACTTGGATCTCATGCCAGTCTTGAAGCTCAATGCGCTGCTGTTGCGGACGACATAGCCTATAATGCGCATGATCTGGATGATGGATTGAGGGCGAAATTATTTAATCTTGATCAATTGGATGATGTGCCTTTGGCAAATGATGCCTTGCGCGTAGTGCGTAATCTATACCCTGATCTTGAAAGTCACCGTGTTCGACATGAAATCGTTCGGCGCCAAATTACAGCTATGGTTGAAGATGTTATCGTGAACGCTAAAGCAAACTTATCAGCGATTGATCCATCAACGGTTGTTGAAGTTCGCAATTGCGGCAAAACAATAGTTTGTTTTAGTGATGTTATGCAAATGAAAGAGCAGGGCATTAAGACGTTTCTTTTTGATAAGATGTATCGCTCGCCAAATGTTATGAAAATGCGTGATGGAGCTGAAATTATTATTAGAGATTTGTTTGACGTTTACCTAAATGAAACGGGTGATATGCCAAATGGTTTGCAACGCTTAAGTATGAAAAACAAGTCTAATGACAGGCCTAGGGTTATTGCTGATTTTATAGCTGGTATGACTGATAGTTATGCCATTTCAGAGCATCAGCGCCTGTTTGACGCAACGCCTGATTTGGGTTAGTGCCTTGTGTGATAATACAGAGTTGTTTTAAGTTCTTGATACCAATTGAAAAGTAAAAAATGAACATTTTCTCCCAGTTTGAAGATTACATTAAAAAAATACTCCAAGGCCTTGATTTAAATGATGATGCCTTGAAACTATTAGGACGTATTTCTGCTGAACCACCGCGTGATACATCCCATGGTGATATCTCAACCAATGCTGCCATGGTAATGGCAAAACCTGCAGGTAAAAATCCACGTGAAATTGCTCAAGCTATTGTAGAAGGGCTTGAGAAACTGGATGAAGTTTCTGAGGTATCGATTGCTGGCCCTGGGTTTATAAACCTAAAACTCTCAGATGCGTTTTGGATTGAGCACCTTGCTACGATTTATCAGTCTGGAGAGGGGTATGGTCGTGGTCTCGTGTCTGATGGCGTGAGAGTTAACGTAGAATATGTTTCAGCAAATCCGACAGGACCCATGCACGTTGGTCATTGTCGTGGTGCCGTTGTTGGTGATGCGCTTGCAAATCTGCTTGATTATGCAGGATTTGATGTAACCAAGGAATATTATGTCAATGATGCCGGCGGCCAAATCGATGTGCTGGCAAAATCACTTTACCATCGATATCTGGAGGCGATTGGTGATGATGTCGGGAAGGTACCGGAAGGGTTATACCCTGGCGATTATCTTATTGCGCCTGCCGTAGCTTTGGTAGAAGAACATGGTGACAAGCTTAAAATCATGAATGAAGCAGAGCGTATCGTGCTTCTTAAGGAAAATGCCATTGTATCGATGATGGCAATGATAAAAGAAGACCTTGGTGCTTTAAACATTCATCATGATGTATTTTTCTCAGAACGAGATTTGCACGCCAAGAAGGATGGTAAGTCTACGATTGATACCATGCTTCAAAAAATGCGTGACAAAGGACATGTTTATGAAGGCACACTCCCGCCACCGAAAGGTGAGACGCCAGAAGACTGGGAAGATCGCGAACAAACGCTTTTCCGTTCAACGGCAGTCGGAGATGATGCGGATCGTGCGCTTGTAAAATCTGATGGTTCTTACACTTATTTTGCTGCTGATGTTGCCTATTTCCAAAACAAGTTCGATCGTGGTTTCAAGCGCATGATTTACGTGCTTGGTGCGGATCACTCAGGCTATGCGAAACGTTTGAAAGCCGTTTGCAAGGCGGTCGCTGGTGATGAAGCGGAGCTTGATGTGCTGTTTTGCCAATTGGTGAAACTCATGCGTGACGGCGAACCGTTTAAAATGTCAAAGCGTGCAGGGGATTTTATTACCCTTCGTGAGGTGGTTGATGAAGTAGGGCGTGATGCTGTTCGTTTTATGATGCTTTATCGTAAAGCGGAAGCTTCGCTTGATTTTGATTTTGCAAAGGTCACAGAGCAATCGAAAGATAATCCTGTATTTTATGTTCAATATGCGCATGCGCGGGTTGCTTCGGTATTCAGGCAAGTTGCCAACGACATTCCTGATCTTGACCTGTCTGCAGATTCGCTTGCAAAAGCTGATTTATCGCTTTTGGTGGATGCAGGTGAGGTTGCTCTTGTACGAAAAACAGCAGAATTTCCAAGAATCATTGAGCAGGCAGCGCGTGCAGATGAGCCTCACAGACTGGCTTTTTATCTATATGAATTGGCTTCTGAGCTTCATTCTCACTGGTCAAGAGGCAAAGAATCGCCAGAATTACGGTTTATTAACCCTAAAAATGCACAATTGACATTGTCGAGGTTAGTATTGTTGCGCAGTATAGCGTCAGTCATTGCTTCTGGGCTTACCATTATTGGTGTCTCTGCCCCTGAAGAAATGCGCTGAAAATATCGCCCCGACAAATTTAGCCACATTTATGTGGCTGGAAGTGTTAAAGAGTAGATAGGTTTATGCGTTATGAGTGAACAATTTAAACAGGATGCCGGTTCCAATAGTCCCGAGGTTGAAGATGATCCTCTGGCTGAATTGGCGCGTATTGTTGCTGGGGAACCAGAGTTAAATTCACAACCACAGGCACAACCTGTTGAGGAAATAACTTCTCCAAATACAACACTGCCAAATGATTCCATGGAAGCAGCGCTCGAAGAGCAGTTGATGCAAGAGTTTTCATTGGAGCAAGATGCTGGCACGGAAGTGGCTGCACCAGATTTTGTTGACGATATTAATGCATCGATTGAAGAGCTGACCTCGCTTGAGGAGCCATTTACTCCTGATACAATTAATGAGGAACCCGTCACCGATCAATCAATGACGGCGCCTCAATTCCAAGAAGCTGCCCAAGTACATGTTGCTGAACCAAATGTGAATTCTGATGCTGATTTTCAGGATGGACTGATTGATGCTTTGGAACTCGAAATTGGTGGCGCTCCTGAGCCTGTCCAGGAAATTCCGGTTCAATCTGAAATTACACCTGAACCTGCTATTCAAGTTGAAACTGCTGAAATTGAGTTTAATGAAGTTTCTATGCAGGAAGCTCTCGAGCAGGAACTTGGTTCACAGTTTGAACCTACTGCAAATGTATCGGTGGTAGACGAAATTACCTCTCAAGAATCGGTAGCATTGGAGCCTGAACTTACTGAAAATACCGTTGCTGCATCTATTGAAGACGATCTTGGTAGTGCTTTTGCCAATGAGCTTGAGCAAATTTCTGCTCAACAAACAGTTGAAACTCATGAGCCTGTAATGGAACAAGCTATAGAACCAGTTGCTGAAAATCCTATTGTCACAGAACCTATTGTTACTGAAGCAGTTATTAATGAGCAAAGTCAGACTCCTGTTCAAGGTGACCCAGGTCTGGAAATGGATTTTGAAGCCGCGTTTGCACAAGAACTTGAAGTTGCTAGTGTGCCAGCAAGTGATGGATGGGTAGAAACAGATACTGCTGAAGCAAATGCTGCTTTTGCTGCGGCTTTAGGTAATGAAGTAAATGTTACACCATCTGAAAATCTGGAAGTAAATCTGGATAGTCTCGACCTTGATCCTGGGCATGTAGGCTCTGTCGATGATCTGGAAACTGTTGACCAGCCTGTTGTTGCCAATGATAATGGTGGTGGTAAGAAATATGCGGTTGCGGCACTTGTTATCGCACTTTTTGCTGGCGCTATTGCTGCGGGTTACGGATTTTTAGGAGGTGACAACGCTACAGTTGCTTCAGGAACACCTGATATTATTAAAGCGGATGTTGATCCTGTAAAAGTTAAGCCAAAAGACCCTGGCGGTCTTGTACCCGAAAACCAAGATAATGCTTCTTACGGTGACCTTGGGGGTGAAAATAATGTTGCTGTATCTCAGCAAACGCTGAACTCGCAAACAGAAGAACCTCTGATACTAAATACTGGAAACACTGCTGAAGCACCAAAGTCTGATGATCGCCTTACCGCATCTGAAGATACAGGTGCTACCCCCAATTCTACTGGGTCTTCAGTACTACCTAAAGTGGTTCAGACCGTCGTTGTGAAACCTGATGGAACAATTATCACCAAGCCTGCTGTGCCTAAGCCAGTAGAAACGGCACTGAATACCGTTACGATAGGCGATACATCAAACGTTGAAGTTAAACCTGTTACAACTCAGGTTATTACCAAACCGAACGCAATTGATGGTGCAAAAACTACTGGGGACGTTTCTGTTCCTGTCGCAAGTCCTTTGCCTAAGCCGGTTGTTAAAGCAAAGCCCAAGCCCGTCAAGAAAGTGGCTGCTGCTCCAAAGCCTAAAAAAGTTGCGCCACCTCCAACGCGTAAAAGTGAGTGGGTGGTACAAGTTGCATCACAGCGCACACCTGAGGCTGCCCAATCTTCATTTTCAACGATGAGAAACAAGTTTTCTGCATTGCAAGGGCGGGCTATGTCTATTCAACGTGCTAACGTAAATGGTACAACCTACTACCGTGTCCGTGTTCAAACAGCTTCAAAATCAGATGCTAATCAGCTTTGTTCAAGGCTTGCATCTGCTGGTGGCAATTGTTTTGTAACGCGTTAGTCGTAAACAAAATTTCTTTTCAAAAGGGTCCGGTGATTTAACTGGGTCTTTTTTGTTGGGAAATTTACGGCTTCCTGATAGTTTTAAGTATGGGAATCACTTCGACAATATTTGGCTGTTCAGGCCTTTCGCTCACCCAGGAAGAACGAGAATTTTATCAGGAAGTTCAACCTTGGGGATTTATTTTATTCGGACGTAATGTTGATACGCCAGAACAGGTTGCAAAGCTTGTTGCTGAGCTGAAGTCTTGCGTATCGCATGATGATGTGCCGATTTTAATTGATCAGGAAGGTGGGCGTGTTCGTCGCTTACGCCCACCACTTTGGCAATCCTATCCTGCTGGTGAGGTTTTTGGTCAACATTATAATGAAGACAAAGATCGTGGCTTGAGGTTTGCATGGTTACAGTCACGCCTTATGGCTGCTGATTTAATCAAGCTTGGTATCAATGTTGATTGCTTGCCTGTTCTTGATGTGCCTGTCAGGGGAAGTCACGACGTTATTGGAGATCGTGCTTATGGTGATGAACCAGTTATTGTGAGCGATATAGGACTGTCGGCATCCCAAGGGCTATTGAGCGGTGGTGTTTTGCCTGTCATTAAACATATCCCGGGCCATGGTCGTGCAGGTGTTGATAGCCACAAAGACCTGCCTGTCGTTACCGCTTCCATCGCGGATTTGGAAAAGTCAGACTTTGAGCCGTTTCGTCGTTTAAATAATATGCCTTTAGCGATGACAGCTCATGTTGTTTACACGGCAATTGATGCTGAAAATCCTGCTACTACATCATCCAAAGTTATCAATGATATTATTCGTGGGTATATTGGTTTTGATGGCTTGTTGATGTGTGATGATCTTTCCATGCACGCATTACAAGGTTCTTTTGAAGAAAGAACGACTGCCTCTTTTAACGCTGGCTGTGATGTTGTTTTACATTGTAATGGTGATTTAACCGAAATGAGGCCGATTGCTGCAAGTAGTCCGAAGTTATCTGGGGATTCTTTACGCAGAGCCAGACAAGCCACGGACTTATTTGCTAACATTGAAGCCTGTGATGAAGATAGCTTGCGACGCGAGTTCGGTGATCTTTGTGACACACACACGTACGGCCAAGACCCGACAGAAGCGGGGCACTAAAGAAAAAGAGACCTTATGGCATCTGGTAATGAAAATGATCTAGTTTCAATAGCGCAAGGCGCAGAAACTACAGATGTGTGGGATAACTCGAAAGAAGAAGTGCTATCATCCGAACCCAAACTAACAGTGGATGTTGAAGGGTTTGAAGGGCCGCTTGATCTATTGTTAGAACTCAGTCGTCGCCAAAAAGTTGACTTATCCAAAATATCCATTTTGGCGCTGGCTGTGCAATATTTGGAATTCATTGAAGAAGTTCGCAAGTTACGTATTGAATTGGCTGCAGATTACCTTGTAATGGCGGCTTGGCTAGCTTTTCTAAAGTCAAAACTTTTACTGCCGGTTGAAGAAACAGCAGACGATGAAATGTCTGGTGAAGAAATGGCTGCTATGCTTGCTTTCCGGTTGAAACGTCTTGAAGCAATGCGTGAAATGGGTAAACGCTTGGTCAATCGCAATCGTTTAGGACGCGATTTTTTTGTGCGTGGCATTCCGGAACCAATCCAGATAGATAAGAAAAAAGATTTCACTGCGACTCTTTATGATTTGCTGTCCGCATATGCTTCTCAACGTCAGAGACAAAGCGTTTCACATGTTACAATTTCGAAACGTGAAGTTTGGTCTTTGGCGGATGCGCGCGAAATATTGACGCGTATGGTTGGCGAACTAGCTGATTGGACACCGCTGGATGCGTTTTTAATTCCTTATATCCCAACGCCGGCCCTGCGTAACAGTGCGATTGCCAGCTCTTTTGCTGCCACTCTTGAACTTGTTCGTGAGGGTAAATTGAAAATTCGCCAAGAGAAAGCCTTTGCGCCTCTTTATCTAAAACAAGGCGACAAGCCTTCATCTATGATTGCACAAGCTATAGGGAGCTAAGAACTATGTCACAATCCAATGAGGCACAAATCCTATCGTTTGATTCTTCCCGTGCTGGTGGGCAGGAACATGCAGACATGCGTGAACACCTTCGTATGGTCGAAGCCATTGTATTTGCTTCAAGTGAGCCTGTTTCTGAAAAAGGCTTGTCTGAGCGTTTGCCGGAAGGGGTGGCTCTTGAGCCTTTGATGCGAGAACTGCAGCAGGCTTATTCAGGGCGCGGCGTTAATCTTGTAAAGGTCGGTGACAACTGGGCGTTTCGTACTGCTGATGATTTGGGTTTTCTTTTGCAAAAAGAAACTACCGAAACACGTAAGCTCTCTCGTGCGGCATTAGAAGTCTTGGCGATTATTGCTTACCATCAACCCGTCACTCGTGCAGAGATTGAAGAAATTCGCGGCGTTGCCACATCCAAGGGAACGTTGGACGTGCTGCTTGAAACAGAATGGGTTCGTATGCGTGGACGTCGCAAGACACCAGGGCGTCCTGTAACTTATGGTACGACGGATAAATTTCTGGATCAATTTGCACTTGAAGAGCTAAAAGACCTGCCTGGTTTGGAAGAACTCAAGGGTGCGGGATTGCTAAAATCACAAATCCCAGCGAACTTTGTTGTGCCAGAGCCTTATGATGGGGATGAACTAACGGATGATGAGGATCCCTTGCACACTGATGAATTAGAGGAATTGGGCTTATTGCCGCCAACAGGCGGTGATGCTGATGAAGACCTATAGCAATTCATGTAAGTCGTTGTTATAGGAGTGCTCAAACCAATTGAGTATTTTTCATCATGAACCAAGGCGTTCAAAAAAATAATGTTTTTGTTGAGAGGCGTTCTGTTGAACGTGACGATCAATGGGGTAAGCGAAACTCTACTGGTGTCGTTATTGCATCCAGCATGTCTTTCGAAAACATTAGCTATGGCACGAGCCAAACCAAGATATTACAAGACATATCCTTGAATGTTGAGCCGGGTGAAGTGCTTTGTTTGTTGGGGCCTTCCGGTTCTGGCAAGACAACCTTGCTTAGGATTGCAGCTGGATTGATAGAGGACGCTGCTGGAACTGTTAAAATTGACGGACGAGCGGTTGCCGATCATCAAACATTCATCCCGCCAGAAAAGCGTGGCGTAGGGCTGGTTTTTCAGGATTATGCATTATTTCCTCATCTTACTATATTGCAAAATGTTGAATTTGGTTTGACAGCACTAAGTCGTAGTGAGGCAAAAACGCAGGCTTTGAGAATATTATCTCGTGTTGGACTTGAGGATAGGGCTTCGCAATATCCGCATGTTTTATCTGGTGGTGAACAGCAAAGGGTTGCGCTTGCAAGGGCGCTAGCGCCACGGCCTGGCATTTTGCTGATGGATGAACCGTTTTCCGGTCTGGATTCCAGGTTGCGTGATAATATTCGGGAGCAAACCATTGAACTGCTTCGTGAAACACGCTCTACCGCGATTATTGTTACGCATGACGCAGAAGAAGCTTTGCGCGTTGGCGATCATGTTGCTCTCATTCAAGATGGAAAACTTGTGCAGTATGGCGAGGCAAAGGATTTATATTATCGCCCAAAAAATCTATTTGCAGCGGGGTTTTTCTCTGAAATTAATATTATTCCTGCAAAAGCGCAGGGTGGTGTAGCTCAAACCATATTTGGGCAATGTGAGTGTGAACCATTTTTGTCAGAAACCTGCTGTGCTGCTATTCGACTTTCAGATATCAATGTCAAACCCTATGAAAACGGTAGCAGCGACATTGTTGGGCGCATAGCACTACGGCGTTTTATTGGTACATCTGAATTGTTAGAGGTCAACATTGAAAGCCTGGATGAGCAAATAACGGTTCGCATTAAAGCTGGCGAACTGGGGGATGATGTTCGACTTATCTCCCTTAAAGTGGACCCAAAACTGATGATGATTTTTCCTACGCCATAATTTTTTATGCAAATGTTCGAAAAATTGATGAGTTTTCACTGGTAACCATAACAAGCTTAGCCTATTTACTAAGATAAGGATTGCTTGCGAATAACGCGTAATGCGGGTTATGGTAAAGTTTAAATAGATAAATTGTTTTAGTTGTTTCTAAGGCGATTGCAGACGGGAGCTGTAAAAATGAATATTGGTGTTTGGCAAATTGTAATTATTGCTGTTGTAGTTGTTCTACTTTTCGGACGCGGTAAAATTTCTGATCTAATGGGCGATGTTGCTAAAGGCATTACGTCATTCAAAAAAGGTTTGAATGAAAAAGATGACGATGGCGATACAATCGAAGCAAAAGCTTCTGAAGTTGCTAACAAAGTGAAAGACGAGACAAAAGCTAGCTGAATAGCAGTTTTAATTCGTTTTATGCCTGCGAAATATCGTGGGATTTTAGATTACTTCATGCGCGGAAAATGAGTTTTGTTTAGCAATTTCTCTTGGTACGAAATGGTTGTGATTGCGATTGTCGCAATTGTTGTGGTGGGTCCTAAAGAGCTGCCTGGCATGTTGCGTGCGATCGGTAAGTCCATTGGCAAAATTAAGAGAATGGCTGGAGATTTCCAACGACAAGTTGATGACGCTGTAAGAGAAGCTGATCTTGATGATATCAAGGATATCGCATCTAATAAAACTTTTGCTCCTTTAGAGGATGCGAAGAAGTCGATGGAAGACTTTGCCAAGACAGTGCAAAATCCGCTTGATGCTCACAAGGCTGTAATTAATGACGAGTTAGAGTCGCCAGCAGTCGAGGAAGTTAAGAAAACAACGAAAGCTGCCCCCAAAAAAGCAACTCCTAAAAAGCCAACAGCGAATAAACCGGCTCCAAAGAAGGGTGCCTCAAAAGCAACTGTTACAAAGCCTGCCAGTACTAAAAAAGCGCCTTCCAAGAGTGCCGCTGCTAAAAAAACTGCAACTAGTAAGAGTGCATCATGAGTACGGATGAAAACCTAGAAGACACCAGTGCGCCTTTAATGGAGCATTTAATAGAATTGCGTCAACGATTGATGTATTCAATCATTGCAATAGCGATTTTCTTTTTGATCTGCTTTTATTTTGCGACTGAACTCTTCAATTTGCTTGTAATCCCATATCAATGGGGTGCCGGTACCAGTGAAGTGAAATTTATCTACACTGCTTTGCAGGAAAAGTTTTTCGTTGATATTAAAATTGCATTCTTTGGTGCCATGTTTATCGCCTTTCCTGTTATTGCCACACAGCTTTACAAATTTGTAGCGCCTGGTTTGTACAATAATGAGAAGGGGGCCTTTCTTCCGTTTTTGATAGCGACGCCAATTCTGTTCTTT
The DNA here is from genome assembly GCA_938030595.1 of uncultured Rhizobiaceae group bacterium. Classification (GTDB taxonomy): domain Bacteria; phylum Pseudomonadota; class Alphaproteobacteria; order Rhizobiales; family Rhizobiaceae; genus JAALLB01. The sequence goes on along the minus strand of CALHIB010000194.1, from coordinate 930 downwards.
ATTGGTGCTTGCTTGGTGTATTTTTTGATCATGCCACTTGCTACCCAATTTTTCCTCTCACTTGAGCAATCGGGTGGCAATGGAACGGCCGAGATTCAAAACTTGCAAGCTGTTGGTAGTTATTTAAGTCTGATTATGACTTTGATTTTTGCTTTTGGTCTTGTGTTCCAACTGCCCGTGGCAATTACTCTACTTGCAAAAGCGGGCTTGGTTTCTGCTGATGCGCTGACTGCAAAGCGTAAATATGCAATTTTACTCGCTTTCGTTGCAGCGGCTGTACTAACGCCTCCAGACCCAGTGAGCCAGCTTGGCTTAGCACTCCCCACTATTCTTCTTTATGAAATCTCGATTATTGCTGCTCGCCGCATAGAAAAAAATCGTAAAGCGCGTGAAGATTTGGAAGAATCTGATAGTACTGACGTAGTCTCTTCATAAGTTCTCAGTTTTTAGTGTTCTTAAATTAAATTAGCTAATATTTTTTGGTGTAATAATGTTTGATATCAAGTGGATAAAAGAAAATCCTAATGTTTTTGATGAAGGGATGCGTTTGCGTGGTAACGAAACTACTGCCGCTGACCTTTTGAAACTGGACGATGCTCGTAAAGAGCATGTTGCAAAACTGCAAGAAGCACAGACAAGGCGAAATGCTGCTTCCAAGGAAATCGGTGCTGCCATGGGCAAGGGCGATAAAGAATTAGCTGAAAAGCTTAAGTCTGAGGTTTCCGAGATCAAGCAGTTTATCCAATCAGGCGAAGAAGAAGAGCGTCGCATCGCTGCAGAAGTTACAGATGTTATGTCCGCTATTCCAAATGTTCCTCTTGCTGATGTGCCAGAGGGAAACGATGAAGAAGATAACGTTCTTTATCGAATGCATGGAGAGAAGCCAAAATTAGGTTTTGAACCAAAAGAACATTTTGAGATTACTGTTTC
>CALHIB010000193.1 GCA_938030595.1 uncultured Rhizobiaceae group bacterium | reverse complement strand
ACCAGCAGCCGTTGAAGGCGCCGTAAAGACGGTTTTTACAATGCTCAGGTCACGATTTACTAGCACTGGCACACTGGCTGTAGACGGTGCGGATGTTGTATCATCCGCTGCATTAAAGGTACCAACCGCAACAGCAGAGTTATCAATTGCTGACCATGTTGGCGTTACAGATCCCATCGCAGTTGCAAGCGCCAATGCAGAAACACTAACACCTTTCAAACCGATAATTTTTGGATAATTCGAGTTATTCATATTCTTTGCCCTTGTTAAATTTTTATTTGCCCCAAGAAGAGAACTTGAAATCGTGTGAAGATTATTTTTCATCATGTTAAATCCTCCCTTATTAATTGAGTGTGTCGACATCGGTTTGAGTGACTGTGTAAGTTGCGCTAAATCGAACGGTATCGCCCGGGGCAAGACTGTCCCAAACGCCATCTATTGCTGAGTCAATTGAATCTGAAGTTGCTGCACCACCATCAACGAAGATTACTTCTCCTGTTGGAACAACAGGTCCGTTCGTTGCATTGGTTGTGTCGTTCACGCCAACATTTGTTAAGGTTACGTTGCCGCTGTTGGTTACATCGAACGTGTAAGTAATGGTTTCGCCAGCTTCGGCGAAGCCATCGCCATTAATTTCATCATTGAGAGTAGCAGTTTTTACAATGGTCAATTCATTGATTGCATCAACGACATCGACACTTTCAGTATCAGTTGCTGTTACATCATCAACACCACTTGGAGAAGACGCTGTAGCTGTCACCGTGTTATCAATTGTCGCAAAAGCTTTGCTAGCCAGACCCAAAAACAGAACAGCAAAAAGCAGCCACGCTACATATCGTATCGCGGACCGCCTAAGATCTCGTAACTGTTGCCATTTGGTTCTGTTCATCACAACCTCTTTTATTAAGGATTGCAATGAGTCTGGTTAATTATGCGTTAACCATAATTAAGCTCATGCTTACATAGCGTCATTTTATTTGAATTTTTTAAATTAATACAAAAAAATCCGCGTGAAGTTATCAAAACTACACGCGGATTAGAGATTTTAAACAAAAGTGATTCGCATCACCTTTAAACTATTAAATAAAGCTTATTGTAGGTTGTCGACGTCAGACTGTGTGACCGTATAAGTCGTGGTAAACGTTACACTGTCGCCAATAGCCAGGCTATCAAACACATTGTCCAGACCATCATCATCTGCTGGAGTATCAGATGTCAGGATAACCGGAGCTGTCGCTGAGCTTGGTGTACCTTGGTCGATAACGTCATTAATGCTTACATTCGTAAGTGGTACGTTACCATTGTTAGTTACGACGTAGGTGTATGTGATAACCTGACCAACCACAACTTCCGCGGTATCATCAGCTGTTTTAATTACAGAGAGTGATGGATTCTGTGCTTCCAGATCAACCGATTCTGTTGCAGTAAGAGTGCCACCCAACGTGCCTGCTGCTGGTGTAGCCGCTGCCGTTACAGTATTGTCGATGTCGCCATCGCCACCGCCATTGTTATTAATATCGTCTTGTACAACTGTATATGATGCGGTCCATGTCACAATATCACCAGGAGCGAGCGTATCATAATCGTTATCAACACCATCATCCGAGGAAATCAATGGATCACCAGTTGTGAGTGTCGGATTGGTAGGTGTAACAGCAGCACCCGCACCATCGTGCGCGTCAGAAAGGTTTACATCAGATAGTGTGACGTTACCTGTGTTCTCCACTGTATAAGTATATGAAATGGTATCACCAGCACCAACGTTTGTATCCGTTGATGTTTTTGTAACAACAAGAGAAGGCGCTGCATCTTCAACATCAACCGTTTCAGTATCTGTTGCTGTAACATCATCTGTATTGCCAGGAGAGGAACCTGTTGCCGTTACTGTGTTGTCAATCGTCGCCCATGCTGGCGCAACTGGTGCAATCGCAGTCATCAAAGCGACCGCAGATACCGCTGCTTTATTGGAAACAAGACGAGTAAGCGTTACACCACCAATCCTGGTTTTTTTATATGTTTCGAATTTCATTTTTATCCCCGTGATCAATTCGTTAATATCCGAACCTGCAAAAAGATTTTTATGAAGAATAATGACCGCATAAAAACTTTTGAGCCATTGTGATATTCCGAACTATGGGGAGTTATCTATTCGTTGATACGAACATCGCTATATTTGAGTGCTCTGCAACTTCACATAGAATAGACAGAATCCCTCCACAAAAAGGCCTCGTATACGAATCGGTATCTGATTCGTTTACTTTTTGTCACGAAAGAAATTAACTTTTTTTTATTTAACAAGTAATGATTTGTTAACTTATTGCTCTGAGACGCTTTTATGTCGAATTTGGAACTTTGTGCATAATTACAGATGAGATATAAAAAGTTATGACAGGCTCTCAAAATACAAATCCCGACTTTTCTGCTGACTATGTAATCATTGGTTCAGGCTCTGCTGGCTCCGCAATGGCTTCCCGCCTTTCCGAAGATGGCAAGCATTCTGTAATCGTTATTGAATATGGTGGCACTGATGTCGGCCCCCTAATCCAAATGCCGGCAGCTCTTTCATTTCCAATGAACATGGCCCACTATGATTGGGAATACCAAACCGAACCCGAACCCTATTTAAACGGTCGCAAACTGGCTGCTCCTCGCGGCAAGGTGATTGGTGGTTCATCCTCCATTAATGGTATGGTTTATGTCCGTGGCCATGCAGAAGATTTCAATCACTGGGAAGAGCAAGGCGCCAAAGGTTGGTCTTACGCAGACGTATTACCCTATTTCAAACGCATGGAAACCTCTCACGGTGGTGAAGAAGGTGCCCGTGGCACGGATGGCCCCATGCACGTTACGCGCGGTGAAATGACCAGACCGCTCTTTGAAGCTTTCATCAAAGCTGGCAAACAGGCAGGCTTTGGTTTTACCGAAGATTATAACGGCCTGAAGCAAGAAGGCTTCAGCGCAATGGAGCGCACGGTCTATAAAGGGCGTCGCTGGTCAACAGCCAATGCTTATCTAAAACCTGCCCTCAAACGCAAAAACCTGACGATGGTTCGCGGCCTTGCAGAAAAAGTGCGCATCGAAAACAAGCGTGCAGTCGGTGTTGAAATTGCACGTGGTGGCTCAACACAATTTATTAAAGCCAATAAAGAAGTTATCATCGCAGCTTCTGCCTTTAATTCACCAAAGCTTTTGATGTTGTCAGGCATCGGCCCTGCAAAACACTTGAAAGAACACGGCATTGAAGTCATCGCTGACCGCCCAGGTGTGGGTTCAAACCTGATGGATCACTTGGAACTTTATATCCAGCAAGAATGCACGCAACCTGTGTCACTTTATTCAAGATTAAACCTCTTCCAAAAAGGCCTGATCGGTCTTGAATGGCTCCTGTTTAAAACCGGTGACGGCGCGACCAATCACTTTGAAGCTTCTGCCTTTGTGCGCTCAAAGGCTGGCATCAAATACCCGGACATTCAATATCACTTCCTGCCAGTAGCAATCAGATACGACGGCAAGGCAGCAGCCCCTACGCATGGATTTCAGGCACACGTTGGCCCAATGCGCTCCAAATCACGCGGTGAAGTTCGCCTCACATCAAGCGACCCGAAGGCAAAACCATCTATTCTATTTAACTACATGTCGCACGAAGATGACTTTGCAGAGTTCAGACATTGCATCCGTTTGACCCGTGAAATTTTCCAACAACAAGCCTTTGATGAATATCGTGGCTATGAGATTGCGCCCGGCGAACATGTTCAAACCGATGATGAGTTGGATGATTTTATCAGAGGTCACGTCGAAAGCGCCTACCACCCTTGCGGTACAGCAAAGATGGGTGACCCGAATGACAAGATGTCTGTCGTGGATCCAGAATGCCGTGTCATCGGGGTAGAAGGCTTACGCTTGGCAGACTCATCCATCTTCCCGCGCATTCCAAACGGCAACCTAAACGGCCCATCCATCATGGTTGGTGAAAAGGCAGCCGATCATATCCTGGGCAAAGACCCGCTCCTCCGCTCAAACCAGGAACCCTGGATTAATCCTGATTGGGAAACAAGTGATAGAGTGATTGGTTAGCCCAAAAACTTCCCAAACCTCAGCAAGCCCGCCCCTGCCAAAGACAACATCACTGACAACACCTTTGCCAGGTTAAGCCGCTCACGGAAAATGAACACGCCGATTAAAACCGCGAAGATGATGCTGGTTTCACGCAAGGCTGTTACAAGCGGAATTGGGGCTTGCGTGAACGCCCAGACAACCAGCACATAGGCCACATAAGAAGCTGTGCCGCCGCCAAGCGCTACACGCTTGGCTTCTCTTGGTACGCGCATGATCATTTGTCTATCTTTAAACAAAAGATAGATGAAAAACACAACGCCATTTAGAACCATCAGCAAAGACATAAAGCCAACTGCACTGCCCGAAACGCGCGCTCCCAAACCATCTATTAGAGAATAGCCCGCGATAAAACATCCAGTTGTAATTGCCATCACCGCAGCCTTAGGGTTTCGAAGACCATCACCCTGCCGCACAAT
>CALHIB010000192.1 GCA_938030595.1 uncultured Rhizobiaceae group bacterium | reverse complement strand
ATGGCCGAAGAAGTAATTCCGGACGATCTAGATACCACTGATGAATCCATTGCGGAACGTCGCAATGAGAAAGCGGGTTATACGCCAGAGGACATGACCTCATGGCAGCGCCCCATCACCGCAACCATCGACATTATCAACGAATGGGCAGGTAGATTAACTTGTCTGCTCTTGGTACCATTAATTTTTGCAATGGTCTTTGAAGTTGTTTCGCGCAAGGCTTTCGCCGTATTTACAGATTACGGAATGAATGAATTTGCCCGCGAACTTGGCCTTGGCCCTACCCTTTGGGTTTACGATATTTCACGCATGTTGGGCGGTGTTATTTTTATGGCCGCTGCTGCATACGCATTGATGCGTGGTGTTCATATTCGTGCGGACTTTATTTACCGCAACTGGACACCCAAAACGCAGGCAACCGTAGATGCAACGCTTTATTTATTGTTCTATTTCCCTGCCATGCTGTTCTTCTTCTGGTCAGCACTTGATTATGGTCTTGATGCTTTTGGCAAAGATATTTTTGATTCAACAGGTTGGGAAAGAGCCTCAGACTCAACTTGGGCTCCATATCTGTGGCCAGCTCGTATCTTCATGCCAATCGGCGCATTTCTATTGCTTCTGCAAGGTTTCCCGGAACTCTTCCGCGCTTTCCATCAGATGGGTGCAGTGCGTGAGGCAAAATTCGTTCGTCTGCTAATCCCTTACATTATTATTTTGGGATTAATCTTCACAGCTGTTTTCTTCCCGAAAACATTCCCAATGTTTGACTGGCTTGGCCTGACAGGTGCAGCAGCATTCTCCAAGCCTACCATTGGTTTGTTCATGCTGGGAGCCATGTTATTCGTGATTTTTGTCGGCTTCCCGATTTCATTCACGCTTATTTTCCTCGCGTTCACATTTGGCGCTTGGGGTTCAGGCAGTGCCCTAACCTTCTTCCTTCAAACACTGCAAACAAATTCAACCATGCTGGATGACCAACTGGTTGCTGTTCCATTGTTCATTTTGATGGGCATTGTGATGGAGCAAGCTGGTCTGATGGAACGTCTCTTTATGGCGGTTCAGATGATGATGTCAAAAACAAGAGGTGCGCTCTTTATCGCAGTGCTTTTCGTATCGACCATCTTCGCAGCAGCTACAGGTATTGTGGGTGCGTCTGTTACCATTCTGGGCATCATGGCTGCAAAAACCATGAACCGCTCCGGATATGATGTGCGCATGGCAGCTGGTACAATTACTGCTGGTGGTACCTTGGGTATTCTTATCCCGCCGTCTATCATGTTGATTGTTATGGGGCCTGTTTTAGAAATTCCTGTAACAGATCTCTTCCGTGCTGCAATTATCCCTGGCGTTCTACTGGCATCACTTTACCTGATCTACGCAGTAGGTCGTTGTATGATTAACCCATCGTTGGGTCCAATCCTGCCAGCAGATGAGCAACCAGAAACATCACCATATTATATTGTTGAAGTTATCCTTGTAATGGCGGCACTTGTAGCCTTTGTTTGGTTGATTACAATCGGTGCAGCAACAGGCTTTGGTCTGTTCCCGCTTGATGGATTAATCGTTCCAATTCTTTGGTTGGGCGTGATGTTTGGCGTCTATAGATGGACAAGAGCAACGCAACCCGGTGGCTTTTACTTCTCAGACCTTTGGTATGAATTCTTCATGGGACTAGTACCACCAACTGTGCTGATTGCATTTGCTTTGGGTTCAATCCTAGCTGGTTGGGCAACGCCAGCAGAAGCTGCTGCCTGTGGTGCTTTTGGTGCTATCCTGCTGTCGCTTTGTTATGGGCGTTTCTCGTTCAACGGCTTTTATGGTGCTTTGATTAAGACACTGGAAATTTCAGTGCTAATCATGTTCCTTGTAGCGGCATCAAACTTCTTTGGCGCTGTGTTCTCAAACCTTGGCACACCGAAGTTCCTGACAGAGCTACTGTTATCCTTCGACCTTTCAACTGCCGCCATGCTCATCCTCGTGATGGCATTGGTGTTCTTGCTGGGTTGGCCGTTGGAATGGGTTCCAATCGTTCTGATTATCGTTCCAATCCTTGTACCTCTCTTGGTACAATTGAACGTAAACCTAACATGGTTCGCAATTCTGGTTGCGGTGAACCTGCAAACCGCGTGGCTCAGTCCGCCGGTAGCACTCTCAGCTTACTTCCTCAAAGGAGTTGTGCCTGAGTGGGATCTAAAAGACATTTACTTCGGCATGATGCAATTCATGGTCATTCAGGTCATTGGCCTCATGCTGATCTTCATGTTCCCAGGCTTCGCGCTTTGGTTACCAGACTTCTTGTCTGCAAATGGATCACCAGGCTTCTTTAGCTACGATGGTTTCCCATCTGCGCAATAAAGCCTAGTTAAAAAGTTCTCCTCCCTTGCAGTCACGTTTGAAAAAGCGTAGCTGCGAGGGAGGATTTTTTATTTGGTATTGAGGAAAATCATGAGCAGTCTATTTTCACTTAAAGGCAAAACAGCACTTATCACGGGCGGCGGCTCCGGCATCGGAAAAGCCATTGCCCACGCCTATTCAGACCAAGGTGCCAGTATCATTTTGGTTGGAAGACGCGAAGCTCTGCTTGAAGAAGCGCTTGGCGAACGTGATGGCTTTACCATCGCAACGGACCTTATGGCGGAAGATGCAAGCCAAACCATTTATAACGCATGTAATACTTTGAGCGCCCTGCCCGATATCATCGTCAGCGCAGCAGGCCTCAACCCTCGCAAACATGCTGATGATGTTGATCCTGAAACATGGAATAAAACAATTCACTTAAACCTCTCAGTGCCATTCTTTTTGGCACAAGCTTTTGTACCTAACATGAAAAAGAACAACTGGGGGCGCATCATCAACATCGCCTCACTTCAATCATC
>CALHIB010000191.1 GCA_938030595.1 uncultured Rhizobiaceae group bacterium | reverse complement strand
AGAACAGTTGGGCCAGTACCAATTAATGAGTTGAAGGTAAGGAATGGTCGTTACTATATCGGTGATATCGATAAAATTTATTTCAATGTTATCGAACAAAAGTAAGTCGAAGCGTAATCAAGATCGTATTACTTCTCTCGCTCACCCAAAGCATGTTCCATCGCTGCTACCAGTTGCTCGGGCGGCTGTGCACCCATCACTGCGTATTTATTATCCACGATGAAGCAGGGAACGCCTGTTACGCCCATTTGTCTGGCTTGGTCTATTTCTGCGGCGACTTCTGGTTTGTCGTTTTCTGTTTTGAGTAGGTCATCGACGATTTTGCCGTCCATGCCTGCGTGTTCAGCGGCTTTGACCAGCACTTCATCCAGCCCGATGTGACCGCCTTCGAGGAAGAAAAGCTTGAAGAGGCGTTCTACCAGTTTATTTTGAATGTCAGCACTTTGTCCGCCAGCCCATCTGATGACGCGGTGAGCGTCCATGGTGTTGGGGGAGACTTTCATGGCGTCGAAGTTGAAGTCTATGCCGAGCGCTTTGCCTGCGTCCTTGATACGGCCGTAGACTTCCTGTGCGCCCGCTTCACCGCCAAATTTATTGTTGAGATAATCGGCGCGACTCATGCCTTCCTTGGGCAGGGTTCCATCCAGTTGATAAGGGCGCCAGCGCACTTCTACGTCCAGATCTTTCATTTGAGCAATGGCAGCATCCAGATTGGTTTTGCCTATGTAACACCAGGGGCACATGACATCTGATATAACGTCAATCTGAAGCTTTTGTTTATCGGTCATTCCAGTGTCTTTCTATTCTACGCTTTATTCTTCTCTGGCATCCCACCAGGTCTCCAATTGAAAACCGTAAAGCGATGTATTCTCAGGCGCTTTGATATAATTGCGATGCGCCACCCATTGTTGATTTAAATGGTATAGAGGAACAACGTAATCACCCGAAATCAACATCCTGTCATAAGCACGCACTGCGGTTACAAAATCCTCTCTGGAACGTGCTTGCAGGATTTTATCAATCAGATAATCAAGGGCAGGGTCGTTTGCACCCGCGTAGTTGAAACTGCCTTCAAGATTGGTTGAAATTGTGCTCCAGCGGCCCATCTGTTCAATGCCTGGTGAGAGCGATGCCGTATAAGTTTGAAGCACCATATCATATTCAAACTTTTTTGTGCGGCGTTGATATTGCGCATCATCTACATTTCGAATGTTTACCGTGATACCCAGTTTTTCCAATGAGCGCCGATAAATAATGGCAAGCTTTTCCTGACGCTGTCCACGTGACAGAATTTCAAACTCAAATGGTTTACCTGTAGTGTCGACCAGCTTGCCCCCCTTCATGGTGTAGCCTGCTTGTTTTAGTAATTTGCTCGCTTTGCGAAGCAGCTTGCGATCTCGTCCACTACCGTTGCTGACAGGTGGCTTATAGGTTCCAGCAAGAACTTCGGGTTTAATTTGGTTTATGTATTTACCAAGCAGCTTCTTTTCTGCTTCACTGGCAGGAATGCCAAGAGAAGACAAATCAGAACCATGCCAAAAACTTGAAGTGCGTTCATATTTGCCAAAGAACAGGTTTTTATTGACCCACTCAAAATCAAAGAGCTGAATTAATGCTTCACGGGTTTTCGGGTTCTGGAAAATTTGCTTTCGGGTATTAAACACAAAGCCAAACATTTTATTGGCGTTGCGCGATTGGAACTCACCCTTGACAACCTCGCCACTATCAACTGCGGGAAAGTCAAAGCTTCGCTCCCAAACGGATGGATCATTCTCAGGATAAACATCGAACAAACCCTTTTTGAATGCCTCAAACAGGCCTGTTTGGGTGCGGTAGTATTCTATTTTCACTTCATCGAAATTAGAAAAACCAACGCGGGAAGGCAGGTCTTTTGCCCAATAGTCTGGATTACGCTTATAGGTTATGAATTTTCCTGGATTGATTTCATCCATTGTATAGGGACCGCTGCCGATAATGGGTTCCAGGGTTGATTGATCAAAGGTTTCTGGATCAATCGCATGTTTTGGCAAGACGCTGCTTAAAGCAATGATCATTGGAAATTCGCGGTCAGCTTCTTGCGTAAAGGTGAAGCGGACTTTGTGCTCACCAGTTTGTTCCAGTTTAGCTACTTTTTTGGCGATGCGTGCATAGCGTGGTTTGCCTTTTTCTGCCAGTAGGTTGAACGTGAATATAACATCATCAACGGTTATTGGTTTCCCATCTGACCATTTTGCTTTTGGATTGAGGGTAAACTCGATCCATGATCTGTCATCTGGCCACTCTACAAATTCTGCAATGAGGCCATACATGGTAAACGGTTCATCACGTGATCTAAAGAGCAGTGATTCAAAAACAAGATGTCCCAGTAATGGATCTCTGGTTCCTCTGGCATTTGTCCGTAGGCTTTTGAGAATAAACGGATTTACAGAATCATAAGTACCTAAAACGCCATGGACAATCTTGCCGCCCTTAGGAGCATCAGGATTAACATAGGGCATGTGTTTATAATCTGGTGGCAGGGTAGGTTTGCCGTGCATCGCTATCCCATGGGCGGGTTCTGCATTTGCATTTAGTATAGGTGACAATAAAAAGACGCATAGTGCTAGGATGGTTAGCCCCATGTGAATGGCGAAATGATTTAAAAACGAGCGAATCTTCATGCATCAAATTTAGCACAAGCATTTAGCAAAGCCGATAAAATAGGTGTCATCCCCTAGCAATTTGATGTTTTTACGTTTATTTCGGTAGAAGAATTTCACTTTGAGTCTCTTGGCCTAAATTTGGGCATAATCTTAAAGTTGGAAATGGTGAGACTATTTGAATAAACAAAACGCAAAGGGCGTTTAATGAAACATACTTCTTATCTAATTGCTTCTGGTCTGTTTAGCGGATTAATGCTGACATCCGGAGCTGCTCTATCACAAGAAGAAGCAGCATCTAACGGTTGGTACAAAGCCTGTAATGACCAAGGTGAAACCAAAATCTGTAATGTTCAGTATCAAGCTGTGGCATCTACTGGTCAGGTGATCACATCGATTAATCTTGCGGAAATAACTGGCGGTGTTAATCGCCGTGTATTCCAGGTTACGGTTCCTACAGATCGCCGTGTGCCTCCCGGGGTGCAAATCAAGGTAGATGACAAGAAGCCAACACCAATTCCATTTTCATTTTGCACACCACGCATCTGCGCTGCTGAAGTCACACTAGATGACAAACTGGTTGAGGTTTTGAAATCTGGTAAAACATTAGAAGTAACTTCAACGAACTTCCAGGGTAAAGCTAATCCTATTTCGGTAACGCTAGAGGGATTTGGTGCGGCCTATGATGGTGCGCCGATTAAACAGGAAGATTTGGTTGCCCGTCAAAAGAACCTGCAAGAAGAGCTTCAGAAGAAGGCAGAGTCAGCACAAAGCGAATTACAAAAAGCGCTTGATGCCGCAAAAGAACAAGGAGCGGCTCAATAAATGACTTCTACTATTCTACGGAAACATAAAGCTATGAATTTTATTGCGAAGATTGCCTTTACGTTAAGTGCAACAGCAGGCCTGATGGCCACCCCAGCCCTTTCTCAACAACAACCCAAGGTTAAGGGTTCAGGCTGGATTAAAACGTGTAATGAAGTAGACAATAGCAAGGTTTGTAATGTCCAGTTCAATGTTGTTGCTGGCAACAATCAAGTCGTAACTGCGGTCAACCTGATTGAAGTAACCGGTGAAGTGAAACGAAGTGTTTTTCGCGTTATAGTTCCAACTGGTAGATCGTTACCGGCAGGTATTCAGGTTCAAGTTGATGGTAAACGTGCTGTAACCATTCCTTACGCATATTGCAGACCGCAGATTTGTGCAGCAGAAGCTGCTCTAAATGCTGAATTGGTAAAAATCTTCAAAGCTGGCGGAGGACTGGAGATTACGTCTTTAAACTTCCAGAGCAAACCAAATGCAGTTCCAGTTACTTTAAAAGGGTTTACTGCTGCCTACGATGGGCCGCCTGTGAAACAAGAAGATCCTGCTTCACGCGAGGAATTGCTGAAAAAGCAGCTTGAAGAAAAGTTGAAACAGCAACAAAATGCAAATTAGATAAATTAAGGCGGCTAAATTAGCCGCCTTTTTTAATGATGGTAGATCTGTTTGGTTTGATATGAACCATCAGGATTTTTTACAAAAATCTCGTCAATTTCAGGGTGTCGCAACGGTTCATTTGAGGCATCTTCCAGCAAATTTTGCTCAGATACATAGGCGACATACTCTGTTTCATCATTTTGTGCAAAAAGATGGTAGAAAGGCTGGTCTTTTTTTGGTCTGATATCCTCGGGAATGGAATTATACCACTCATCACTATTATCGAATTCTGGGTCAACATCGAAGATAACACCACGAAATGGATATACCCGGTGCTTTACCACTTGCCCGATATGATATTTTGCAGCTTTGATCATTATATCACGATTCATTTTTTGCCCAATTTGGTGTGATAATAGGCAAGAATATTGATTTTTCAACTAAAGTTTGCGGAAATACCTATATGTTGGGGGATATGCCCATCTTCATTGCATATTTGCGCAGTGGTTTAAATGATCCCAACACCTGTAGCCCAAATCCACGCAGCATTTGAACTGGGAGAAAGTCAGATAGCAAACTGCGGTTGAGCATATCAACACCATACGTTCTTGTATTTATATCGTGACGACGTGCACGATGATAAGCCTGACCTCGGTTTTCCTGGTTTGTGTAACGTCCCAGGATTTTTGCCAAAGCTTCAATATCCCTTACGCCAAGGTTGAATCCTTGGGCGCCAATGGGGGGAAAAACATGCGCTGCCTCACCAATGATAGCCCAATTCTCTTCACCAAATGAGTTTGCAACCAAGCCTTTTATCGGAAAACTTTGGGGTGATGATTTGAGTGTAATTTTGCCAAGAAAAGATTGCATCTTTTCTTCAAGTGTCTTTTCCATGGTTTCTTTGGACTGCTTTAAAAGTTCCTCCACATTTTCCGGTGTTTCTATCCATACCAAACCTGCAGAGTTATGTGTATGGGGAACGATTGTGAAAGGTCCCGTTTCTGTATGAAACTCAGTACTTGTGAATTCTGATGAGCGTTCATGTGCAAAATTAACTACAAGCGCTGTCTGCGGATACTGCCAATCTTTTACGGTAACGTTTTTTGACTGCCTAACTATGGAATTGCGACCATCGGCGCCGATAACAAATCCAGTAGAAATTGATTTGACATCAGTGTCTGTCTTTATTGATAAAATCTCACGGTTATCTTTCGTATCAATTGTTTCTACTGAACCATCAATACGTAAAATGTTTTCCTGTTTGTCAATTTCTGCATTTAACACACGTAAAACATCGGCATTTTTTAAATTATATCCAAAAGCTTCCATTTCAATTTCACTTGACTTGAAATCAGTTTGGGGGGCTCTGATAAGCCTGTTCGTGCCGTCGACAATTCTCATGGTTTTTAAAGGAAAAGCTTTATCTTCAAGGCGCCGCCATAACTCCAGCTCTTCGAAGAACTTTACTGTATCCATTAAAAAGGCTGTCGTTCTGGTATCTTCCACCGTTTCTTTTGGCGCGCATAGGGTAACATTCATACCTTTTTGTGCCAGTTTGAGCGCAGATGTAAGCCCAACCATGCCGCCACCAATGACACAAATATCTGTTAGAATAACGGGATTAGACATTTTCTTTTCTCAAACAATGTTACACTGTGTTTTATATTGGCTCTATCTCATATAATTCAAATATGACAGAGTAACGCACGAATAGTAAAAATATATTTTGAAGTGAGTTTGTTATGTTTGGCTTATCCAGATCAGCTTTGTGGGCATTTTCCATCCATATTTTAACAGCATCTGGTGCTTTTCTTGCGTTCTTGTCGATCGTTGCTGCTGCGGAATATGACTTTCAAAAAGCTTTCTTCTGGCTAGGCATGGCTTTGATTGTTGATGGTGTTGATGGTCCACTTGCCCGTAAACTGGAAGTTAAAAAATGGTGGCCGCACTGGTCGGGTGATACACTTGATAATGTTATCGATTATGCAACCTTCGTCATGATACCGGCTTTTATATTGTATCAAAGTGGGTTGTTAGATCTGACAGATGTGAATGGCGACAAGGAGGAGCTCTTAAGCAAGTTTACTTCATTCACTGCTGCTGCTGTCATCGTAATTACAAGTGCTATCTATTATGCTGATACCCGCATGAAAACCGAAGACTATGGTTTCAAAGGCTTCCCGGTTTGCTGGAACATGGTGGTGTTTGCGCTTTATGTTGTATCGCCGTCGCCTACATTTTCTTTGATTTTTATCATTTTTACTGCTGCGATGACATTTGTGCCAATCACGTTCATTCATCCCGTTCGTGTGAAACCGCTGAGAAAAATCAGTCTTTTTGTGTTTCTGATTTGGGGTGTAACAGGATTGTTTGCGATTATTAATAACCTTGATAATCCGGTTGCAATTGATGTAATTTTCGCAGCTTCAAGTATCTATCTTTATTGCATAGGATTTGTACTACAATTGGCTGGTCGGTTGAAATAAAGTCCTATGGTTTAATTCCTTGGGAATAAACTGCTTAATCCCTAGATTTTCCGTGTTTTAGAGTATTAATTGTCAGTATGAACATTACTGCAACAAACTCATCGCCTTCAACAGCCAGTGATATGCTTAGCGTAAGCAACATCACAAAGCTTTATGGTGAGTTTCCTGCCAATCAAGATATAAATCTAAACATCATGGCTGGAGAAATTCACGCCTTGTTGGGTGAGAATGGCGCTGGAAAATCAACGCTGGTAAAAATGCTCTATGGGTCATTACAACCAACTTCTGGTACAATTTACTGGAAAGGCGAAGCAACAACAGTTTCAAGCCCTTCACAGGCGCGTGGCTTGGGTATTGGAATGGTCTTCCAGCATTTTTCTTTATTCGAAGCGCTTAGTGTTTCTGAAAACATCGCTCTGTCCTTATCAAAAGAGATACGCATTGGCGAAGTCACTAAAAAAGCAACAGAACTCTCTCAGAAATATGGCTTACCTCTAAATCCGGAAGCCTTGATAGGTGATTTATCTGTTGGTGAGCGCCAGCGTGTTGAGATCGTTCGTTGCTTGATGCAAAATCCTGAATTGATTATTCTTGATGAACCGACATCTGTTTTAACACCTCAAGAAGCTGAAAGCCTGTTCGAAACACTTGATATACTAAAATCAGAAGGGCGATCCATACTCTTTATTTCCCATCGATTGGATGAAGTCAGAAGGTTATGCGATCGTGCCACTATTCTTCGCTTTGGCGAAGTAAGCGGAACGTGCGATCCGAAGCAAGAAACAAGCTCAAGCATTGCCAGGATGATGGTTGGTAGCGATGTGAATTCTATCAGCAAAAAATCTTCAAAAACAAATGACAATACATTACTCAAGGTTTCTGATTTATCGCAGCCGGCACTAACACCCTTTGCTATACCACTTTCAAACATCAGCATTGATATTCATGCGGGCGAGATACTTGGTATTGCAGGTGTTGCGGGCAATGGGCAGTCTGAATTTTTTGATGCTATTTCCGGTGAAGTTTTATCCAGTAAGCATTCGCAAGTGCAAATACGAGATAATGATGTTGGTCATTTAAATATCAATGAACGACGCAAACTGGGAGCTTCTTTTGTACCAGAGGAGCGTTTGGGACATGGTGCGGTTTCAGAGTTTAAACTAAGTGATAATATGCTGCTTGCGCGTCATAAGTCCGATGACGTGGCTTTTCAACGCTTCGGCCGTATTGGAATGGTTTGGCGTGAAATGGTAGAAAAAGCTACCAAGCGCGTTTGTGACGTTATGGATGTTCGAAAGGCGGACGTTGATCCTTTGGCGGGTTCGCTTTCGGGTGGCAACTTGCAGAAATTTATCATTGGGCGAGAATTGGATAGACAGCCATCTATCCTAGTTATCAATCAACCCACATGGGGCGTTGATGCAGGTGCTGCTGCACATATACGGCAATCTATTGTTGATCTTGCTCGCTCAGGATCTGCAGTGTTGATTATATCCCAAGACCTGGATGAAGTCTTTGAATTATCAGATTGCATCGCTGTTATGTTTGATGGATCGCTTTCTCATTCGCTTGAAACTTCTAAAACCAATCGCGAAGAAATTGGATTGCTTATGGCAGGCGTAAACGCAAGTGAGAATAAAGATGCAGCCTGATTTTAGCATCCGTCTTGAAAAACGTGGAAGCTCCTCGTCTTTTTATGAATTCTTTTCGCCCGTGCTTGCTCTTCTATTAATGCTGATTGTTGGTGGTTTGTTATTTGCCTTAATGGGACATAATCCATTCAAGGCACTTTATATCTATTTTGTAGAACCCTTGATAGATGTTTGGTCCCTACATGAACTTGCAATTAAAGCAGCGCCTTTGATTTTAATTGCAACGGGGCTTTGTATTTGTTTTCGTTCAGGTAACTGGAATATTGGTGCTGAAGGGCAATTTGTTATGGGGGGCATAACAGGAGCCGCAGTTCCTATCTTTTTCCCAGATTTTACCGGGTTTTGGGTATTACCTAGCATGCTAGTTTGCGGTATTGCCGGCGGTATGGCATGGGCATCTATTCCGGCTTTCCTAAAAAATAAATTTGGAACCAATGAGATTTTAACCAGTCTTATGCTTGTTTATGTCGCTGGTTTGTTTTTGGACTGGTTAGCGCGCGGCCCGTTTAGAAATCCGGAAGGTAATAATTTTCCTGGCTCTATTAGCTTTACTGAATGGCAAGTTCTACCTGAGGTTCTGGCTTCTGGCCGCATGCATTACGGTATGGTCTTTGCCGTAATCGGCGTGCTTTTAGTTTGGTTTTTATTGGCTAAAACCATGAAGGGATTTGAGATTTCTGTTATTGGACAAGCACCAAGGGCAGGGCGCTTTGCAGGATTTTCTACCAAGCAAACAACTTTATTTGTATTTTTAATGTCTGGTGCATTTGCAGGACTGGCAGGCATATCAGAAGTTTCTGGAGCCATCCAACAATTACGCACAACAATCTCGCCAGGCTATGGATTTACAGCGATTATCGTAGCGTTCTTGGGAAGGCTAAATCCGCTTGGAATTTTTGCAGCAGGGATTGTACTTGCGCTCTCATATCTTGGTGGAGAAGCTGCTCAAATTTCTCTAAATGTCACGGATAAAATTGCTAACGTCTTTCAAGGACTTCTCATGTTTTTTGTATTAGCTTGCGATACACTTATTCATCATCGCATTCGATTTGGTCATTCCTGGGGTTTTGCAAAAAAAGGGATAACTCATGGGGCTGGTTGAGGCTATTCTTCTCACGATCTTTACCGCAGCAACTCCTTTGTTGATTGCGGCTTTAGGTGAACTGGTTACAGAACGTTCCGGTGTTTTGAACCTTGGTGTTGAAGGCATGATGATTATGGGTGCTGTGTCAGGTTTTGCTTTTGCGATATATACTGGCAATGCATACATCGGCGCTCTTGCAGCTATTATTGTTGGAATGTTGTTTTCATTGCTTTTTGCTTTTCTAACAATCAGCCTGGTCACAAATCAGGTCGCTACCGGTTTGGCGCTTACAATTTTGGGACTTGGCTTATCAGGATTATGGGGTGAGGGATTTGTCGGCATTCCAGGGGTTAAACTGGAGCCCATTATTGTTCCGTTCCTATCCGATATACCATTCTTTGGAAAATTGTTTTTCCAGCAAGATATAATCTTTTATTTCTCAATCATTTTGTTAATTGGGGTTGGCTGGTTTTTGTTTAAATCACGTATCGGGCTGATATTGCGCGCTGTTGGTGATAGCCATGCTTCTGCACATGCACTTGGCTTATCAGTTGTCAAAACACGCTATTTGGCTGTGATGTTTGGTGGGGCGTGTTCAGGGTTGGCAGGAGCGCATTTGTCTCTCGTTTATACAACTCAGTGGATTGAGAACATGACAGCGGGCAGGGGCTGGATTGCACTTGCGCTGGTTGTATTTGCATCCTGGAGACCCAACAGGGTTTTGCTGGGAGCCTACTTGTTTGGCACTGTAGGCATCGCTCAATTACACATTCAGGCGCTTGGGGTTAACATTCCGACACAGTTACTGACTGCATTACCATATATTGCTACGATTGTTGTATTGGTGATTATTTCGCGAAACCGCAGACTAACAATGATGAACACACCTGCTTCCCTTGGGAAGGGGTTTGTGCCAGATAGATAATAACAATAAGAATATGCGTACTTGGTAAACGTAACAAAGTTAAACAGGGTAAAAAGGAAAACACTTATGAAAAAAATTTTAGCGACATTTATGTCTACTGCAGCAGGTTTAGGCTTTGGTCTTCTTGCAGCTACAAGTTCAGCTACAGCGGCTGATACAAAGGCTTGTTTTGTATATGTAGGGCCTATCGGTGATTTCGGCTGGTCATACCAACATGATCAAGGCCGTCTTGCTGTTGAAAAAGAACTAGGCGTAGAAACTGCCTACCAAGAGAGCGTACCAGAAGGTGCTGACTCTGAACGTGCGATTGAGCGTTTTGCGCGTTCTGGCTGTAACATTATTTTCACAACCTCATTCGGCTATATGGAGCCAACCAATAAAATTGCGAAAAAGTACCCGGATGTGAAATTCGAACATGCTACGGGTTATAAGCGCGAGAGCGAGAATGTTTCAACTTATAGCGGTAAATTCTACCAAGGCCGTTATGTGCAAGGTAAAATTGCTGCCATGGAATCAAAGTCAGGCGTAGCTGG
>CALHIB010000190.1 GCA_938030595.1 uncultured Rhizobiaceae group bacterium | reverse complement strand
ATCTCATCGCCCGCTCCAATTTATTTTCCAATGCAAACTGTTATTACCCCTGTAAAACATGCTTTAGAAGGCATTTATATTTGCTGCATTGTTTTTCCGGCTTTTCTTGTTGAATTGATGAATGCACCGATGAAAATAAATGTCATGATGAGCACAATTGTAGGCGCTGGTGCGCTGTCTATGTAGAAGCTTAGATAAACGCCTGTAAAGGCAGATAGTATTGCTACAATTACCGCGGTGATTAACATGCTTTCAAATCGCTTTGTTATCAAAAATGCTATTGCGCCTGGTGCGATCAGGAGTGCGATGGTCAAAATAATGCCGACGGCTTTCAGGGCAGAAACGATCGTGAGAGATAAAATGACCAACAGGCCATAATGAATGAGTTTCACGGAAAGACCGGCAACTTTTGCCTGCACTTCATCGAATGAATGCAGCAATAGATCGCGCCATTTTAAAACAATGATAGCGGTTACGATGAACACTATAATCAATGTAGTCAGAATATCACTTGTGCCAACGCCAAGCATGTTTCCAAACAGGATATGATCCAAATGAACGTCTGACTGGATTTTTGTATAAAGTACAATGCCAAGGCCGAACATGCCTGAGAACACAACGCCCATGACAGTATCTTGTTTGATACGGCTGTTGTCTTTCAAAAAGCCTGTAGCCAAAGCGCAAAACATGCCTGCAACAAAGGCTCCAATGATAAGAGGAATATTGATGATGTAGGCAATCACGATACCTGGAAGAACAGCATGGGAAACCGCATCGCCCATCAAGGACCAGCCTTTCAAGACCAGATAGCAAGATAAAAGAGCTGCAGGTATCGCAATAATAATCGAGATTATCATAGCGTTGGTCATGAATTCAAACTGGAATGGCAGGATGAGGGTTTCAAAGAAAGTCATGCTCATATGCCTTCCTTGAGTGATATATTTGCTTTGCGTTTATTGGCAAGCATGCCGTGCTTTGGGGCGAGGAAAAAAGCACATAAGAATAATATCGTTTGCAAACACACGATGATGCCACCAGTTGCGCCATCCAAAAAGAAACTGAAATAAGCACCTATAAAACTAGTTGTAGCGCCAATTACGACACTGATGATCAAAAGTTTGGGAAACCGATCGGTCAGTAAATAGGCGGTTGCGCCTGGTGTTACAACCATCGCAATAACCAAAAAGGCTCCGACAGTTTGTAATGCTGCAACCGTGCAGGCGGCTAAAATGGCAAAGAAGACGATTTTAAGCACATTGGTATTCAATCCAATGGAACGCGCATGGGTTTCATCAAAGAAAGTGACCATGAAGTCTTTCCATTTGATGAGCAAAATAGCGAGCGAAACGGCACTTATGATGACGAGCTGCAGAGTATCTTCAGGCGTTATGGCCAGAATATTGCCTAGCGTTATGGTTTGAATATCCACTGAGGTGGGTGACAGCGATACCATAAAAAGACCAAGACCAAAAAACGATGTGAAGATTAGTCCAATAATTGCGTCTTCTTTTAATCCTGTGCGTTGGTTTAAAAACAGCATGCTTGCAGCGGCCAAGCCGCCAGATAGAAATGCACCCAATGCAAAGGGAAGGCCAAGCATGTAGGCTCCTGCAACGCCGGGAACAATTGAATGGCTCAGAGCGTCACCAATAAGGGACCAGCCCTTGAGCATGAGATAGACGGATAAAAATGCGCACACGGATCCAACCAGGCTACTGACCCACATGGCGTTGATCATGTAATTATATTCAAAGGGTAAGAGCAGCGCTTCCATTATTCAGACTTTTCTTTTTTGTCATAAATAACAAATGGGCGTTCATCATCGGTGAGAACGGTAACCTGTCTTGTGTCTTCATCATCGTGAAGGTCAGTACCACCCAGTACAAAGTGACGAAGCACACCACCGAAGGTTTTTTCCAGATTTTCCTGTGTGAAGATTTTAGAAGTTTCACCATAGGCCAGAACCGTTTCCTTGATTAGGATGGTTCTATCACAAAATTCCGGCACGCTACCAAGATTATGAGTTGAGACCAGCATGACATGTCCTTCATCGCGTAATTTGCGTAACAACTTGATGATGGCTTCTTCAGTTTTTACATCAACACCTGTGAAAGGCTCATCCAGCAAAATAACCTTGCTTTCTTGTGCCAGGGCACGTGCAAGGAATACACGTTTTTTCTGTCCGCCTGACAGTTCACCAATTTGACGGGTTCTGAAATCACTCATGCCAACGCGATCAAGAGCCTGACTTACAACTTGTTTGTCATTGTTACTTGCGATGCGCATGAAATTCATGTGCCCGTAACGTCCCATCATAACGACATCTTCAACGAGTACAGGAAAACTCCAATCTACTTCCTCTGCTTGCGGAACATAGGAAATCATATTGTTTTTAAGGGCGTGTTTAACGGTTTCACCAAATACTGAAACTTTGCCCTTTGCAGTTGGTACAAAACCCATGATGGCTTTGAACAAAGTTGATTTACCAGAACCATTTACACCCACGAGCGCGCTGATTGTCCCTGTTGGAATTTCAAAACTTGTATCACGCAAGGCAGTGTGACCATTACGATAAGTAACGGTCACATCTTGTACTTTAATGCCTGAATTAGTCTTGCTCATTGTTTGGCTAATCCATCTGCGATGGTTTGCGCGGTTATGCGCAGTAAATCGATATAGGTTGGAACATCGCCGTCTGGTTCGCTTAAGGAATCTACATAAAGAATGCCGCCATATTCTGCGTTCGTTTCACGTGTGATTTGCCTAGCAGGTGCATCAGAGACGGTGCTTTCAGAAAAGACGATCTTGATATTGTGTTTGCGAACCGTATCAATCACCTTGCGTACCTGTTGAGGGGTTCCTTGCTGGTCTGCATTAATCGGCCAAAGGTACAGTTCTTTCATCTGAAAGTCTCTTGCCATGTAGCTAAAAGCTCCTTCACTTGAAACCAGCCAGCGGCTTTCTTCCGGGATAGCCAGGATTTTTTCTTTTAAGGGTGCAATGGCTGCGGTGATTTGAGATTTATAATTTTCCGCGTTGGTTTTATAGGTTTCGGCATTTGCGGGGTCATGTTTTACCAAGCCATCACGAATGTTATTGATGTATATCAAGGCAGATTCAAGAGACATCCAAGCATGCGGATTTGGTTTGCCTGTGTAAGGACCCTCAGTAATGCCCATGGGTTCAACACTATCGCTCAAGGTCACGCTTGGAACATTTTTCAAGTTGCGAAAAAATTGCTCGAACCAAAGTTCAAGGTTCATCCCGTTCCATAAGATCAGGTCAGCATCTTGCGCTTTTATGATATCACGTGGCGTGGGTTGATAGCCGTGAATTTCAGCACCCGGTTTGGTAATTGATTCAATGATAGCAGCATCGCCAGCCACATTGCGTGCCATGTCTGCGATGACGGTAAACGTGGTTACAACCTTGAATTTATCATCGGCATATGCGTGATTAGCCAATGGTATAAACATTAAAGCGATCAGAATTGATTTAAAAAAATTAGCCATTTTGCCCACTAGATTTAATTTGCCTTAGTCATAAATATGCAATTGATTTGTAAAGTCAATGCAATTGCAAATCATTCGCAACTGGATCGTTTTTATCATGATGACTTAGCATGAAGAATTGGGTTAAACTGTTCCTTGAATTATTTCGATATAAAGATGAATTGCCATGAAAACTGCAAAACTCCACCGAATGGATTTACAAGACCACACTTGCCCTTATGG
>CALHIB010000189.1 GCA_938030595.1 uncultured Rhizobiaceae group bacterium | reverse complement strand
CAAAGGTCAGAACTTTTAAATTCTCATCGCCAGTTTCGTCTTCGAAATCCATTAGGCACCATCTTTGGCGAATTCACCCGTTAGCGGATTAAGCATGCCAGAAAATTCATATTCTGCTGGCCCCGTCATCATCATGCGATCACGGTCTGTCCATTCAATATGAAGATCACCGCCAGGCACAGTCACGGTTACCTTGCGATCGGTTAAGTCCTTACGCACCGCACATACCGCTGCAGCACAAGCCGCAGACCCGCAAGCCTGCGTAATGCCAGCACCGCGCTCCCAAGTACGCAGAATAATATGATCGCGTGATTTCACATTCGCCAGCGAAATATTCACGCGATCTGCAAAGACGGGATGAAACTCCAGAAGCGAGCCTATTTGTTCAAGATTATAAGACCAAACATCCTCAGGTGCCCAAAATATACAATGCGGATTGCCAACGTTCGCCACACTGGGCGTATGAAGCACGGGCGCATCAATCGGGCCAACCTGAAGTTCAATGCCCGTTGTATCAAAAAACTCTTCTTCGAGCGGAATATCTTCCCAGCCAAATTTCGGCACACCCATATCAACCGTAATCAGCGCATCGCTTTCATAGTTGGCCGTTAAAATACCGCCCTTGGTTTTAAAGGTAAAAGCGTCCTTGCCAGTCTCTTTACTGAGCCATGAAACGACACACCGCGTACCATTGCCACAAGCGCCAGCCTCACTGCCATCAGAATTTAATATCCGAATGCCCGCATCAATCTGTTCATTGCTGCTTTTATGGACTTCCATAATCTGATCAAACTTTGTCTGCGCATCACCATCCAGCGCAACAGCTGCATCAGGCGTAATTTTAACCGCAGTTTCACGCACATCAGCAACGATTATCTCATTGCCAAGGCCGTTCATTTTCACAAAGGGTACATTCATTTCGCTCATGAGACTTCAAATAGTCCTCTTTGAGCCGAATTGCAATCAATTGGGTACTGCCTCCTCCTTGTGGAGAGGCTGGCAAGCCAAGGCGTAAGCCGCAGGGGAGCCGGTGGGGGTAATGCAAATCAATAACAGTTTCGAAACTAGCTGATAGTTGCGTCACCCCCACCCACTCTGCCTGCGCTTCGCTTGTCAATCGTGCGCCTCCCCACAAGGAGGAGGCAGGGGTTATATTTCTGCCACTTCACCCGGTCTCAAAACCACAAAAGCCTCATCCGCCAAACCATGCTTTTCTTTAGCTTCCGCCAGTGCCTCGAGCGGCGCTTCAATGGCTTCATTCGTCAGCTGAAACGTGCCCCAGTGATGCGCGATTGTGGTTTGGGAGTTACAAAGCAAATGCCCTTGCACCGCTTCATCAGGGTTTTGGTGTTGGCCTTTCATAAACCAGCGCGGCTCATAGGCGCCAATGGGCAAAATAGAAGCACGCATCTCACCATGTTTTTCAGCCAAAGCCTTGTAATTAATCCCGCTATGAAAACCCGTATCGCCGACATGATAAATCTTGCCTTGCGGTGTTTCCAAAACAAAGGCAGCCCAAAGCGCCATTCGGCGGTCTTTCAAGTTTCTTGCAGACCAATGATGCGCTGGCTCAAAATGCACACGGCAATCGTTTTTCAATTCTGAAACATCACCCCAGTCGCCCGTGATAAATTTTGCATCGGCATTTTTATCCGCAACAATCGTATCATTGCCAAGCGGACAGATAATCTCTGCATTATGTTCTTTGACCAAGCGATCAAGCGTTTCCAAATCCAGATGGTCATAGTGATTATGGGACAAAAGTACGTAGTCAATCGGTGGCAGATCTTCAAACCGAACACCCGGTGGATTAACCCGCCTCGGCCCTGCAAATTGAACAGGACTGGCGCGTTCTGTGAAAACTGGATCCGTAATGAAATTAAGTCCTGCCACTTGCACTAATAAAGTCGCATGGCCGATCATGGTGATTTTAATCTCATCACCCTCAACCCGTTCATCAGGCTTGGCTTTGTCAAACGGACTTGGATAGTGATCAGGCCATTTTGCCTTACCGCCACTTAACTGCCATTTCAAAACTTCCGTAAGTTTGCGCGGAGCAACGCCTTCAGGATTAAAGAAATTCACCCCGTTATAATGGTCAGACTTTGGGCCTTTGTAATAAAAGTTGGAAGGCTTCCAGGCAGCAAACGCAGCACCACTACCAAAGATGCCAACCGCACCTAAACCTATCCATTTAAGGAATTTTCTTCGTTTCAAAGGTTACTCCATATCAGCGCCAGTTTCAGCAAGTCGTACCGTCATCTTCTTGGATACGTTTCTTTAGCGTTTTAAGTGTGTATTCATCTGCAGGCTTCAAAGCCTGACAAGGCTGGTAACCTGGGTCAGAGGTAACACACTTCACCCCGCATAATAAATAGGCCTTACGATCCTTCACGGAAACGTGCCATACGCGGCCAGAAGGCGTTGCGATATAGCCATCTGTGCCTTCTGCAAAATCGGCCAGTAAATCCTCCACAGAAGGCACCTCCGCATCACTATCAAACGTATGCGCGCCATGCGTGTGATATGTGGCAACAACTTCTTTCCATGCCCAAGGATTAAGACCCGGATTGCAGCTGTTTCTAAATCCTGGAATGGGTGGCGAAAACAATAATGCGCCTGACAGGTGATACCCAATCAAACCACAATATTCGATATTGTTCTTGAATGAATTGGGCTGGGCAATCTCAAGCGCCTGTTTGGCCATATCACTAATTTCATCCGCGCTTGCATGTTTATTGGCAAACAAAAGAGACATGACAGCAATTGTAATAAAGCAAAATCTAAAAACCATGATGATATCCTTCGACTTATAAACTAAGCCAGAACCTGCGATATTCAACTCAAAGCTTGACTTTCATCCCCTTTCGCTGTTTATACGGCTCATCTCAAACACGAGACCAGATTTGAAAATGCTATTGGGGACCCGAAAAGGTATAAAGAGCTCCCTCAGGCAAACATCCGACAGCGCGTTGCGCCCTCGGGTGATTTTTTGCTTTGAGCCTATTTTTGTTTCTGATTTGTGTTTGAGGTAAGCTAACACCATATCGAATGTATGAGTTGGCAATCAAGGCTTTCCCCTTTGAGCAACTAGCGAAAAGGATAAGGAAATCCGAAAAAGGGAACTCTTTCCTTTTGAGCGATTAGCGAGAAAGACAAGAAAGCCCGACAGAAAGAGAATAGACTATGTTTGAATCATTATCAGATCGCTTGAGCGGCATATTTGACGGACTGACCCGACGTGGCGCCCTGTCGGATAAAGACGTATCAGCAGCCTTGCGCGAAATCCGTCGCGCCCTGATTGAAGCAGACGTAGCACTTGAAGTTGTTCGCGGCTTTACCGAAAAAGTTCGTGAAAAAGCCGTTGGCGCAGAAGTCGTAAAATCCGTAACACCGGGCCAGATGGTTGTAAAAATCGTCCATGATGAACTGGTCAACATGCTGGGTTCTGACGCTGACCCGATTAGCTTGGCCGCAACACCGCCTGTCACCTTGATGATGGTCGGTCTTCAGGGTTCCGGTAAAACAACCACAACCGCGAAAATCGCCAAACGTCTGACCGAGAAGCAAAAGAAAAAAGTGCTTATGGCTTCGCTCGATGTGAAGCGCCCAGCCGCACAAGAGCAGCTCCGCCAATTGGGTGAGCAGATCAGCATCGACACATTGCCAATCGTTGCAGACCAATCACCCGTAGACATTGCAGGTCGCGCGCAACAGGCTGCAAAACTTGGCGGTTATGATGTCGTCATTCTGGATACCGCAGGCCGCACCCACATTGATGAACCACTCATGGTTGAGATGGCGGACATCAAAAAAGCCGGCAATCCGCATGAAATTCTTTTGGTCGTCGACTCACTGACAGGTCAGGATGCGGTTAACCTTGCGCAAAACTTTGATGAACGCGTGGGCATTACGGGTCTCGTCCTAACACGCATCGACGGCGATGGCCGCGGCGGTGCAGCGCTTTCCATGCGTGCCGTGACAGGCAAGCCGATCAAGCTGATTGGTACGGGCGAGAAAATGGATGAGTTGGAAGACTTTCATCCAGGTCGTATCGCAGATCGTATTCTTGGCATGGGCGATGTGGTTTCGCTTGTGGAGAAAGCTTCCGAGAACATCGATCAGGAAAAAGCCGCTGCCATGGCCAAGCGCATGCAGAAGGGCGAGTTTGATTTAAACGACCTTTCAGACCAGCTTGACCAAATGAAAAACCTTGGCGGCATGGGTGGCATCATGTCAATGCTTCCGGGCATTGGCAAAATGAAAAAGCAGATTGATGAAGCAGGTCTTGATGATTCAATCTTCAAGCGTCAGCAAGCGATTATCTCTTCCATGACCCGCAAAGAGCGCAAGGCACCCAAGGTCCTGAACGCCAGCCGCAAGAAACGCATCGCGGCAGGTTCGGGTTCTTCGGTTCAGGAAGTAAACCAACTCCTCAAAATGCATCGCCAGATGGGCGACATGATGAAGAAGATGGGCAAGTCTGGCATGGGTGGAATCATGGGCGGTGGCGGCCTTGGTGGCATGATGGGCGGCATGGGCAAAGCAGCCATGGGTGGCATGATGAACAAGCTAACAGGCGGTGCGAACCCAATGGGTGGAATGCCGGGCGGCGCAGGCATGCCTGATCTTTCAAAAATGAGCCCGCAGGAAATTCAAAAAATGGCGCAAGACATGGGCATCAAAGTGCCCGGCGGCAAAGGGCCATTTGGGAGTAAGAAGTGATGAGTTCTGAATTTTTATTAGATATTGGGACATTTATCTTGGCTGGCGTTGCAGCCATTACTTCTATTTTTGGCTACATTTTAGCAGGGAAAAAACGAGTTGCAGAGATAAGGCAGGAATGGCTTTCAGAGTTTAGAAAACATATGGCTCAACTTATGACAGAACTAAACAAA
>CALHIB010000188.1 GCA_938030595.1 uncultured Rhizobiaceae group bacterium | reverse complement strand
GTATTGTTATTGTTTGGATTGAATTGCATTTGATTCAGTGATTGCAAAAAAGCTGCATTAAGTGAGGGAGTTTCCCCTAAAGACAGCTCTGCCCCCGTTTGATTACGGCCAAAAAGAAAGTCATTACCCGCACCGCCATGTAAATGATCCTCTCCAATACCACCAGCTATTATATCCGCCCCTAAACCAAACCGAATAAAATCGTTACCCTCGGTTCCAACAACATTCATGTTAATTTTAAGAATATCATCATCTCCACCGTTTTCTCCATTTATAAAGACATTTCGGTCACCTCCAGGAGTAGATTTCACACCACCAAAAGAACTATTGCCTTCAAGAATTGGGTCTCTGTATGTAGATAAATCAATACCAACCGCCCAAAACATGCTGAAAACATAACTATTACTGTTTTGGGCGTCACCTATCGTATCATAATCTAGTTCAGATCCAGATATAGCTAAACTTTTATGTATATTAACAAACAATTCCCACAACTGAGCATCCGATTGTCCTTGTATCGGCTGAATTTCAACAATATCATATTCGTCATGATCTTCTATACTATATTGATCAGGCTCTTCGGGATCATTAGTTCGCATAACCCCAGGAGTATTATCAAAATGCGAACGCGTTTCGTCACGACCTAAGAACTTCCAATCTCCTTCTCGCCCAAAATCATCTGGCGCCTGCACTTCAAGTTCAGCAAAAAATCCATTACCATTCTCATACACAATTTGCATATGCCCTTGGCCAAGCGCTACTTCATTTATTGCCAAATATATATTGTTCATTTCCTACCCCCTGTATATTTATTTCGCTGCTCGCGTATTTACCCTAAATTCAAAAACGGTAAGACTCTCATCCATTATGATTTGAATAGATGGATACCCAAAATTCCATGTGAGCCATGAAAGCGGAGAAAACTGGTGATACGTTAACCAAGAAAAAAGAGGATACGGCGAGAAACTTTCATTTGTTTTCGACCAATTAGCATTAATTGAGATGAACTTATCTCCAGTGGGTAGCATTCTATGAATTTCACCGTAGTGAACCCTAGCGGCAAAGCCTTGTGTTTCTAACCACTTTCCAAAATCCTCGGCATTGTCAAACTGAGAAGACACATGATACAAACATACTTCAGCTTGGGTACTTGTACGCAATTTAGCCCAGCTCATCCTAAAGCTATCGTCATTGACGCCTGCATCTTGAATGATACAACTCGATAAGCTTGGGAACTTTCTAATAGCATTCCAATAACGTCGTTTAATTCGTGACCGCTTACGCTTGTCTACGCGATGTTCATTAATGTTCATCAAAGGTCTGTGACTATTGTAATAAATCTTTTCTACAATCTTTGGATTACTAGTGGAAATAATTTCATCCATTCCACCCGTCACCTTGTAAGACAGAACTTCATAAACCCAAAAACACATTAATACCGACAAAGGTATCGCTAAGATTTTTATAACCAACACAATTTTAGCCATTCACCTTATCCTTTTAATTATCAATCAAGATTTTGCGACTAGCCAGTCCAAAAGATTTAATCATATAATACCAGATCAACTTGAGCAATTTTAAATAGCAAAATATTTAAATAAAAAGGATCATTGTTACTCGATGAAAAGAAGATAAAATTAATTGTTAGTCAAGCGTGATTACATTAAAGTAAATATATCATCCAAATTAATACTATCCATAAGGGGCTGACATAGATAAGGGTTTCATTTTTACTTGAACCACCATCTTTCCAATACTTTGCGCAAGTTTGCAACGGGTCTGTAATTGAACCGCCATTCGCACTCTTTTAGGAAGAGGTGAAAGTGTTCTTTTGGGATGCCATTATACCTTCGCAAATGCCTCTTTGATTGGTTCCAAAAGTTCTCAATTGCGTTTATGTGATTGCGATTCTTGGCAAAGAGTTCTGAGTGGTCAATCCGCACATGTTTGAACTCTGACACATCCAATACATCATAGGCTCTGAACGTATCAGTGTAGACAATGGAATGGGGGCGAACCTTCTCTCTTATAATGGGTACAAGCGTTGCTGAGGCTGCGTTTGGGATGATTTTGGCATGCACGTAGCCATTCCTTTTCAAAAGCCCGAATACGGGAACCTTGCCCGCTGCACCCCTGCCTCTTTTACCCTTTCGCCTGCCGCCAAAGTAACTCTCGTCCACTTCGATTTCACCGCTCATCATAGGTGGTTCATCTCTGACAATTTCTTCGTGGATGGTCTCGCGAAGCTTGTGAAAAAAGAGGATTGCAGTGTTGCGATTTACGCCTGTTAATTCAGCCGCAGAACGTGCTGTTGAGCCTGCACAGAAATACTTGATAAGCTCAATTTGAATACTTGTTTTGAGCCTGCTACGCCGTCTTATCGTAACCATATGATATAAATAACCTTTTTCTGCTATCTATGTCAGCCCCTTAATTAATAATAAGTTTTATAATTTAATTCAACAAGTAAAACTAAAATCCATATTTAATTTTTGGCAACTCGCCTACCCCATCTAGATAGTAGTTATTATAAAGTCTATTCCAAAGAACCGTGCTTTCATATGGATCAGAGTCCAACTCTACTTGATTGTGCATAGAGTCAAACAATGTTTGATAGTATTTTCTACATGGAAACCTGGAAGATATAGCCCCATCTAACTCAAGAGGGCACCACAATTGCTTTTCATCGATTGCAGCCCATGCAATATCACCTCGAAAACAATCTAACCCTCTATATAGCGGAGGTATAATAACTTCGCCTGATTGGTTTTTAATTCCGAATAATCCATTTTTTTTAAATAGAGAAGCTTCAATATAAGCAGTAGTAAATACAGCACAGCGGTTTACTTTTTTAT
>CALHIB010000187.1 GCA_938030595.1 uncultured Rhizobiaceae group bacterium | reverse complement strand
ATTGCAGGCTATTCAACACCATCCGTTTACATCGCCAAAGAGCAGGTAAATCGCGCCTTTGAGACAACCCTCAATGAAGGATTACGTTTCGAGCGTCGCACGTTCTACTCGCTCTTTGCTACCGAAGATCAAACCGAAGGCATGGCTGCATTCGCCGAAAAGCGTAAACCTGACTTCAAGAATAAATAAGCAACCCTGTGAGGGGGAAACAAAATGACAGACGTATTACAAGAACTTGAAACACGCCGCGAACAGGCAAGACAGGGGGGCGGACAAAAACGAATCGCCTCACAACACGCCAAGGGCAAACTCACCGCCCGTGAGCGTATTGATATTTTACTCG
This sequence comes from uncultured Rhizobiaceae group bacterium, assembly GCA_938030595.1. GTDB lineage: Bacteria > Pseudomonadota > Alphaproteobacteria > Rhizobiales > Rhizobiaceae > JAALLB01. The sequence continues at coordinate 2,229 of CALHIB010000187.1, read as the reverse complement.
ATGAAGGTTCATTTGAAGAATACGACATGTTTGTCGCCCATCGTTGCACAGAATTTGGCATGGAAGAAACCAAATTCTCAGGCGACGGCGTGGTCACAGGCTGGGGCACGGTTAACGGTCGCATGATCTATGTCTACTCCCAGGACTTCACGGTCTTTGGTGGCTCTCTGTCAGAAACCAACGCCAAGAAAATCATCAAGATCATGGAAATGGCCATGAAAAATGGCGCACCCATCATAGGCCTGAACGATTCAGGCGGTGCACGCATTCAGGAAGGTGTGGCATCCCTTGGTGGTTACGCAGATATCTTCCAGATGAACACTCTTGCAAGTGGTGTTGTCCCGCAAATTTCCATGATTATGGGGCCTTGTGCAGGTGGTGCGGTTTATTCACCTGCCATCACAGACTTCATTTTCATGGTGCGCGATTCATCTTATATGTTTGTCACAGGCCCGGACGTTGTAAAAACTGTGACCAATGAAATCGTCACGGCAGAAGAACTGGGCGGGGCCAAAACCCACACGTCAAAATCTTCCGTGGCAGATGATGCTTTTGATAATGACGTTGAAGCACTTTCTGCGCTTCGCAGGTTTATTGATTTCCTACCACTCAACAACCGCGAAAAACCACCTGTTCAACCTTTCTTTGATTCAGTCGGCCGTGAGGATAAATCGCTGGATACACTCATTCCAGATAATCCAAACAAGCCTTACGACATCAAGGAGCTTGTCTATAAGATCGCAGACGAAGGCGACTTTTTCGAAATTCAACCCGATTACGCAAAGAACATTGTCACCGGCTTTGTTCGCATCGAAGGTTCTACCGTAGGCGTTGTCGCCAATCAGCCGCTCGTATTGGCGGGTGTTTTGGACATTAACGCATCGCGTAAGGCTGCCCGCTTCGTGCGCTTCTGCGACTGCTTCAATATCCCGATTTTATCACTTGTTGATGTTCCGGGTTTCTTGCCGGGAACTGCACAAGAATATGGCGGCGTTATCAAGCACGGTGCAAAATTACTCTTTGCTTATGGCGAGGCAACCGTTCCAAAAGTTACGCTCATCACCCGCAAAGCCTACGGTGGCGCTTATGACGTGATGGCCTCCAAACACTTGCGTGGAGACGTCAACTACGCCTGGCCATCAGCAGAAATTGCCGTGATGGGTGCAAAAGGGGCAACAGAAATTCTCTACCGCTCGGAACTGGGCGACGCAGATAAGATTGCCGCCCGCACAAAAGAATATGAAGACCGTTTTGCAAATCCCTTCGTTGCCGCAGAGATGGGTTTCATCGACGACGTCATCCGCCCACGCAACACCAGAAAACGCATCGCAAAAGCCTTCGCCTCGCTTCGCAACAAGGACCTGCAAAACCCTTGGAAGAAGCATGACAATATTCCGTTGTGAGTGAAATTATGAAACCGATACATAATCACACGTCATCCTCGGGCTTGACCCGAGGATCCAGAATTAAAGCCCACTTTTGGCTGGATCCTCGGGTCAAGCCCGAGGATGACGTTGTTATTTGGTACAAAACTTTAACAGGTTTCTTACTACAGGTTTTAACAATTGTAATTGTGCTAAGCCTTCCCGCCCAAGCTCAAATAGCCGTTCGCCCTGCGCCTATGTGGGAGGGATATGAAAAAACGGCGTCTGATGTCCAAAACGATAAAGACTTTGTCAAACAGGCCACAGAACTGGCAGGGGGCGATGCTGCCAAGGCGGCTTCATCTCTTATTCAAATTGGCTGGCAGCGTATTGGTGAGGGCGATCCTAATCATGCCGTTCGGGCGTTCAATCAGGCATGGCTTATTCAGCCTGATAACCCGAGCGTCTTCTGGGGCTTTGCGATTGCTGCCCACATTCGAAACGATGACCTTGACATGGTCACCCGCTGGTTTAATCGAGCACGTCAGCTGATTGCACTCAGAGGCCTGCCGGAAAATCCGCGCCTTGAAGCAGATGAAGGACGCGCGCTGGCAGAGCGTGGCGAGAACGAAAAAGCAAAATCGAAATTTGAAAAAGCCTTGTCCCTCGATCCAAAATACGTACCAGCGCACATCGGCATGATTAATGTTGGCGAAGCACTGGGTGACGAAGCGCTAAAAGACAAGCATCAAAAAATTCATGACGAACTGGTGAAGGAATAATTTGATGATACTCAACCCGCTTTGGATATGGTGCGCATGTGTGGCTTCAGCCGCAACATGTCTGCTGCATATTTTTGTGGGTG
>CALHIB010000186.1 GCA_938030595.1 uncultured Rhizobiaceae group bacterium | reverse complement strand
ATTTCTTCATTGGTGGATATCACCAACTATGTCACCTTCGATATGGGCCGTCCGCTTCACGTTTTTGATGCAGATAAAGTCAAAGGCGATATCGTAGTTCGTCGTGGCAAGGAAGGAGAAAGCTATCTGGCACTCGATGGTAAGGAATATAAAGTCACGGACAAAATGACCGTTATTGCAGATGACAACGGCATTGAATCACTTGCTGGGATCATGGGTGGGGAAGAATCCGGTTGTGGCGATGACACGGTTAATGTACTGGTGGAATCCGCCCTTTGGGATCCGCTGAACATCGCCCGTACTGGTCGCGATTTAGGCATTAACACAGATGCAAGATATCGTTTTGAGCGCGGCGTCGATCCATCTTTCATGGAGCCAGGTCTTTACCACGGCACCAATCTTGTTATGGAACTTTGCGGCGGCGAAGCATCTGAGCCGTTGATTGTTGGTGAAGTACCCAAGCCAAATCTGATTATTGATTTCCCGGTCTCCGAAGTTAAGCGCCTAACGGGCATCGAGGTCTCGACGGAAGACTGTCAGTCTATTTTGATGCGTCTTGGCTTTGGCGTTTCTGGCATGGGTGAAACCCTGCAAGTAGCCGTGCCAAGCTGGCGACCGGATGTATTTGGCAAGGCAGACATCGTTGAAGAAGTAATGCGGATTCACGGCATTAACAATATCGAGCCGCAACCCTTGGAAGCAACGGGTGCAGTCGGCACAAAGATTTTAACGGCAGGTCAAACGCGCGCAAGAAACGCAAGACGTGCTCTGGCGTCTCGCGGCATGTTGGAAGCGGTTACTTATTCATTCATTCCTGAAGCACACGCAAAAGCCTTTGGCGGCGGTAGCGAAGAATGTAAATTAGCAAACCCAATATCCGTAGAAATGTCAGACATGCGTCCATCACTGTTGCCGGGCTTGATCGCAGCAGCGGGTAAAAACCAGGATCGTGGCGCAGGTGATGTAGCGATGTTTGAGGTCGCAAGCATTTATTTGGGCGATACGCCTGAAGCCCAACACAGGGTCGCTGGCGGTATTCGTCGCGGTTCAGCGGGCCTTACAGGTGGCGGTCGTGATTGGCATGATGCAGGCTCTCCGGTAGATGTGTTTGACGCAAAAGCAGACGCGTTTGCAGCCTTGGAAGCCTGCGGCATGGATGCCTCAAAAGCACAAATCGTATCAGGGGGGCCAGATTGGTATCACCCGGGACGATCAGGCACCATCCAACTTGGGCCAAAATTAATCTTGGGCCATTTCGGTGAGCTGCACCCAATGACTTTGGAAACACTGGATGTATCAGGTCCAATTTGCGGGTTTGAAATCATGCTGGATAATCTTCCCGCTTCGCGCAAAAAAGCAACCAAGACAAAACCGCCCCTAGAGCTATCTGGCCTGCAATCTTTGGCACGTGATTTTGCCTTTGTGGTCAATAGTGATTGCGATGCACTGACGATCATTAAGGCCGCACAAGGATCTGACAAGAACCTTATCTCTGGTGTCAAAGTCTTCGATATTTTCGAAGGGCCATCTCTGGGTGAAAACAAAAAGTCAGTTGCCATCGAAGTCATGCTTCAACCCAAGGACAAAACCTTGACCGATGAAGACATCGCCATGGTAAGTTCTAAAATTGTAGCAACGGTAGAAAAAGCAACGGGTGGCACCCTGCGCGGTTAAAGCTGAAACAGTGATTTGACAAATTGAAGCCTAAAAGGTCTCCTAGCGTAATTAATCGTAGTGATTCTTTATGGGACTGTTATGGGCAAACTATCAAAATTTTTCTGCACTGCCTTGGCGTTGACTTTCCTTGCGCCAGAGTATGTTTATGCACAAACGCCAGCAAAGAAACTCTTCGGCAACAGGCCTCTTCCTGCTGCGCTTAAACCTGCAGCTCATGGATTTTATACTAAAGGCTGTCTGTCAGGCGGCGTTGCAATTCCCGTTGATGGTCCAAACTGGCAAGCGATGCGCCTCTCTCGCAACCGTCGTTGGGGACACCCTGAATTAATCGGCATTATCGAGAAGCTTTCCTACAAGGCCAAGAAGGATGGCTGGAACGGATTGCTTGTAGGTGATATTTCCCAACCGCGTGGCGGGCCAATGTTGACAGGGCACAGGTCTCATCAAATGGGACTGGATGCAGATTTATGGCTCACCCCCATGCCGGATAAACGCATGACCTATAAGGAAAGAGAAAATACGAGCGCGATTTCTGTCTTGAAAAACGGAACGAATTTTGTCGATCAGTCACGATGGACACGTTCGCATACAATGTTGCTCTATCATGCGGCCAGCTTTCCTCAGATTGAGCGTGTTCTTGTGCATCCTGGCATTAAAAAACAACTCTGTGATACGGTAAAAGGCAACCGCAAGTGGCTGAGTAAAATACGCCCGACATGGGGACACCATTATCATTTCCATTTACGAATGGGCTGTCCGTCCGGATCTCCTGATTGTAAAAGACAAAATGCAACGCCAACCAAAACAGGTTGTTCAGACGGCTCTCTTGACTGGTGGTTTAACGTAGAATTTGCACCAAAGAAGAAACCTGCAAAGCCGGTAAAGAAAAAACCACGCCGCGAGTTAACGGTTTCTGATTTGCCGAACGCCTGCCAGCTTGTATTAAACGCCAATGCGCCAACGCTTGAAGCCGCAACGCACAAGCCAATTGCTGCAGCCTTTGTGGCGCCAGAAATAAAATTGCCAAAATATTCTGCAGCTAATGTTTTGAGGGGCAAACCCATCGAAGCTTCCAAATCTAAGGGAACGCCTGTTTCCAGCCTTAACGCTTCACAATCAGCCGCTGGCTTTAATTATGTTCCGCAAGGACCGATACCGATTCCAACGCTTCGGCCATTTGTGCAGTAGAGTCTAGGCTTTGACGCCTGTTCCAATTGGGCAGGAAACACCAATGCCACCAACGCCACAATACCCTTGTGGGTTTTTGGCTAAATATTGCTGGTGGTATTCTTCAGCAAAATAGAACTCTTTTGCGTCTTCAATTTCGGTTGTGATGGTGTTCGTTACACCAGACTTTTGCAGTGCTTGCTGGTAGACTTCCTTGGAAGAAAGCGCGGCCATGCGTTGGTCATTGTTATAGGTATAAATGCCAGATCGATACTGCGTACCAATGTCATTGCCCTGCTTGTTGCCTTGGGTCGGGTTGTGACCCTCCCAAAATACTTTCAGCAATGCTTCATAAGAAATGATGCTCGGATCATAGACAACGAGAACGACTTCGTTATGCCCGGTCATGCCTGAACAAACCTCTTTGTAAGTTGCATTGGGTGTAAAACCGGCCGCATAACCAACAGCGGTTACATAAACACCTTCCAGCGACCAAAACATGCGCTCGACACCCCAAAAACAACCCATACCAAACATGGCAGTTTCCATGGTTTCAGTATAAGGGCCATGAAGCGGTGTGCCGGATATGAAGTGATGTGTGCCGCTATCGATTGCCTCACTACGGCCGGGCAGAGCGGTTGAAGCGCTAGGTTTTTGCAATTTTCTATCAAACATCTGAGCTAGAAACATTTTATTCTCCTACAGGGGATCAACTGCCAAAACGATGGCGCCAACGGCGGTCTTTACGACGGC
>CALHIB010000185.1 GCA_938030595.1 uncultured Rhizobiaceae group bacterium | reverse complement strand
TACCAATTGGCAAAACGCCGTGCTGGTACACATGATGTGAAGAACCGCGCTGAGATTTCAGCAACAACCAAGAAAATGTACAAACAAAAGGGTACGGGTTCTGCGCGTCACTCTACCAAAAAAGCTCCACAGTTCCGTGGTGGTGGTCGTGCATTTGGTCCTACACCTCGTGATCATGGGTTTGATCTTCCAAAGAAGGTTCGCGCTCTAGCTCTACGTCATGCACTTTCTGCAAAGCGTGCTGCCGATGGTATTGTGGTAATGGACGACCTAGCGATGAAAGAAGCAAAAACTTCTGCACTTCGCGGTCATCTTGCAAAATTAGGTCTTGAAAATGCATTGTTCATCGGTGGTGCTGAGTTGGATAACAACTTCCGCCTTGCAGCACAAAATGTGCCGCATGTCGATGTTCTGCCAATTCAAGGTATTAACGTTTATGACATACTGCGTCGTGAAAAGCTTGTTCTTTCCAAGTCAGCAGTTGAAGCACTAGAGGAGCGTTTCAAATGAGTGATGTAAGAAATTACGACGTAATCGTTTCTCCAGTGATTACAGAAAAATCCACTATGGCTTCTGAGTCTAATCAAGTGGTTTTCAACGTTGCCCGTAATGCAACCAAGCCTGAAATCAAAAAAGCTGTTGAAGCTTTGTTTGGTGTAAAAGTGAAAGCAGTAAATACATTGCTTCGCAAGGGTAAGGTAAAGCGTTTCCGTGGTATCATAGGTAAACAAAACGATGTCAAAAAGGCCGTTGTGACACTTGACGAAGGTCAGTCCATCGACGTGACCACAGGGCTTTAAGGGACGTATATTATGGCACTTAAGAAATTTAATCCACGGACACCCGGCCAGCGTCAGCTGGTAATCGTAGACCGCTCAGGTCTTTGGAAGGGCAAGCCAGTCAAGACTTTGACTGAAGGTCTGACCAAATCAGGTGGTCGTAACAACACTGGCCGTATGACATCACGTCATATCGGTGGTGGTCACAAGCGTTCATACCGCATGGTAGACTTCAAACGTCTAAAGCGTGACATGACAGCAACTGTAGAGCGTATTGAATACGATCCAAACAGAACTGCTTTCATCGCTTTAATCAAATATGATGACGGTGAACTATCATACATTATTGCACCACAGCGTTTGGGTGTTGGTGACAAGGTTATCTCTGCAGACAGTGCAGATATCAAACCTGGTAACTGTATGCCAATGCGTTCAATTCCAGTGGGTACAATCATCCACAATGTTGAAATGAAGCCAGGTAAAGGCGCGCAAATCGCTCGCTCTGCCGGTTCTTATGTTCAGCTGGTTGGTCGTGATGGTCCATATGCAATTCTTCGTCTTAACTCTGGCGAACAGCGTTTGATCCATGGTGAGTGTATTGCAACAATTGGTGCAGTCTCAAACCCGGACAACTCTAACACCAACAAAGGTAAGGCTGGCCGTAATCGCTGGCTTGGCCGTCGCCCATCAGTTCGTGGTGTAGCCATGAACCCGGTCGATCACCCACACGGTGGTGGTGAAGGTCGTACTTCTGGGGGTCGCCATCCGGTGACACCTTGGGGTAAGCCTACCAAGGGTAAACGTACTCGCGCCAAGAATAAGGCATCCGATAAACTAATCATGCGCTCACGTCATCAGCGCAAGAAACGATAGGGAGCCTACATCGTGGCACGTTCTATTTGGAAAGGTCCTTTTGTCGACGGTTATCTCTTGAAAAAAGCAGATAAAGTCCGCGAAAGTGGCAGAAGTGAAGTAATTAAGACTTGGAGCAGACGTTCAACTGTACTGCCTCAATTCGTTGGCCTCACATTCGGTGTTTATAATGGTCAAAAACATATCCCAGTGAATATCACTGAGGACATGATTGGTCATAAACTCGGTGAATTTTCGCCAAGTCGTACCTATTACGGTCACGGCGCTGATAAAAAAGCGAAGAGGAAGTAATTATGGGCAAGCAAAAACACGAACGCGTGCTTAAGGATAACGAGGCGAAAGCTGTTACTCGTACAATCCGCACAAGCCCGCAAAAACTAAATGATGTTTGTATGCTAATCCGTGGTAAAAAAGTTCAGAAGGCATTGGCCGATCTGGAGTTTAACCAACGCCGCATTTCAGACACTGTTTTGAAAACTTTGCAGTCTGCAATCGCAAATGCTGAAAACAATCATGATCTTGATGTTGACAGCTTAATTGTTGCAGAAGCTCACGTTGGTAAGTCGATCACAATGAAGCGCTTTAGAGTGCGTGGTCGTGGTAAATCAACACGTATTTTGAAACCATTCTCACACCTCACTATTGTGGTGCGTGAAGTGGAAGAGGAGGCCGCGTAATGGGTCAGAAGATTAATCCAATTGGTTTCCGCCTCGGTATCAACCGTACATGGGACTCACGCTGGTTCGCAACTAAAGGCGAGTATGGCAACCTTCTTCATGAAGACATCGCAATTCGCGAGTATCTTGAAAAAGAGTTGGCTGCTGCTTCAATCTCCAAGGTTGTTATTGAGCGTCCACACAAAAAGTGTCGTGTAACAATTCATTCTGCGCGTCCTGGTATCATTATTGGTAAAAAAGGCGCTGACATTGAAAAGCTTCGTCGTAAGCTTGGTGAAATGACTTCTTCTGAAGTTCACATCAACATCAACGAAGTACGCAAGCCAGAGATTGACGCAACGATTGTTGCCCAGTCAATTGCTCAGCAGTTGGAACGCCGTGTAGCATTCCGTCGTGCCATGAAGCGTTCAGTGCAATCAGCCATGCGTCTTGGTGCTCTTGGTATTCGTATCAACTGTGCTGGTCGTCTAGGTGGTGCAGAGATTGCTCGTATGGAATGGTACCGCGAAGGTCGTGTGCCGCTACACACATTACGTGCAGACATCGATTATGGCGTTGCATCTGCAGCTACCGCTTACGGCATTTGTGGTATCAAGGTTTGGATTTTCAAAGGCGAAATCTTTGAACATGATCCATATGCATCTGAGCGTCGTGGAAACGAAGCACAAGAGCAGGGTGGTGGTAACAACCGTCGCTCAAACTCAAATAATAAACGGGATTAAGAACAATGTTGCAGCCAAAGCGCACAAAATTCCGCAAGCAGCACAAAGGACGCATTAAAGGCGTCGCAAAGGGCGGTTCGACCCTTACGTTTGGTGCTTACGGTTTAAAGGCTATGGAGCCTGATCGTGTTAATGCACGTCAAATCGAAGCAGCACGTCGTGCTATCACGCGTCACATGAAGCGTGCTGGTCGTGTGTGGATCCGTATTTTCCCTGATCTACCTGTTTCAGCGAAACCGACTGAGGTTCGTATGGGTAAAGGTAAGGGGTCAATTGATTATTGGGCAGCCAGAGTTAAGCCTGGTCGCGTAATGTTCGAAATTGATGGTGTATCTGAAGAAGTTGCTCGTGAAGCGCTTCGTTTGGGTGGCCGTAAATTATCAGTAAAAACCCGTTTTGTTCAGCGTATAGCTGATTAAGCGAAAAGTGATTGCAGGATGCTCGCAAACAGGGTATCGCTCGCCAGTCACGATAACTAAACGAGAGAGTTTCAGCCATGAAGGCCGATGATATTCGTAGTAAAACACCAGACGAGCTTATGACTGAGCTTGTAAACTTGAAGAAAGAGCAGTTTAACCTGCGTTTTCAAAGAGCAACTGGTCAGTTGGAAAACACCGCACGTATGCGTCAGGTTCGCCGTGACATTGCGCGCATTCAGACAATTGCTGCTGAAAAGCAGTCAGCAGAAGCCAAGGCTTAACAGCCTTATAAAGGAAAGATTGAAGACATGCCAAAGCGCGTTTTGCAGGGCACTGTTGTCAGTGACAAGAACGACAAAACAGTCGTCGTTAAAGTTGAGCGTAGGTTTATCCATCCGCTTTTCAAAAAGACTGTGCGTCGTACAAAAAATTACAAAGCCCATGATGCGGCTAATGTGAAAAAAGTTGGAGATGAAGTGTTCATTGAAGAATGCGCACCAATTTCTAAGGACAAACGTTGGACTGTTATTGAAGGTCAAGCGTAACAAGTTTGGCAGGCACTGTGAAACGCGAATGTGTTTCATGGATATATTAATTAAAGAAGAAGGTAGCCAGTCATGATTCAGATGCAAACAAATCTCGAGGTCGCTGATAACTCAGGTGCCCGTCGTATTATGTGCATCAAGGTACTGGGCGGTTCCAAGCGGAAATACGCCTCAGTTGGTGACATTATTGTAGCTTCAGTTAAGGAAGCTATTCCACGCGGTCGTGTGAAAAAAGGTGATGTGATTAAGGCGGTCGTTGTACGTACTGCACAATCACTGCGTCGCCCTGATGGTAGCATGATCAAGTTTGATGGCAATGCCGCTGTTATTGTAAATAATAATAGCGAGCCAGTTGGAACACGTATCTTTGGCCCTGTGCCTCGTGAACTACGTGGGAAAAAACACATGAAAATCATCTCACTCGCACCTGAAGTGCTGTAAGGGGTAGACATTATGCAAAAGCTAAAAAAAGGCGATAGCGTTGTCGTTCTGACCGGCAAAGATAAAGGTCGAACAGGCGCAATCATGCAAATGATGCCAAAAGAGGGTAAAGCCCTTGTATCTGGTATCAATATGATTAAAAGACACCAGAAGCAGTCACAGTCTCAAGAGGGTGGTATTGTTTCTAGAGAAGCTGCAATACAGTTGTCAAACTTGGCGCTAGCAGATCCTAAAGATGGCAAGCCAACACGTGTTGGTATCAAAATTAAGGACGACGGCAGCAAAGTGCGTGTCGCAAAACGTTCTGGAGAAGAAATCAATGGCTGATACGAATTACGCACCACGCCTGCGCGCTCATTATACTGACGTAGTACGCGGCAAAATGGTCGAGCAGTTCGGCTATAAAAATCCTATGGAAGTTCCAAAGATCGACAAAATCGTTCTTAATATGGGTGTTGGTGAAACAACGCAAGATTCCAAAAAGGCTCAAATTGCAGCTGATGATCTTACGCAAATTGCGGGTCAGAAAGCTCAGGTCACACATGCACGCAAGTCTATTGCTACCTTTAAGGTACGTGAAGGCATGCCACTTGGCGCGAAAGTTACACTTCGTGGTCCACGTATGTATGACTTCATTGACCGTCTAGTTACAATCGCACTACCACGCGTACGTGACTTTCGTGGTCTAAACCCAAAAAGCTTTGATGGCCGTGGCAACTTTGCTATGGGCATTAAGGAACACATCGTGTTTCCAGAGATCAACTACGATAAAGTAGACAAGATCTGGGGCATGGACGTAATCGTCTGTACGACTGCCAAGACGGATGACGAAGCTAGAGCTCTTTTGAAAGAGTTTAACTTCCCATTCCCTGAACAGCAGTAACGGCAAGCGTGAAGCAAAGGAAAAAATAAATGGCTAAAGTTAGCGCATTTACTAAAAACAAGACACGTGTTCGCAAGGCTAAAAATCAAGCCGCGAAACGCGCTGCTCTTAAAGCGATTATCATGAATCGTGAGTTGCCAATTGAAGAACGCTTTAAAGCGCAATTGAAAATGAACGAACTACCACGTGATGGATCAAAGATCCGTATCCGTAACCGCTGTGAGGTTACTGGACGTCCGCGTGGTTATTACCGCAAACTTCAAATGTCACGTATCGCTCTTCGCGAACTTGGCAACTTCGGCAAGATCCCTGGTCTTGTCAAATCAAGCTGGTAAGGGGATAATCCATGTCAGGTATTACTGATCCACTCGGTGACATGTTGACTCGCATCCGTAACGGTTTGATGCGTAACAAGTCCAAAGTTTCAAGCCCGTCTTCAAAACTGCGTGCAAACGTATGTGAAGTTTTGAAGTCTGAGGGTTACATTCGCGACTATTCAACTGCACAATTCGATGACGGCAAGTCAGAGATTGTAATTGAATTGAAGTACTACGAAGAAAAGCCGGTTATCCGTGAAATTTCACGCGTATCTCGTCCTGGTCTTCGCGTATATTCTTCTGTCAAATCCATCCCACATGTGGCGAACGGTCTTGGCATCAACATTCTATCAACACCAAAAGGTGTTATGGCGGACCACGAAGCCCGCTCTCAGAATGTTGGTGGCGAAATTCTTTGCCGCGTATTCTAAGGGAGATTTGATACATGTCTCGTATAGGTAAAAAACCAGTTATGATCCCTGAAGGGGTTACTGCAACAGTTGAAGGCCAAACGGTTACTGCTAAAGGACCAAAAGGCGAGCTTAACTTTGTTGTAAACAGAGAAGTGCTAGTGAAAATGGAAGATGGCGCTATCCAGGTTGATCCTCGTGATCAAACCAAGGATGCACGTTCTAAGTGGGGCATGTCCCGCACCATGGTTGCTAACATTCTTGAAGGTGTTAAAGACGGATTCGAAAAGAAACTTGAGATCAACGGTGTTGGTTATCGTGCAGCAATGCAAGGTAATGACGTTCAATTGTCTCTCGGCTTCTCTCATGAAGTTGTCTACAAAGTGCCAGAAGGCGTAACAGTTGCTTGTACAAAGCCAACTGAGATCGTTGTGACTGGTATCGATAAACAAAAAGTTGGCCAGGTTGCTGCTGAAATTCGCAGCTACCGTCCACCAGAGCCTTATAAAGGCAAGGGTGTTAAATACGCTGACGAAACAATCTTCCGTAAGGAAGGCAAGAAGAAGTAAGGCATACGCATTATGGGAATCAAACTATCCACTGAAGCGCGCCGTGCTAATCGTGTACGTCGTCAGCTTAAAAAAGTTGCAAACGGTCGTCCACGCTTAAGTGTTTACCGCTCTTCGCAAAATATTTACGCTCAAGTCATTGATGATGCTGCAGGTCACACACTTGCTTCAGCATCAACACTGGACAAGGATTTCAAAGGCGGGAAGGGCTCTAATGTAGAAGCTGCTCAAGCCATTGGTAAACTTGTTGCAGAGCGTGCATCAAAAGCAGGTATCAAAGAAGTTATCTTCGACCGTGGTGCATACATCTATCATGGCCGTGTTAAAGCATTGGCTGAAGCAGCTCGCGAAGGCGGGTTGAGCTTCTAAGGCTTTTCGCTTAAAGAAAGCTGATAAAAGAATAGGGAGGCTGTTTTTATAGACGGCCTCTCATCATCCAGTTTGGTACTTGAGTTTTTACAAGATTATTCAAAAGGCCTCGCTGATTAAGTCTAGTGCTACCGGAAAAGAATAAGGAACAGGTAAATGGCACCAAGAGAAAATTCCCGTAACAGGGAACGCGAAGAAAAAGATAGCGAATTCGTTGACAAGCTCGTTCATATCAATCGCGTTGCAAAAGTTGTAAAAGGCGGCCGTCGTTTTGGTTTTGCTGCACTCGTAGTCGTAGGTGACCAAAAAGGTCGCGTAGGCTTCGGTCACGGTAAAGCTAAAGAGGTGCCAGAAGCTATTCGTAAGGCTACAGAAGCTGCTAAGCGCGATCTTATTTTTGTGCCACTGCGCTCTGGTCGTACGCTTCACCACGATGTTAAAGGCCGTCACGGTGCTGGTAAGGTTCTCCTTCGTGCAGCACCTGCTGGTACTGGTATTATTGCTGGTGGTCCAATGCGTGCTGTTTTTGAGACGCTTGGTATCCAGGATATCGTTGCGAAGTCACAAGGTTCATCAAATGCATACAACATGGTTCGCGCTACGTTTGATGCTTTGAAAAACCAGATGCACCCAAAAGATATCGCTTCTCAGCGTGGTCTTAAATATTCAACCCTTCAGGAACGCCGTCGCGACCTGATTGGTTCAGAAGACTAAGGGGTAGGTATCATGGCTAAAAAGACAGTAACCGTTCAACAAACAGGTAGCCCGCTTCGCCGTCCGGCAGATCAGCGCGCCACTTTGATTGGCCTTGGACTTAACAAAATGAACCGTCGCTCTACTCTGGAAGATACGCCAGCAGTGCGCGGCATGATCCGCAAAGTGAGCCACATGGTTCGTGTTGTCGAAGACGACGCTTAAGGGATCTGGAGTATATACTATGAAACTCAATGAAATCTCAGATAATGCTGGATCATTAAAGTCACGCAGACGCGTTGGCCGTGGTATTGGTTCAAGCAAAGGTAAAACTGGCGGACGTGGCGTTAAAGGCCAAAAGTCTCGTTCAGGTGTAGCGATTAATGGCTTCGAAGGCGGGCAAATGCCAATCTTCCGTCGTCTTCCTAAGCGCGGTTTCTCTAATGCAATGTTTACATCAGACATGAAAATCATTTCTGTTGGTAGTTTGCAAAAAGCAATTGACGACAAGAAGATTGATGGCAAGGCTACAATTACTGCTGAAATGCTTGTAGAAGCTGGTCTTCTACGTCGTGCAGGTGATGGTGTTCGAATTCTTTCAGATGGTGAGCTTAAAGCAAAGCTGACTTGTGAAGTTGCAGGCGCATCTAAAGTAGCGATTGAAAAAATCGAAAAAGCTGGTGGTTCAGTCAAAGTATTTGAAAAGCCAGTTTACGAGAAAAAAGTGTACGTCCCAAAAGACGCATAATTAAATAGTCGTAAAAGACAGTTTCGGCCTCGCAATTTAGGGCCGAAACACTTATCTTGTCCCGAAGGACGTAAATCATATGCCTGCCATGTTCAGGCTATCGGGAGATTAAAATGGCATCAGCTGCCGAGCAACTCGCTTCAAATCTTAGCTTTTCATCATTCTCAAAGGCAGATGAGCTGAAGAAGCGCCTGTGGTTTACACTTGGCGCTTTAATTGTTTATCGCCTTGGTACCTATATTCCGCTACCTGGCATCAACTTTAGTGCATACGCTCAGCTGTTTAACGGCCAAGCAGCAGGCATTGGTGGTCTTTTAAATGTATTTAATGGTGGCGCTGTTGAGCGTCTTGCCATTTTCGCCCTTGGCATTATGCCCTATATTTCAGCTTCTATCATCATGCAGTTGATGACTTCAGTTGTTCCTTCACTTGAACAGCTGAAAAAAGAAGGCGAGCAGGGGCGTAAGGTTATCAACCAATACACACGCTACGGCACGGTTATTCTTGGTACTCTTCAAGCCTATGGTATCGCTGTTGGTTTGGAAGCCTCCAATGTTGTGGCCGATCCAGGCTGGTTCTTCCGTATTTCAACAGTGCTAACGCTTGTTGGTGGCACCATGTTCCTGATGTGGCTGGGTGAGCAAATCACTGCACGTGGTATTGGTAACGGTATTTCTCTAATTATCTTTGCTGGCATTGTAGCTGCTATGCCATCAGCGATTGCACAGTTGCTGGAACAGGGGCGTACAGGCGCTATTTCAACAGCAACAATGCTGACGGTACTGGTTGTTGCAGTAGCACTTGTCTTCTTGATTGTCTTTGTCGAACGAGCCCAGCGAAAGCTCCTCATTCAATATCCAAAACGACAAGTCGGCAACAAGATGTTTGAAGGTAATTCTTCGCACTTGCCGTTGAAGCTGAACACAGCTGGCGTTATTCCTGCAATCTTTGCTTCATCATTATTGCTATTACCGCTAACTGCTGCTGGCTTTACTGCAGGTGGACAAAGCAATCTACCTGATTGGCTTGGATTCCTGGTCAGTTATCTTGGTCGTGGCCAACCGATGTATCTTCTTCTCTTTGGCGCGTTGATTGCTTTCTTTGCATTCTTCTATACAGCGATTGTATTCAATCCGAAGGAAACTGCTGATAATCTGAAAAACCAGGGTGGCTTTATTCCTGGCGTTCGGCCTGGTGAAAAAACAGCAGAACATATCGACTATGTGCTAACTAGGATCACTGTTGTTGGTGCCATATACTTGGTATTCGTATGTCTGGTACCGGAAGTCTTTATGTCGAACGTTGGCATTTCCGCTTTTCTTGGTGGTACCTCGCTATTGATTATGGTGAGTGTAACCATGGACACAGTCGCTCAAATTCAAGGGCATCTGTTGGCTCAGCAATACGAAGTTCTGATGAAGAAGCAGAAATTGCGCGGAGGTAAGCGTAAAGGGGGACGACGTAAATGAAATTAATACTTTTAGGCCCTCCTGGTGCTGGTAAAGGCACTCAAGCTAAACTCATTGTTGACAAATATTCTATTCCACAACTTTCAACGGGTGACATGCTTCGCGAAGCAGTTGCAAACGGAACCGAAGTTGGCAAAAAGGCCAAAGCGGTGATGGATGCGGGTAATCTGGTTTCTGATGATATTGTAAATGCAATTGTATCAGAGCGCTTAGATCAGGATGATTGCAAGAACGGTTTTATCCTGGACGGTTTCCCCCGTACACTGGAGCAGGCAGAAGCTCTTTCTGTTATGCTTGGCGAGAAAGACCTGGGTCTTGACCGCGTTGTTGAACTTAAAGTGGATGATGAAGCATTGGTTGAGCGCGTTGCTGGCCGCTATACATGCGGAAACTGCGGTGAGGGCTATCACGATACATTCAAGAAGCCTGCATCTGAAGGAACTTGCGATCGCTGTGGCGGTACTGAATTTAAACGTCGACCAGATGACAATGCAGAAGTGATGCGCACAAGGCTGATGGCTTATTACAAAGAGACGTCACCTTTGCTTGGTTATTACTTTGCTAAAGGC